>NZ_JBSIFD010000031.1:0-46347 GCF_053615495.1 Comamonas sp. HJ-2 | reverse complement strand
ACTTAACCCGACCCCAGCTCGTCTCTCTCATCTCCCGAGCCTACCTCAGCTGCGACCGGCATTTGTGCAACAACGCCGGCGCGTACCCGCTTGCTCGAGTTGCGGCATGTCAATAATGAGGAGCCCGGCTATATGGCTCAGGTGGAAGCTCAATTCGAGCAATTGCAGAAACACCTGGCGGAGGCAAAAAAGCTCTATGAACCTTTGATTGTCACTGCCGAGGAGCGCGAGCTCTACACGCAGTTCCTGCGCGAACGGGAGCGCTACGTCGAGTTGAACAAGCAACTGTTCGAAATTTCGCGTCGAGGCGATAAAGAGCAGGCCAAACAATTGCTGGGAGGCGAATCTCTCAAGCTCTATGACCAGTCTTCGGCGACTCTGCAAAAGCTGATCAAGTTCAACGGCGATGTGGCAAGGGGCGAGACTCTGGCTTCGGAGAAGGTTTACGACCGGGCTGTGAGCATGCTTGCCTTGGCTGCCTTGATTGCGGTGCTGGTGGCTGCAGGGGCAGGCATCTGGCTGGTGCGTTCCATCCGTGCGCCGCTGGAGCAGGCGGTGCAGGCCGCGGACCGTGTGGCCAATGGGGATCTGAGCGGCGTCATCCGCGTGGAGCGAGAGGACGAAACAGGCCGCTTGCTCGGTGCCCTGGAGCGTATGCAAAGCAGTCTGGTGCAGACCGTGCGCTCGGTACGCCAGAACGCGGAAGGCGTGGCCTCGGCCAGTTCGCAGATTGCCTCGGGAAATGCTGATCTCTCCGGTCGCACCGAGGAGCAGGCCAGTGCGCTGGAGGAAACCGCGGCCTCCATGGAGCAACTGGGCTCTACCGTGCGCCAGAACGCCGACAACGCCCGTGCCGCCAATCAAATGGCGATGAATGCCTCCCAGGTGGCAGCGCAGGGCGGTGCCGTGGTGGCCGAAGTGGTGGAAACCATGAAGGGCATCAACAACAGCAGCCAGCAGATTGCCGACATCATCACTGTCATCGACTCCATCGCCTTCCAGACCAATATCCTGGCGCTGAATGCGGCCGTGGAAGCAGCGCGCGCCGGTGAGCAGGGCCGTGGTTTTGCTGTGGTGGCGGGCGAGGTGCGTACCCTGGCCCAGCGCAGTGCCGAGGCAGCCAAGGAAATCAAGGCCTTGATCAGCACCAGCGTGCAGCGGGTGGAGCAGGGCACGCAACTGGTGGACAAGGCCGGTGCCACCATGGCCGACATCGTGTCGGCGATCAGCCGGGTGACGGATTTGATGGCCGAGATCAGTGCCGCCAGCCAGGAGCAGAGCCAGGGTGTGGCCCAGGTTGGCGAGGCGGTGACGCAGATGGATCAGACGACGCAGCAAAACGCGGCGCTGGTGGAGGAAAGTGCTGCTGCCGCCGGTGCGCTGCGCAAGCAGGCGCAGGATCTGGTTCAGGCTGTGGCGGTCTTCCAGTTGCCTGCCAGTGCGCTTTATGACCAGGCACCCAAGGCTGCAGCCCGTGCTGCGGCGCCGGCCGTGGTCGCCGCTGCCGCCCCGGCGCGTCAGGCACCTGTCCGTCGTGTGGCTGCCCGTCCTGCCCCCATGCCGGCAGCCCCGCGCTCTTTGATGGGGGGCGCGGTTGCTGGCGAATCCGCTACTGCCCGTAATGTGCAAAAGTCCTCGCTGGATGAGGATGACTGGGAAACCTTCTGAATGTCTCCTGGAGACTGAGCTTCAAGGCCGCTGCAAAGCGGCCTTTTTTGTCTCAGCCTTCAGGCCTTGCGCAGCGGACTATGGGATTGCAGCTCTTCCACATATTGAGCCATGCCTTCGCTCTCGCGCAGCAGGAAGCGCTCGATGGCATCGGCAAAAGCGGGATGGGCCACCCAGTGGGCGCTCGGTGTTTCCACGGGCAGCAGCGCGCGGGCCATCTTGTGCTCGCCCTGGGCACCGCCTTCGAAGCGGGTAAAGCCGTTGGCGATGCACCATTCGATGGGCTGGTAGTAGCAGGCTTCGAAATGCAGGCTGTCGACCCGTTCCAGAGCGCCCCAGTAGCGACCATAGGCCGCCTTGTTATTAATAGCTGCTTGCGCTTGTTCATCCTCAAAAAACAAAGGTTTTGATGCTGAAGTCATTGACTGCAAAGCGGTAATAGCTATCAAACTTGAGGCGACAGGCTGTCCGTTGCGCTCGGCGATGAACATCACCCAGTTCTCGGGCATGGCCGAGGCCATGGAGGCAAAGAACTCCGGTTTCAGATACGGCGGGTTGCCATGCTCCAGGTAGGTGCGCTCATAGCAGCGGTAGAAGAAGGACCAGTCCTGCGCACCGATGTCGCTACCCTGCATGGCTTTGAAGCTCACGCCGGCTTCGCGTATCTTGCGTCGCTCCTGGCGGATTTTTTTGCGCTTTTCCTGGTTCAGCGAGCCCAGAAAGTCGTCGAAGTCCTTCCAGCGGGACGGTGCTGTCGCAGTGCCGGCGCAGGTCTGCATGCTGGCGGGCGGCGTGTTCGTCCAGTGAAACTGCACTGTGCTGCGCTGCATCCAGCCGGCTGCGGCGCAGGCAGCAAGATCGTCGGCATCGCCAAACAGCAGGTGCAGCGATGACAGCTGCTGCTCGGCTGCCCAGGCCTGGACGGCATGCACCAGCGCCACGCGCAGCGCCTGGCTGCGTGCCAGCAGGCGGGAGCCTGGCACGGGCGTGAAGGGGACGGCCAGCAATCCCTTGGGGTAGTAAGGCAGGCCATGCTGCTGATAGGCGCGCGCCCAGGCCCAGTCAAACACATATTCGCCGTAGGAGTGGGTCTTGATATAGAGGGGGCAGGCCGCCAGCAACTCATCGCCGTCCCAGACGGTGATGACCCGGGCGATCCAGCCGGTATCGGGCGTGGCGCTGCCGCTTTGTTCCATGGCTGCCAGGTATTCGTGGCGCATGAAGGGCGTGGGCGTGGATTGAGAGGCCAGCAGCACATTCCAGGTTTGTGCGTCCAGCTGCTGCACGCTGGCAAGCACGCGAGTGATAATCTTGTTTTCGGCCATGCCCTGATTGTCGCGGGGGCTGGTGGCCTCACCGCCTAGCTTGCTTTTCATGACGCTTTCCATTTGCTGTGCCCAACGCAATTTTGTTGTGGGAGACCTCTCTGGCAATGTCCAGAAAATCATCGCCGCTGCTGCTGAAGCTTATGCCAACGGTGCCCGCCTGCTGCTCACGCCCGAGCTTGCCCTGTGTGGCTACGCGGCTGAGGACCTGTATCTGCGTCCGGCATTTTTGGAAGCCTGCGATGCGGCCCTGCAGCAGTTGCAGCAAGCCAGTACCCAATGGCCGGGGCTGGCGCTGGTCATCGGTCACCCGCAGCGCGATGAGCAAGGTGAGAAACTGTTCAACGCTGCCAGCGTGCTGCGCGATGGTCAGCAGATTGCGCGCTATTTCAAGCAACTGCTGCCCAACTTTGGCGTGTTCGACGAACAGCGCTACTTTGCGGCCGGTGAGGAAAGCTGTGTCTTCGAGCTGGACGGCATCCGGATCGGACTGCTGATTTGCGAAGACGCCTGGCATGCTGGCCCTGCGCGGGCGGCCGTGGCCGCAGGCGCCCAGTTGCTGGCCGTCATCAATGCCTCGCCGTTCCATAGCGACAAACCCTCCGAGCGCGAGGCGGTGATTGCGCAGCGCGCCATGGAAAATGCGGTTCCCCTGGTCTATGCCCATCTGGTGGGCGGCCAGGACGAGGTCGTGTTCGACGGCTGCTCGTTTGCGGTGGACGCCAGCGGTCAGGTGTCGGCGCGTGCGGCGGCCTTCGAGGAAGAGCTGCCCATGATGGCTGCGCAGCTGGTGGATGGGCGCGTGACGCTGATGGGGCAAGTCAAGCCCCAGCTGAACCACCATCATGCGCTTTGGTCGGCGCTGGTGCTGTCCGTGCGCGACTATGTGGGCAAGAACCGTTTTCCGGGTGCGCTCATCGGCCTGTCGGGCGGCATGGATTCGGCCTTGGTGCTGGCCATCGCCGTGGACGCACTGGGTGCGGACAAGGTGCGCACGGTCATGATGCCTTCGCCCTATACAGCCGATATCAGCTGGCTGGATGCGCGCGAAATGTCCGAGCGCGTGGGCGTGCAGCACGAAGAGATCGATATCGCGCCGCAGTTCGAAGCCTTCAAGGCAGCGCTGGCTGGCACTTTTGCCGGACGCGCCGAAGACACGACCGAGGAAAACCTGCAGGCCCGTATTCGCGGCACCCTGCTGATGGCCATGAGCAACAAGTTTGGCTCCATCGTGCTGACCACGGGCAACAAGAGCGAGATGTCCACCGGCTACTGCACGCTGTACGGCGACATGGCCGGCGGTTTTGCCGTCATCAAGGATGTGTTCAAGACCGAGGTGTTTGCGCTGGCACGCTGGCGCAATGCCAACGATCCCTTCGGCACGGGGCTCGACCCCATTCCCGAGCGCATCATCACGCGTCCGCCCAGCGCCGAGCTGCGCCCCGATCAGAAGGATCAGGACAGCCTGCCGGACTACGAGGTGCTGGATGCCATCGTGTCCCGTTACATGGAAAACAACGAGAGCATAAGCTCCATCGTCGCTGAGGGTTTTGCGCCTGCGGATGTGGAGCGGGTCACGCGTCTGATACAAATCAACGAGTACAAGCGTCGCCAGGCGCCGGTCGGTCCACGTCTGACAATGCGCAGCTTTGGCAAGGACTGGCGCTACCCCATCATCAACAAATTTCGCGCCTGAGGTTCTGCCTCCGGTGTTTTGCCGATTTCAATCCATTGAGGAACCAGCCCCATGAAAATGATTACCGCCGTCATCAAGCCCTTCAAGCTCGAGGAAGTGCGCGAGGCCCTGGCCGAGTGTGGGGTGAATGGTCTGACCGTGACCGAAGTCAAGGGTTTTGGCCGCCAGAAAGGCCATACCGAGCTCTATCGTGGCGCGGAGTATGTGGTGGATTTTCTGCCCAAGGTGAAGATCGAAGTCGTGGTGCGAGATGAAGACGTGGACCGCTGCGTGGATGCCGTCGTCAACGTCGCGCGCACCGGCAAGATTGGTGACGGCAAGATCTTCATCACCCCCGTGGAGCGCGTGGTGCGCATCCGTACGGGTGAGCTTGACGACACTGCTGTCTAAGTCGCCATGTCGCGCCCCAGTCATGCGCCCTATGAAAAAAGCCAGACCTTGAGTCTGGCTTTTTTCATGGTCCGGAGCTGGGTGTGTGCACTGCAGGCAGCGCTACGGGTCGGCGGATGCCTCCCTGCAGTGTTTTTCAGGGCTCAGATTACCGAGCGCAGAGGCGGTGTATCCAGCTGGCTGCCGGCATTCTGGACGAGATTTTGCAGCAGGGCCGAGGTGTCGCTGCTGCTTTCGACCAGGCCCATCTGCCACTCGCCCATGAAGCCGTTGCCCACACAGGACTGAAGAAACTGCAGCATGGCGTCGTAATAGCCATCCACATTGAGAATGCCGACGGGCTTGTCGTGGTAGCCCAGCTGGCGCCAGGTCCAGACTTCGAACAGCTCTTCAAAAGTACCGATGCCGCCGGGCAGGGCCACGAAGGCATCACTGCGCTCGGCCATCATGGCCTTGCGTTCGTGCATGTTCTTGACGATGTGCAGTTCGTCGCAGGCCTGGTTGGCCAGCTCCTTGTCGACCAGTGCCTGAGGGATGATGCCGACGACACGGCCGCCAGCTTGTTGCGTGGCTTCGGCCACCACGCCCATCAGGCCGCTGCGTCCACCGCCATAGACCAGCTGGCCGCCGCGCGAGCCTATCCATTGGCCCACGGCCTTGGCGACTTCGGTGAATTGAGGGTTGGTGCCGGGGCGTGAGCCGCAGTACACGCAAATGGAAAAAGCGGGTTGAGTCATACGATGAAACGGTGATAAAGAGCGGCAGCCCAGACGGCTCCGCAAAGGCACAGGGCCAGAAATACAGCAGCGCTGCCCATGTCCTTGGCTTTCTTGGACAGTTCGTGCCATTCGGGCCCAATACGGTCTATGGCTGCCTCTATGCCGGTATTGAGCAATTCCACAATGAGCACCAGGATGACGGTGCCGGCCAGCAGCGCTGTCTGCTCCCAGCTCTGGCCCAGCCAGAGCGCCAGAGGAATCATGACGGCAGCACAGATTGCTTCTTGCTGGAATGCTTTTTCATGCCAGCCGGCCTTGAGGCCAGCCAGTGAGTAGCCGCCGGCATGCAGCACCCGGGACAGTCCGGTACGGCTTTTTTGCGGGTTGACGGGGTCGGGTGAGGAGGTGCTCATGGAGGGGCGGGTCAGCGGATGCGTTTGGGAGTGGGGGCCTGATGCACCAGCTGGGTGCCGGCCCAGGCGTCGTGCCAGAACTGCTTTCTGGGGTGAAAGCGGCTCAGCAGCGCCCAGATCAGAATCCAGCCCATGAGCAGCACCAGAACCTCCAGTGGCGGCAGGCCCAGCGGGTAGAGCAGGGCCAGCGGTGGCAGCCACCACATCCAGCTGGCTGCGTAACGCAGCAGGGCGCGGGTTTGCGTCAGGGGGCGGCCTTGGGTATCGACCACGCGGATATGCCAGGTCTTCATGGCCAGCGTCTGGCCCTTGCTCCAGAACCAGACAAAGTAGATCCCCAGCACCACCAGCATGAAGGCCTGCAGCAGATGCCGATTGTCGAGTGCATTGCGCGTCTGCGACAGCGTTCCGAACAAATAGCCGGCGATGAACACCACGCCAAACAAAAGCATGCCTTCATAAAGCCAGCAAGCCATGCGGCGACGCAGGCTTGGTGCTATGAAGTCAGGAGTCGATGGGGCTGCCGGCCGGGTGTTTTGCTGCATGAAGGCATTGTAGGGCTCAGCTCAGCCGGCCAGGGTTTGGGCCTGCAGCATCGGCTCTGTCATTGATGCGCGTCTTGACCTGGCGCATCCAGCGGCGGCAGCGTGATGGGCGTGGCGCGAGGAATGTCCACGGGAGCCGTCTCCACAATCACCGAGGGCGTACGGATGGGGTGCGTCTCCACCATGGCTGGTGTTGCGGGCACGGGCGGTGGTGGGTGATGAATGGTTGCGGGTGGAATCTTGGGCAGATTGGGGACCGTATTGGGGGAGGCCGTGGCAGCAGGAATGCGCGCCAGCTTCTTGGAAGGCACGGGCTTGATGGCCGGTGCGGCGCTTACCACCTTGGGAGTGGCGCGGGCCGCCAGCAGTCGCTTTTCTTCATCGCTCAGAGCCTGGTAGGCCTCCCACTGGGCCTGCTTGTCAGTCGCGAGCTTGTTGGTAATGGCGAAATTCAGCCGGGCCTGATTGCGCTGGGCAGCACTCAGGCCGGACCAGGCTTCCATGCGGTCATGAAGCTTTTGCTGTTCGCGCTCGCTGAGTTTGTCAAAACCATCCGCCAGGGCAATCCAGCGGCGCTTCTGCACCGAGCCGATCATGGCCCAGCGCTCTTGCAGCGGCTGCAGAATCTCGCGCTGGTGGCTGCTGAGTTCGCCCCAGCGTGGACCCGAGGCCTGCGCCGAGGCTCTCTGGCGCGTGGACGGGTCTGCATGCATGGATCTGGATGCAGCTACCGTGGCGGGGGGGACGGAGCTGGGCGCCAGCCTGACTTGCTGTACGACATTCCATCCTGTCCAGCTCAAGGCCACCAACAACAGCGCCGCCATGATGGCGGCGGTGTTGTCGGGTTTCAGGAGGGAGCGCTTCTCAGTGGGCATCAAGGCAGAGGTGGCAGGCTGTTTAGTGTTCTGATGGGGTGGCTGCCGAGGTCTTGAGGTACTGGATGAAACCAGGGTCAGAGTAGGCAGCAGGGGGCAGATCATCGGTCAGCAAGGCGGTATCGACCTCGGTGACTTCGCTTAGCATACTTTGTTCGGTGTCGGAGTTGTAGATTACCAGGCCCGCAATGAGTGCAAAAACGGGGATGGCCGAGACCAGAGTGCGCCACCAGCCGCTACCCTCGTCGGGGCTGCCCAGTGTCAGGGTGCTGCCCTGGGCGGATGTTGCAGTACTGGTCTGAACGCGCAGCACAGACGCTTCGCGGCGACGTACAGACACGGCTTGCTCGCGGGAGGCGCGCAGGCGCTCGGTGATTTCGTAAGGGAGCAAGGCTTCGCCCTCGCTCAGTCGGGCAGTGATTTGACGGGCGATGCGGTCGGCGGTCTGTTCTTGCCGGAGGGTGGGCGCGGATTTCATAACTCGATTCCTTTGGCCTTGAGTGCCTTGCTCAATGTTTGAATGGCGCGGAAGCAATGGGTTTTGACACTGCCTTCAGAGCAACCCATGGCGGCAGCAGTCTCTGCGACATCCATCTCTTCCCAGTAACGCATGAGAAAGGCCTCGCGTTGACGCGCAGGCAGCTCCTGTATCTCTTTTTCTATGCTTTGCAGCGTCTGCTTGCGTTCGGTCAGGCTTTCGGCGTTGCTGGCGGCGGATTCGTCGCTGTTGGTGGCATAGGTTTCCAGCCAGTCGAAGTCGCTGTCCCCGTCTACGGAAGACTCCAGGTCGCTGAAGTGAGTGAAAACGGCTTTCTGGGTCTTCTGGCGGCGAAACCAGTCCAGCGTGCTGTTCGACAGAATGCGCTGGAACAGCATGGGCAGTTCATTGACCGGTTTGTCCCCATAGTGCTGGGCCAGTTTGAGCATGCTGTCCTGCACGATATCCAGGGCGGCCTCCTCGTCGCGGACATGGAAAACGCTGCGTTTGAAGGCGCGCTTTTCAACGTCTTTGAGGAATGCAGACAGTTCTTGTTCTGTGGCCAAGAGAGAGTAACCCTGGAGAAAGCGGGAGTTAGGTAGTGGCGAAAGCGGCAGATTATCGCATCCGATGATGTTTTTTTGTGTACTGCATTTGAAGGTCTTGTTGCAGTGCGATAATGATCTTCAACTTAAAGAAGCAAACGGATCACGGTCCGGCGTACACACAAACGTCCATGGCATGTGGTCTTAAGTCCTAAACCGGCCTCACAAGGGCTTCAGGCTAAGGGCACCGAAGGTTTTTCGTTAGAGAAATTCACAAAGGTTGATCATGGAAATCTCCAAAGCCGAGCTGGCCTCTGCAGCCGCCGCATCGTCCCCCAAGGGCGCCCAGGAACTGATGGGCTCCGAAATCCTCATCAAGTCTCTTCAGGCTGAAGGTGTCAAGCACCTGTGGGGTTACCCTGGCGGGGCAGTTCTCTATATTTACGACGCGCTCTACAAGCAGGACAGCATTCAGCATGTGCTGGTGCGCCACGAGCAGGCGGCCGTGCATGCAGCCGACGGTTTTGCGCGTGCCACCGGTGAAGTGGGCGTGGCGCTGGTGACATCCGGCCCCGGTCTGACCAATGCGGTGACGGGCATTGCCACCGCCTATACCGACTCCATCCCCATGGTGGTGATCGCGGGACAGACATCGACCAATTACATCGGTACCGACGCATTTCAAGAGTGCGATACCGTGGGCATCACTCGTCCCATCGTCAAGCACAACTTCCTGGTCAAGGATGTGCGCGAGCTGGCCGAGACCATGAAAAAGGCTTTCCACATCGCCCGCACCGGCCGTCCCGGCCCCGTGGTGGTGGATATTCCCAAGGACGTGTCCTTCAAGAAGGCGCTGTACACGGGCTATCCTGAAAAAGTGGAAATGCGCTCGTACAACCCCGTCAAAAAGGGACATGCGGGCCAGATCCGCAAGGCTCTGCAGTTGCTGCTGACGGCCAAGCGCCCCTACATCTATACCGGCGGCGGCGTGCTGCTGGGCAATGCCTGCAACGAACTGCGCCAGCTGGTGGACATGCTGGGCTACCCGGTCACGAATACGCTGATGGGCCTGGGCGCCTACCCGGCCAGTGACAAGAAGTTCCTGGGCATGCTGGGCATGCACGGCACCATCGAAGCCAACAATGCCATGCAGAACTGCGATGTGCTGCTGGCCGTGGGTGCGCGCTTTGACGATCGCGTGATCGGCAATCCCAAGCATTTCATGTCGGTGGAGCGCAAGATCATCCATATCGATATCGATCCTTCCTCCATCTCCAAGCGCGTGAAGGTGGATGTGCCCATCGTGGGCGATGTCAAGGACGTGCTCAATGAGCTGATCGCCATGCTGCGCGAGTCGGCACAGCGCCCTGATGAGGCGGCTTTGGGCCAATGGTGGAACACCATCGAAGGCTGGCGCAGCCGCGACTGCCTGAGCTACGACAAGTCCAACACCGAAGTCATCAAGCCCCAGTACGTGGTCGACACACTGTGGAACATGACCAAGGATGCCGACGCCTACATCACCTCCGATGTGGGTCAGCACCAGATGTGGGCTGCCCAGTATTACCGCTTTGATGAACCCCGTCGCTGGATCAACTCCGGCGGTCTGGGCACCATGGGGGTGGGCCTGCCTTACGCCATGGGCATCAAGCTGGCCAAGCCGGACTCCGAAGTCTTCTGCATCACGGGCGAAGGCTCGATCCAGATGAATATCCAGGAACTGGCCACCTGCAAGCAGTACAACACCCCGGTGGTCATCTGTGCGCTGAACAACCGCTTCCTGGGCATGGTGCGCCAGTGGCAGGAAATTGAATACTCGGGTCGCTACTCGAGCAGCTACATGGATTCGCTGCCCGACTTCGTGAAGCTGGCAGAGGCCTTTGGCCATCGTGGCCTGCTGATCGAAAAGCCTGCCGATGTCGAGGCTGCGCTGCGCGAGGCGCGCCGTATCGTGCGCGAGGAAAGCAAGACGGTTTTCCTGGACTTCCGCACCGATCCGACCGAGAACGTGTTCCCCATGGTGCAAGCCGGCCGTGGCATCACGGAAATGCTGCTGGGTGCCGACGATCTGTGATGCCGGGTAGCCGGTTTTGAAAGAAATCGGCTTCAAGCACTTACATATCAAGCACAAGCAGCTATATTTTAAATAGCGTTTTGACGAATCTATTGTCCGTCGAGCCTGGCACTTACCGGTGTCAGGGGAGGGCGGCGAAAAGAGGAATCTCCCAATGAAACACATTATTGCCGTGCTGCTCGAGAACGAGCCTGGAGCACTGTCGCGCGTCGTGGGCCTATTTTCCGCCCGTGGCTACAACATCGAATCCCTGACTGTCGCACCGACCGAGGATCCCTCGCTGTCGCGCATGACCATCCTGACCACGGGCTCGGACGATGTGATTGAGCAAATCACAAAGCACCTGAACCGACTGATTGAAGTGGTTAAAGTGGTGGACCTGACCGAAGGTGCCTACACCGAGCGCGAGCTGATGATGGTCAAGGTGCGTGCCGTGGGCAAGGAACGCGAGGAAATGAAGCGCATGGCGGACATCTTCCGCGGCCGCATCATCGACGTGACCGAGAAGAGCTACACCGTGGAGCTGACCGGCGACCAGTCCAAGAACGACGCCTTCCTGCAAGCCATTGATCGCACTGCCATCCTTGAGACCGTTCGCACAGGCGCCTCGGGTATTGGTCGTGGCGAACGCATTCTGCGTGTCTAATGGCTGCGTTGCACCACTTTTGAATCTGAACAAACCTTTTTAACCCCCTCAAGATAAGAGACCTGGAGCCATCATGAAAGTTTTCTACGACAAGGACTGTGACCTGAGCCTGATCAAGGGCAAGACTGTTGCCATCATCGGCTACGGCAGCCAAGGCCACGCACATGCTCAAAACCTGAACGACAGCGGCGTGAAGGTTGTGGTCGGTCTGCGCAAGGGCGGCTCTTCCTGGGACAAGGTCGGCAAGGCCGGTCTGACCGTGATGGAAGTGAACGACGCGGTGAAGGCTGCCGACGTGGTCATGATCCTGCTGCCCGACGAGAACATCCCCGAGGTGTACAAGAACAACGTCGAGCCCAACATCAAGTCCGGCGCTACCCTGGCTTTCGCTCACGGCTTCAACGTGCACTACAACCAGGTCGTGCCCCGCGCCGATCTGGACGTGATCATGGTCGCCCCCAAGGGCCCCGGCCATACCGTGCGCTCCGAATACCTGAAGGGCGGCGGCGTGCCTTCCCTGATCGCCATCTACCAGGACAAGTCCGGCAAGGCCCGTGACGTGGCCCTGTCCTATGCTTCCGCCAACGGCGGCGGCAAGGGCGGCATCATCGAAACCAACTTCAAGGAAGAAACCGAGACCGACCTGTTCGGCGAGCAGGCCGTGCTGTGCGGCGGTGCCGTGGAACTGGTGAAGATGGGCTTCGAGACGCTGACCGAAGCTGGCTACGCTCCCGAAATGGCTTACTTCGAGTGCCTGCACGAGCTCAAGCTGATCGTTGACCTGATGTATGAAGGCGGCATCGCCAACATGAACTACTCCATCTCCAACAACGCGGAGTATGGCGAGTACGTGACCGGCCCCGAAGTCATCAACGAAGAATCCCGCAAGGCCATGCGCAACGCCCTCAAGCGCATCCAGAGCGGTGAGTACGCCAAGATGTTCATCAGCGAAGGCCGTCTGAACTATCCTTCGATGACTGCCCGTCGTCGCCAGAACGCCGACCATGCCATCGAGCAAGTGGGCGGCCAGCTGCGCTCCATGATGCCCTGGATCTCCAAGAACAAGCTGGTCGACCAGACCCGCAACTGATGCAGGCAAGTCATTCGGCGCGAGCCGGATGACTGCGCTTGGGCAAGAGGCCACCTTCGAGGTGGCCTTTTTTCATTCCGGAGGCGATCTGTGTGGCGGGTACACTGGTGGCAGGGACATGGTCATGATGGCCGTGCTTGAAATACTATCGTTTTAATAGCTGCATGCATTTGACATGCAAGCACTGGAGGTCTGTTTGATGCAAAACAGCAATGATTCTGCCGATCTGAGTGGAATGCCGCGCAAGCCGCGCAAAGGCATTTATGTGCTGCCCAATCTGTTCACGCTGGCAGCGCTGTTTGGCGGTTTCTACGCCATCGTCATGGCCATGAACAACAAGTTCGAGCTGGCGGCCGTGGGCGTTTTCTGCGCCATGGTGCTCGACAGTCTGGACGGTCGCGTGGCGCGCATGACGCACACGCAAAGCGCGTTCGGCGAGCAGATGGATTCGCTCTCCGACATGGTGTCCTTTGGTGCCGCGCCTGCGCTGATTGCCTATGAATGGGCCTTGCGTCCCCTGGGTCGCTGGGGCTGGATTGCCGCCTTTGTGTATTGCGCCTGCGCAGCGCTGCGCCTGGCGCGCTTCAACGTGAATACGGCCGTGGTGGACAAGCGCTATTTCCAGGGCATGCCTTCGCCTGCGGCTGCGGCCCTGGTGGCGGGCTTTATCTGGCTGACCAGTGCCCTGATGGTTTCCCACCGCGATGTGCCCATCTTCGGCGATGTGATTTCCTGGTTCGGCGGCTATCCCACGGACAGAGCCGATCTGTCCTGGATCATGTTCGCCATCACGCTGTTCGCGGGCCTGACCATGGTCACCAATATTCCCTATTACAGCTTCAAGGACATCGGCGGTGCCAAGAGCATGCCGTTCGTCTCGCTGGTGGTGGTGGCCCTGCTGATGGCCGTGGTCAGCATCGAGCCTGCAACCATGCTCTTCTTGGTGTTTGTCGGCTACTCGGTCTCGGGCTATGTGATCTATGTCTGGCGCCGTGCCAAGGGCGAGCAGGTCAGCATTGTGGCGACCTCCAAGGACGAGCCCGATGAGCGTGGTCTGCACGACGATTGAAGTTCGGTTCCAAAAAATCCTGGCCCTGTCAACTTTTCTTGTGTTAAAGTGAGCCGCATGCAAAACCTGTCGCTAGCTCTACTACTAATGTCCAACGGGCAGAGAAAGTAGCGCGCGCGTACAAACACACCCTACTTGGCGGCCCGTAGCATCAGCGACGGGCCGTTTTTGCTTTTGGGCGTCGCTGGAGCTGGGTTCAATTTCCTCTAATTTCGACTAAAGAGACTCACCATGTTGCAAAACCCTTCCACCAAATACCGCGCTTTCGCCCCCGTGCGTCTGACCGATCGCACCTGGCCCGACGCGGTCATCACCAAGCCTCCGGTCTGGTGCAGCGTGGATCTGCGTGACGGCAACCAGGCCCTGATCGAGCCCATGGATATCGAGCGCAAGGTGCGCATGTTCGAGCAACTGGTGAAGATCGGTTTCAAGGAAATCGAAGTCGGCTTTCCTTCGGCCTCGCAGATCGAGTTTGACTTCATGCGCAAGCTCATCGAGGAAAACCGCATTCCCGACGACGTGACCGTGCAGGTGCTGACCCAGGCGCGTGAGCATCTGATTCGCCGCACCTTCGAAGCGCTCGAAGGCGTGCCCCGCGCCATCGTCCATCTCTACAACGCCACGGCTCCCGTGATGCGCCGTGTGGTGCTGAATATGAGTGAAGACGAGATCGTTGAGCTGGCGGTGACCAATGCCCAGATGTTCAAGGACATCGCGGCCCAGCACCCCAACACCAAATGGACCTTCCAGTACTCGCCCGAAATGTATTCGGACACCGAGCTGGAGTTCTCCAAGCGCGTGATAGATGCCGTCACCGACGTCTGGCAGCCCACGCCCGAGAACAAGTGCATCATCAACCTGCCCACCACCGTGGAGCATTCCACGCCCAATATCTTTGCCGACATGGTGGAGTGGACGCATCGCAACATCAAGCGCCGTGACAGCGTGGTGATCTCGGTCCACCCTCATAACGACCGCGGCACGGGGACGGCAGCAGCGGAGTTGTCCCTGATGGCTGGCGCGGACCGCCTGGAAGGCTGTCTGTTCGGCAACGGCGAGCGCACCGGCAATCTGGACGTGGTGAATGTGGCGCTCAATATGTATATCCAGGGCGTGAACCCCGGTCTGGATTTCTCCGACATCGACGATATCCGCGCAACGGTTGAGCATTGCAACCAGTTGCCCGTGCATCCTCGTCATCCTTACGTGGGTGACTTGGTCTACACCTCCTTCTCCGGCTCCCACCAGGATGCCATCAAGAAGGCTTTCGCCGCCCACAAGGAAGGCGATATCTGGGATATGCCTTATCTGCCCATCGATCCCAAGGACCTGGGTCGCAGCTATGAGGCCGTGATTCGCGTGAACAGCCAGTCGGGCAAGGGTGGTATTGCCTATCTGCTCGAGAGCGAGTATGGGCTTCAGCTGCCTCGTCGCCTGCAGATCGAGTTCAGTCAGGTCGTGCAGCGCGAGATGGATGCCAGCGGCAAGGAATTGTCGGCTGCGGATCTGTGGGAGCTGTTCCAGCGCGAATATGGGGTCAACACTGTCAAGCCGCCTCAATATCGTCTGAGCGAGGCAGATGGCGTGGTCAATATGACTTCCCACATCGAGATCGCCGGAGAAAAGTATTTTTTGGAAGGCGAAGGTACGGGCCCCATTGATGCCTTCGTGCAGGCGCTGTCGGCTAACGTCGGTCGCAATGTGCGCGTGCTCAACTATGCCGAGCATGCGATTGGCGAGGGAGCGAATGCCAAGGCGATTGCCTATGTGGAACTGCGCGTGGATGACGCTCAGGTCTGCTATGGCGTCGGGGTCGATGCCAATATCGTTTCTGCCTCGTTGCGCGCCATCATCTCGGGAGTGCAGCGCGTCCCTGCTGTCGCCGAAGAGGCGGTAGCCGCATAAAAGGTTCAAAGCCGGTGTCGCCAAAAGCGCACCGGCTTTTTTGTCGGCAATCCTCCAGTCAAAACAGGCGTCTACCGGCGCCATTACATAGAGAGTCCCCACCATGTCCGATCAGCTCATTATTTTTGATACCACCTTGCGTGACGGCGAGCAGTCGCCCGGCGCCTCCATGACGCGCGATGAAAAGCTGCGCATTGCACGCCAGCTGGAGCGCCTCAAGGTCGATGTGATCGAGGCAGGGTTTGCCGCAGCATCCAATGGTGACTTCGAGTCCATCCAGACCATTGCGCGTGCCATCAAGGATTCCACGATCTGCTCGCTCTCCCGCGCCAACGACCGCGACATCGCGCGTGCGGCCGAGTCCTTGAAGGGGGCCAACCGCGCTCGCATTCACACTTTCATCGCCACCAGTCCGCTGCACATGGAGAAAAAGCTGCGCATGACACCCGAGCAGGTGCTGGAGCAGGCCAAGCAGGCGGTGCGCTTCGGGCGCAATCTCATTGAAGACATCGAATTCAGCGCGGAGGACGGTTATCGCAGCGAACCCGATTTTCTGGCGCGCGTGATCGAGGCCGTCATCAAGGAAGGTGCAACCACCATCAACGTGCCCGACACTGTGGGTTATGCGATTCCCGAGCTCTATGGCGAGTTCATTCGCAACTTGCGCGAGCGCGTTCCCAACAGCGACAAGGCCGTCTGGTCCGTGCATTGCCACAACGACCTGGGCATGGCGGTTGCCAATTCGCTGGCGGGCGTGAAGATCGGCGGCGCGCGCCAGATCGAATGCACCATCAACGGGCTGGGCGAGCGTGCAGGTAACTGCTCACTTGAAGAAGTGGTCATGGCCATCAAGACGCGCAAGGACTACTTTGGTCTCGACGTGAATATCGATACCCAGCATATCGTGGCCGCCAGCCGCCTGGTCAGTCAGACCACGGGCTTTGTGGTGCAGCCCAACAAGGCGGTGGTGGGAGCCAATGCCTTTGCCCATGCCTCCGGCATTCATCAGGATGGCGTGCTCAAGGCGCGTGACACCTACGAAATCATGCGTGCCGAGGATGTGGGCTGGGCGGCCAACAAGATTGTGCTGGGCAAGCTCAGTGGTCGCAACGCCTTCAAGCAGCGTCTGCAGGAGCTGGGGGTGGAACTGGACAGTGAAGCTGCCATCAACCAAGCCTTCACGCGCTTCAAGGAACTCGCGGATCGCAAGAGCGAGATCTTTGATGAGGACATTCTGGCGCTGGTGAATGCCGAAGGCGCGGAGCACCAGGACAATCAGTTCCAGTTCATTTCGCTGGCCCAGCAGAGTGAAACAGGTGAGCGCCCGCATGCAAGCGTGGTCTTCAGCAATGCAGGCCGGGAAATCAAGGCCAGCTCTGAGGGCAATGGTCCGGTCGATGCCTCGTTCAAGGCCATCGAGTCCGAAGTCAAGAGCGGTGCCGAGATGGTGCTGTATTCCGTCAATGCCATCAGCGGCTCAACTGAGAGTCAGGGCGAGGTGACGGTGCGCCTGCAGCGCAGTGGTCGCATCGTCAACGGAGTGGGTGCTGACCCCGATATTGTGGTCGCATCGGCCAAGGCATATCTGAGCGCTTTGAACAAATTGCATAGCAATCAGGAAGTTGTTGCAGCACAAGGTTGACTGCTGGATTTATAATTTCACTCAGATTATCGAGAAGGTTGTGTAAGTGCTTGTCGCTGCACAACTTTTTTGATTGAATTAAATCCTTACACCTTGTTGTCTGGAGTATCGCATGCAGCTGCTGCGTCCATTTCGCCTTGCAAAACTCACCCAGGTGGTGTCTTTGGCTCTGTTGAGCTGCGCTCTGGCTGCTCCGGCAGCGCATGCGGCGACGCCAAAAAAAGACTCCAAAAAGCCCGTGGTTGCTGCGGCTTCGGCTAAGAAAGCGGCCAAGGAGCCGGCTGGCAAGGTTCGTGCCGCAGCGCAGCCCAAAAGCGCAAAGGTCGCCAAAGGCAAGCCGGAAAAGGCAGACGCCAAGCTTGCAAGCAAGAAGGGCGGAAAGACTTCTCTAGCAGCCAAGGCCGAAAGAGACGAGAAGACCGGCGGCAAAAAGCGTCTGGCCAGAGCAGGAGCCACCGGTGCTGCGGTTGTGGCAGCAGCTGCTGCCACGGCAGTCGAGCCCGCACGCCTGTCCTACGGGCAGATGGCGGGTCTTCACTCCGTCTCGGATCCCCTGGATCTGCAAAGCAGCGTGGCTTATGTGATTGACCAGGACACACATGAGGTGCTGCTGAGCAAGAACGATCAGGCAGTGCTGCCGATTGCCTCGCTGACCAAGCTGATGACCGGTCTGCTGATCTCTCAGGCCCGCCTGCCCATGGATGAGATGATCACCATCACGCAGGACGATGTGGATACCGAAAAGCACAGCAGCTCCCGCCTGCGTGTCGGTACCACCTTGACGCGTGCCGAGATGATGCATCTGGCGCTGATGTCCAGCGAGAACCGTGCTGCCCATGCCCTGGGACGCACTTATCCCGGCGGTCTGGCGCAGTTTGTGCAACTGATGAACTCCAAGGCGCTGCAACTGGGCATGAAGGACACGCGCTATGTGGAGCCCACCGGCCTGTCCAGCAGCAACCAGTCCAGCGCACGCGATCTGGCGCGCCTGGTGGCGGTGGCTCATGCCGATCCGCTGATGCGCGAGTACTCCACATCGCCCGGCTATGAAGTGGCCGTCGGTCGCCGCACGCTGCAGTTCAACAACACCAACCGTCTGGTCAAGAGCGACAACTGGGATATCGGCCTGCAAAAGACCGGCTATATCTCCGAAGCCGGACGCTGCCTTGTGATGCAGGCCCATGTGGCCGGGCGCAAGCTGATCATGGTGTTCCTGGATTCCGCAGGCAAGTTCAGCCGCCTGGCAGATGCCGAGCGAGTGCGCCATTGGATGGAAAGCAAGGGCCCCACGGCCAGCAACACGATTGCCAGCCGTATCCGCGGTTGAGCCTGGCGAGAGGGCCAGGCCCGTCAGCAAAAAAAGCGCTACCTCGGTAGCGCTTTTTTATTGGATCAATACCTGAAATGGCCTTCCCAGCCCTTTTGCGGATTGCGAGATGAGCTCGCTCCTGTCATTGGAGCGAAGAGATTCAGCCGTGCTGGCTGCGGCTATAGGGGTTGGCCGGTGCTTGAGCCGGCGCAGGGCGTGTGCCGCTGAAACCCAGCGCCACGGAAATTTCCTGCACCGTGGCCTGCAATCTGGGGGCCCAGCTCTCGTCAAGGCGGTCTGCTGGGGCAGAGATGGACAGGCCCGCAATCAGCTTGCTCTGGTCGTCGTAAATGCCGGCTGCCATGCAACGCACGCCCAATTCCAGCTCTTCGTTGTCGCGGGCAATGCCGTATTGGCGTACCTTGGCCAGCTCATGTTCGAGGTCGCCCAGCTGGGTGATGCTGAAATGGGTCTTGCCGGGCAGGCCAGTGCGCATGGCGTAGGCGCGCACCTGCTGGGAATCGTCAGCTGCCAGAAACAGCTTGCCGTTGGAGGTCAAGTGCAAAGGCGCGTGGCCGCCAATGGCGCGTACCACCTGCATGCCCGAGCGCTCGCTGTAGGCGCGTTCCACATAGACAATCTCGTCGCCCTGGCGCACGGACAGGCTGATGGGTTGCTGAATCTGCTTGTAAAGCTGACGCATGGGGGTCAGCGCCACTTCACGTACGTTCAGCCGGGCCTTGACCAGGTTGCCCAGTTCCAGAAAGCGCATGCCCAGGCGGTAGCTGCCCGATTCGGGGCGATCCACAAAGCGGCCCAGTGCAAGGTCATTGAGTATGCGGTGCGTGGTCGATGGATGCAGGCCCGTGCGTTCGCTGATCTCCTTCAAAGAAACCGCTTCCTCACGCGATGCCAGCACGTCGATCAACGTGAACATGCGTTCCAGAACCTGGACGCTGGGCTTTGCGGAGGCCGATAGGTCGTCTTTTTTCATGCGTTGGAGATACTTTGCGGGATGAGGGCATTCTAGCGGTGCTGCAGCCGTGCAGCCATGTCATCCGCTCATATATCCATGTGCTGTTTTTTGCAGCGTCACTCTTCAATTTGCGAGCGCACAATGCTTTGCCTGTCTACGCGCTGCCATAGCTCGCCCTGGCGGATCTCATGTGGCAAAAAGCTGGCCTTGTAGCGCATCTTCTGGCTCTCGGAGATCCAGTAGCCAAGATAGACATAAGGCAGGTTCATGGCTTTGGCTTGCTGAATTTGCCACAGCACATTGAAGGTTCCATAGCTGGCGTGGTCCTCCGGATCGTAGAAGGTGTAGACCGCCGACAGCCCGTCCTCCAGTACGTCCAGAATGGAGAGCATTTTGAGTGTGCCGGGCTGACCGCCTGCGCCCGGCTCGCGGAACTCGACCAATCGGGAGTTGACCCGGCTTTGCAGCAGAAACTGCGTGTACTGGTCCACGCTGTCGTTGTCCATGCCGCCACCGCTATGGCGGTGCTGCTGGTAGCGTAGGTAGAGCTGGTAGTGCTCGTCGGAGTAGTGCAGGCGCTGAATGGAGGCGACAAGTTGCCCATGCTGTTTTGCAGCGCGCCGCTGGCTGCGGCTGGGGCGAAACTCCTGGGCCAGAATTCGCAGGGGAACGCAGGCCTTGCAGCCATCGCAATAGGGGCGATAGGTGAACATGCCGCTGCGCCTGAAGCCCAGCGTGACCAGTTCCGAATAGGTGGTGTTCTGAATCAGGTGACTGGGTGTGGCGACCTGAGAACGTGCCAGCCGGCCCGGCAGATAGCTGCAGGGATAGGCTGCCGTGGCATAAAACTGCAGGGCATGTAGCGGGAGGTCGTTCGGGTGCGTCATGATCGGACTCGGCTGCAGATGCGGTGCGTCAAGCCTCAGTATGGCTTAGCAACTGTTCCCAGTATATGGGGCTGAATTGCCACTGCATATCGGGCAGCCGGGCCTGGGCTTGAACGGTCCGGGCGAACTGCGCTCTTGTGACTTCTCGAGCGCCCATGAAAGACAGATGTGCTGTGGCCTGCTGGCAGTCGATCTGCGGCACCTGATGAGCCCTGCACAGGGCCACCAGTGCCGACAGTGCAATCTTGGAGGCATCGGTCTGCAGTGCGAACATGGATTCGCCAAACACGGCCCTGCCCAGTGCCACGCAGTAAAGCCCGCCGACCAGCTGGCCGTCGATCCAGGTTTCCACGCTGTGTGCAGCGCCCTGCTGATGCAGCTCGGTATAGGCATCGACGATGCTTTGCACAATCCACGTACCGTTCTGTCCATCGCGCGGGGTCTGGGCGCAATGCTGCATCACCGTGGCAAAAGCACTGTCGATGCGAATTTCACAGCGCGGATCATTGCGAAACTTCTGCAGTCTTTTGCGCAGGCTGCGGTGCAGGCGGAATTCCTCGGGATGCAGGGCCATGCGCGGGTTGGGGGACCACCAGAGAACCGGCTGTCCCTCGCTGAACCACGGGAAAATGCCTTGGCTGTAAGCAGTGCGAAGACGTGCTGCATCCAGCGTATTGCCGGCGGCCAGCAGCCCGGGAATGGGGTCCCGCTCGCCCCAGGTCTGATCGATGGGGGGAAATTCTTGTTCGGGCTGCAGCCAGGGCAGGGAGTGCGTCATTGGCAGTGGGAGTGGATGGACTGCCCTTAGTCTTGCACAGACTGAAGCGGTTTTGAGTGTCGCGGCAGACGAAGGGGCTGGCGTAATCCCGCTGTCGGAGGCGGAAATGAAAAAAGGCTTCCTGAAGGAAGCCTTTTGCCGGGGAGCAGCTGCGACAGCTGCCGCCACATTACACGCGCTTGCGGTATTCGCCGGTGCGGGTGTCGATTTCGATCTTGTCTTCTTGAGACACGAACAGGGGCACGGCCACTTCGAAGCCGGTAGCGATCTTGGCGGGCTTCAGAACCTTGCCGGAGGTATCGCCCTTGACGGCGGGCTCGGTCCAGGTGATTTCGCGCACGATGGTGGTGGGCAGTTCGACGGAGATGGCCTTGCCGTCGTAGAACACCACTTCGGCAGTCATGCCGTCTTCCAGGTAGTTCAGTGCGTCAGCCATGTTTTCAGCTTCGACTTCGTACTGGTTGAACTCTTCGTCCATCCACACGTACATGGGGTCGGCGAAGTAGGAGTAGGTGCAATCCTTCTTGTCCAGGATCACGTTGTCGATCTTGTCGTCGGCCTTGAACACGTTTTCCGTGCCGAAGTTGCCGATCAGGCTCTTGAGCTTCATGCGCACGGTAGCAGCGCCACGGCCGCCACGAGCGTATTCGGTCTTCAGAACGATCATGGGGTCCTTGCCGAACATGATCACATTGCCTGCGCGGATTTCTTGAGCGATTTTCATGGCTTGCTTGCGTTTGAAAGGTTGGAGCCGCTCTACACGGCAGGCAAGCTGTTCGCAATGGTCGCTGGAGAAAGCAACGCATCAAAGGTGCGGCGGCGGGGCCTGCCGCATGTACCGCGGCGGGGCGCGACCCCGAAAGCAAGATCGCTCGGCATACCGGCTGCGACTGCCCTCAGAGAGGCAAAACGTGGATTTTAGCTTTTTTCGGCGACAAAAGCTTGAAGCTGCGCAATCAGCTCGGTTTGTTCCATCAATCTGGCTCGCGCAGCCCTGATGCAACAGGCCCATTCATCAAGCATTTCGCGTGTGAGAAAAGGCAATGTTTGCGGTGCGGTCATGCCGTTCCAGGTGTGGTGAAAGCGCCTGAGGCTGTCCGGGGCCTGGAGCCAGTCGAGAAAGGCATTCAGCTTGTCGTGGTGGGCGTTGTCATGCTGAGGGTAGATCTGCCAGACCATGGGCTGGCCGGCCCAGAGCGCACGTACCAGGGAATCCTCGCCACGCACCAGATTCAGGTCGCAGGCCCAGAGCATTTCGTCGAACCGGGCCTGAGGGCGGGCTGGCAGATAGACCGGCTGCATCTGCTGCGCTTGGGGCAGCGCCTGCACGGCCGTCGTGGCGCGTCCCGGGGTCACCAGCAGCCTGGCATTGAGCGCCTGCTTGTCCGAGAGCTGGGCGAGCAACTGGGGCAGGGCGGCAGGCTCGTAGCAAAACAGCGAGACGGCACATTCGTCATGCTGAATGCCTTCTGCGCGGCGCCATGATTCGCGCTGCGCCATGAAGGTCTGCTGGCGCTGTGCCAGGTTCTGCTCGCGCACCAGCGAGCCGGTGGTTGCCGTAAAGCCGGGGTAGAAGAACCAGCGTGTCAGCCCTGAGGCGGGGCCGCTCATGATGCGTGAGGGCAGGCGATGGCAGCGCTCCACATAGTCTTCGGCCGAGAGATATTCGAGATTGATCCAGACCGCAGGCTTGCTCTTCGACGCCTTGTCTGCAATGGCGCTCACGAATGCCGCGGGAATCTCGCAGCCGAAGGCCTCGATGACCACATCGCCAATCGACGCCGGAACGTCTGCGGCTTGCGCGGGCCAGGCATGCACGCTCAGGCCGGGCGGCCAGGGCTGCGGGGCCATCCATTGCAGGGCGCTGGCATCGTCCATCCACAGGCGTACCTGCTGGCCGCGGGCGGCCAGCTCTGCGGCCGTGCGCCAGCACACGCCCACGTCGCCAAAATTGTCAATCACCTGGCAGAAGATGTCCCAGCACAGCGATGGATGGGGCGCCCCGGGGGCGGGCAGAGGCATGGGTGAAAAATCAGGCATGGATTCAGTTTTTATCGGTTGAGGCGCTCTGGCACAGGTGCTCGACCAGCAGTTGCGCGACGGGCGAGAGTGCGTCCTGGGAGCGTACGCAGAGCATGAGCTGGCGCTCGGCCCAGACTTCGTCCAGGCGGATGCAGCGCAAGGGCAGGGCGCCCATGTAGATATGGGCGCTGCCCTCGGGGAGAATGCCAACGCCCAGACCGGCGGCCACCATCAGGCACAGGGCGTCATAGCCGGTGACCTTCATGCGCAGGCGCGGCTGCAGGCCCTGGTCGGCGGCAGAGCGGGTGATGAGATGGTTGAGCGCGCTGTCGGCATGCATGCCGATCAGATCATGCTCGATGACCTGCTCCAGGCGCAGCCTGTGCTCGCCGGCCAGCGGATGGGATTGGGGCATGACCACGGCCAGCCGATCCCGGCGATAGGGGCGCAGGCTGATCTTGCTGCCGTAGCTGCCGTTGTTGAGCAGGCCGATGTCGGCCTCGTTGTCGGCTACGGCACGTGCGATATCGGTGCTCACGCGCTCCTGCAGCCGTACATCCACCAGCGGGTGCCGGCTCAGAAAGCTTTGCAGCTGGGCCGGCAGAAACTGGGTGATGCTGGAAATATTCGCCATTACCCGCACATGGCCGCGCAGGCCTTGCTCGCCGCCCTGGGCATAGTCCTTCATCTGCGTGGCGATGCCGTCCAACTCGTTGAGCACGCCGCGCGCCATGTTCAGCAGTGCGTAAGCGGCGGCCGTGGGCTGGCTGCCCCGGTTGCTGCGTGTGAACAGCTCAAGCTGCAGCTGGCCCTCCAGCTCGGCCAGGCGGCGGCTGGCGGCCGAGGGCGCAATGTGCTCGCGTGCCGCGGCACGCGCGATGGCGTTCTCTTCCATCACGGCCACAAACAGACGCAGGGTGATCGGGTCCAGTTTCATGAGGACTGCATTATCCGACCTGGCTATGCCCAAATGCGATGGCAGCTTCGCATTTCAGCGTTTTGCAGGACTGATCTTCAAGGGCAAGATGATTGAAAAGCTGTTTCGCCTGGTGTTGGTCAACGCAAAGCGGCACAGCAAGACAACCATCAAGAGACAAACGGATGATGACGATGAATATCCAAGACCCCGCAACGCAGACCGCCACGCCGCGCGCGCTGGAAGGGGTGAAAGTGGTGGAAATGGGCCAGCTGATTGCCGGTCCCTTCTGTGGCAAGACCCTGGGCGAGTTTGGTGCCGATGTCATCAAGATCGAGGCGCCGGGTGCGGGCGATCCGCTGCGCAATTGGCGCCTGATCAAGGAAGGCACCTCCGTCTGGTGGCAGGTGCAGTCGCGCAACAAGCGCTCGGTCGCGCTCGATCTGCGCCAGCAGGAGGCGCAGGCCGTGGCGCGTCAGCTCATTGCCGAAGCCGACGTGCTGGTCGAGAACTTCCGTCCCGGCACGCTGGAGGGCTGGGGCATGTCGCCCGAGGAGCTGCACGCCATCAACCCCGGCCTGGTGATCCTGCGCATCTCTGGCTACGGCCAGACCGGCCCCTATCGCGACCTGCCGGGCTTTGGCGTGATCGGCGAAGCCATGGGCGGGCTGCGCCATCTGACGGCCGAGCCGGGCCGGGTGCCGGTGCGCGTGGGCGTGTCGATAGGCGATACGCTGGCGGCCCTGCACGGCGTGATCGGCGTGATGATGGCTCTGTACCACCGCAAGGTGAATGGCGGCCCGGGCCAGGTGATCGACGTGGCCCTGCATGAGGCCGTGTTCAACATCATGGAAAGTCTGATCCCCGAGTACAGCGCTTTTGGCGCCGTGCGCGAGGCCGCCGGCAGCGCGCTGCCGGGTATTGCGCCCTCGAATGCCTACCCCTGCCAAGATGGCTGGGTGCTGGTGGCGGGCAATGGCGACTCCATCTTCAAGCGACTCATGACGGCCATCGGCCGCCAGGATCTGGCCGATGCGCCCGATCTGGCCGACAACGCGGGCCGTGTCCAGCGCGTGGCCGAGATCGATGCCGCGATTGGCACCTGGACGCAGGCACGCAGCGTGCAGACGGTGATGAACGAGCTGGGCGCGGCACGCGTGCCGGCCGGCAAGGTCTACACGGCCAAGGATATTGCCGAAGATCCGCATTACCGGGCGCGCGAGATGATTCTGACCCAGCGCACCCGCGATGGTTTCGAGCTTCAGGTGCCTGGCGTGGTGCCCAAGCTTTCGCTGACGCCGGGCACGGTGCGCAGCAGCGCCCCCCATGTGGGCGACGACACCGATGCCGTGCTGGCCGAGATCGGCCTGAGCGCCGAGCAGATCGCGCAGCTGCGCGCCAAGGGGATTGTCCAATGATGGCCGCCGACCTGAATACGAAGGTGTGGACCGGTGCGGGTCGCCGCATCCATATGAACGAAGTCGGCACGCGCGACGGTCTGCAGATGGAGCAGGCCTTCGTGCCCACCGAGGACAAGATCGCGCTGGTCAATGCGCTGTCCGAGGCGGGCCTGTCCAAGATCGAAGTCACGGCCTTTGTCTCGCCCAAGGCCATACCGGCCCTGCGCGACGGCGAGATCGTGATGCGCGAGATCGCGCGCCGGCCGGGCACGGTCTATACGGCGCTGGTGCCCAATGTGCGCGGCGCGGAGCGTGCGATCGATGCGCAGACCGATGAGCTCAATCTGGTGATGTCGGTCAGCGAGACCCACAACCTCTGCAATCTGCGCATGCAGCGCAGCCAGTCCTTCGAGGCGCTCAGGCAGGTGATCGCCACGGCGCAGCAGGCGGCAACGCCCGTCAACGTGTCGCTCTCCTGCTGCTTCGGCTGCCCCATGGAGGGCGATGTGGCCGAGGCCGAAGTGCTGGACTGGGTGCAGCGCTTTGCCGATCTGGGCGTGCAGGGCATCACGCTGTGCGATACCACGGGCATGGCCTATCCCAGCCAGGTGCATTCCATGGTCCTGGCCTTCAAGGCGCGCTGGCCGCAGCTGGGCCTGACCCTGCATTTCCACAATACGCGCGGCATGGCGCTGGCCAATGTGCTGGCCTCCATCGCTGCGGGTGCGGATCGCTTCGACGCCTCGATTGGCGGTCTGGGCGGCTGTCCTTATGCGCCGGGCGCATCGGGCAATGCCTGCACCGAAGAGATCGTGCATGCGCTGCAGCTCATGGGCTATGACACGGGCACGGACCTGGACCGCATCGTCGCGGCCGCGCGCAGCCTGCCGGCGCTGATAGGCCACGAGACGCCCAGCCAGATCGTCAAGGCCGGTGCGCGCTGGGATCTGCACCGGCCGCCAGCGGATTTTGCCGAGATCAAGGAACGCGCCCAGGCCAGGGCCTGAGACGGTTTTCGCCCCTGCTGCAGCGGCTCTTTCGGGGGAAGGAGCTGGCGCAGTTCAACATTCCAACAAGGAGACAAACATGACTGTTCAACGTCAACGCCTTTATTTCATGCTGGCTGCGGCTGCTGCCACCGCCGGTCTGGTCAGCGCCCCGGCCATGGCCCAGGGTAGCTATCCCAGCAAAACCGTGCTGATGATCGTGCCCGCCGCCGCAGGCGGTACCACCGATCTGGCCGGCCGCATGGCCGCACAGGCGCTGGCGCCGGTGATCGGGCAATCGGTGGTGGTGGACAACAAGGGCGGCGGCAACGGCGCCATCGCTGCCAATCTGGTCAAGCGTGCGGATGCCGACGGCTATACGCTGCTGATGCAGTACTCGGGCTACCACGTCATCTCCCCGCACCTGACCAAGGCCAGAAGCTGGGAGCAAAGCGACTTTGCCCCCGTCGCCAATGTGCTGTCGGCACCGCAGATCATCGTTGTGCGCTCCGATCTGCCGGTGAAGACGCTGGCCGAACTGGTGAGCTACACCAAGGCCAATCCCGGCAAGCTCAACTACGCCTCGTCGGGCAACGGCTCGCTGCAGCATGTGACGGGCGCCATGCTGGAGCAGCAGGCCGGCGTGAAGATGGTGCACGTGCCCTACAAGGGCACGGGCCCGGCGCTGCAGGACTTGCTGGGCGGCCAGGTGGACCTGACCTTCGGCACCGCGCCTCCCTTCATGCCCCATGTGCAAAGCGGCAAGCTGCGCGTGCTGGCCGTGACGGGCAAGCAGCGCCTGCCCAGCCTGCCCAATGTGCCCACCACGGCGGAAGCCGGCTACCCGGGCGTGAACGCCACTTCCTGGTTTGCCGTGTTTGCGCCCAAGGCCACGCCACAGCCCGTGATCGACAAGCTGGCTGCCGATATCAAGAAGGTGGTGGAGGACCCCGCCTTCAGGAAAAAGGCCGAAGAGCAGGGAGCCACGGCAGACTATATGAACCCGCAGCAACTGGCGGCCCTGGTCAAGACCGAATACGGCAACTGGGCGCAGGTGGTGAAGTCGTCCAGAATCGAAGCCGAGTAAGCTGCAGGGCGCAGGGATTGCCCCGAATCCCTTGGGTCTAAAAAAGGAGCTGCTATCGCTTGACAGATAAGGATCTCAGATTGAAAAGTATCTGAAATTCAATCTCATCAAGCGCTTGCAGCTCCTTTTATTGATATGCAGAACGCTACCCGGTCGTTTGAGTCGCTTGCTGCCGGATTCGTCCACATGCGCAGACAATAGCGCCCATGTCTTCCACGCATTCCGCCGAACTGCTGGCCCAGGTGGCCGCGCTGCCGCCATTGCCGGGCGTCTATCGCTATTTCGATGCTGCCGGAGTCCTGCTCTACGTGGGCAAGGCCATCAACCTCAAGCGTCGCGTTTCCAGCTATTTCCAGAAGGAGCATGGCGGCACGCGCATAGGCCATATGGTCAGCAAGATCGCGAGGCTGGAGACCACGGTGGTGCGCTCAGAAGCCGAGGCGCTGCTGCTGGAAAACAACCTCATCAAGACGCTGTACCCCAAGTACAACATCCTGTTCAGGGACGACAAAAGCTATCCCTATCTCAAGATCACCGGTGTGGCGCATCGTGACGGCAAGGAGGGCGAACCTGCGTTTCAGGAGTTCCCACGCATCGCCTACTACCGCGGCGCCGTGGACAAGAAGCACCGCTACTTCGGCCCCTATCCCAGTGCCTGGGCGGTCAAGGAAAGCATTCAGCTGCTGCAGAAAGTCTTTCGGCTGCGCACCTGTGAAGACACGGTGTTTGCCAACCGCAGCCGCCCCTGTCTGCTCTATCAGATCAAGCGCTGCACCGGCCCCTGCGTGGATCTGATCTCGCCCGAGGCCTATGCGCTGGATGTGCGCAATGCCGAAGCCATGCTGCGCGGCGAAACCAGCGAGTTGTTGCAGCAGCTTGAAGCGCGCATGATGGCGCATTCCGACAAGCTGGAGTTCGAGCAGGCGGCCGAGGTGCGCAACCAGCTCACGGCCCTGTCGCGCGTGCTGCACCAGCAGGCGATCGAAACCACGGACGACAAGGACGTGGACATCCTGGCCGTGCGCGTGCAGGGCGGCCGCGCCTGCGTCAACCTGGCCATGGTGCGCGGCGGCCGCCACCTGGGCGACAGGCCTTACTTTCCGGCGAATCTGGGCGATGCCGCATCGGTCTACTCCAGCGAGGAAGAGGTGGACGCCGCAGCCGGGGCACGGCCCGTGGAGGAGCTGGTGCTGGAGGCCTTCATTGCCCAGCACTATGTCGGCGTGGCCGTGCCGCCCACGCTTGTCGTCAGCCATCCCGTGGAGAAGCGGCTGGTGGAACTGCTGACCGAGCAGACCGGCGTGCGCATCACCGTGGTCCAGCAGCCGCGCGAGCAGCGCCGCATCTGGCTGGAGATGGCACAGAAAAATGCCGACATCCAGCTGGCCCGCCTGCTGGCCGAAGAAGGCTCGCAACAGGCGCGCACGCGCGCCCTGGCCGAGGCGCTGGATCTGCCGGTCGAGAATCTCGACGAGCTGACTATCGAATGCTTCGATATCTCGCACACCAGCGGCGAAAGCACCAAGGCGTCCTGCGTGGTGTTCCATCACCACAAGATGCAGAGCAGCGATTACCGCCGTTTCAATATCGAAGGCATCACCGGCGGCGACGACTATGCGGCCATGCGCCAGGTGCTCACTCGTCGCTACAAGCCCGTGGCCGAGGCGCAGCGCGAGGCGGGCGGCGCCGAGCTGACCGGCAAGCAGCCGCATCTGCCGGATCTGGTGCTGGTCGACGGCGGCAAGGGCCAGGTCAGCATGGCGCGCGAGGTCTTCACGGAACTGGGCCTTGATCTGTCGCGCATCGTGGGCGTGGAAAAAGGCGAGGGCCGCAAGGTCGGCCTCGAAGAGCTGGTGTTTGCCGATGGGCGCGACAAGGTCTACCTGGGTCATGACTCGGCGGCGCTGATGCTGGTGGCGCAGATTCGCGACGAGGCGCACCGCTTCGCCATCACCGGCATGCGCGCGGCTCGCGCCAAGGTGCGCACAGGCAGCAGCAGTCTGGAAGATATTGCCGGCGTGGGGCCCAAGAAACGGGCGCGATTGCTGCAGCGCTTTGGCGGCGTGCGCGGCGTGGCCGATGCCAGTGTGGACGACCTGATGACGGTGGAAGGCATTTCCGCAACGCTGGCCGAAGAAATCTACAAGGCACTGCATTGATGCAGGCTGCGCGAGCGCGAATCCGCGCTGGCGCTGCGTGCTCGTGACACAATGACACCCATGTTCTTCACCATCCCTACTGTGCTGACCCTTACGCGGATCGTGGCGATTCCGCTCATCGTGGGGGTGTTTTACGCGCCGCTGGATCAGGCGACCCGCAATCTCATCGCCACCGTGATGTTCATCGTGTTTGCCGCCACCGACTGGTTCGATGGTTATCTTGCGCGCAAGCTCAATCAGACATCGGCATTCGGTGCTTTTCTAGATCCCGTTGCCGACAAATTTCTGGTCTGTGCATCGCTGCTGGTACTGGTTCATCTGCAACGCGCCGATGTGTTCGTGGCGCTGATCATCATCGGACGCGAGATCGCAATCTCGGCGCTGCGTGAATGGATGGCTCAGATCGGTGCCAGCAAGAGCGTGGCCGTGCACATGATCGGCAAGGCCAAGACCATGGCCCAGATGGTGGCCATCCCCTTTCTGCTCTATGACGGAGTGGCGTTCGGAGTGATCGATACCGGCGTCTGGGGGCAGTGGCTGATCTGGATTGCAGCGGTGCTGACCGTCTGGTCCATGGTCTACTACCTGCAAAAGGCATTGCCCGAAATTCGTGCCAGGCTCTGAAGTCCGAAGTGGACCTCTCTGAAAGCGCTTGTTCATCAAGCGCTTTTTGCTATCTGGCGGGCTGCTTTCGGAGCGGCAAAAGACTTTGCGGCGGCGCATCGCATGACTTGATCGGACTGCAGATTTTGTCAATTGTTGTCAATCGGTGAAGCCGACACGGAAGAAGCTTGAAAAAAGCCGCTGTGGATGGCCGAACCCGCTCAAAAACCGCATAGAATCTGGTTCTGTCGCTGGAATGCGCAGCGCGAGTTGGCGTCAAAAATGTCAGCGGCTTCAGGTAAAAATGGGCTTGCCCATACGCAAAAACTGATAGGCTGGCTTCCGTCTTTATCGCGACTGGTTTCTTGTTACGCAAGACTTGCGTTTGCAGAGACATTCCATTCACTTATTTCTCGAGAGGCATCTTGTGAATAAAACCGAACTGATTGAGCACATCGCTAACAACGCCGATATTTCCAAGGCCGCAGCTGCGCGTGCACTGGACTCCACGATCGACGCAGTGAAGAAAACACTGAAAAAAGGTGGTACAGTATCGCTTGTTGGTTTTGGCACATTTGCTGTTGGCAAGCGTGCAGCTCGCACCGGTCGTAATCCTCGCACCGGCGATTCCATCAAGATCAAAGCGGCCAAGGTGCCTAAATTCCGTCCGGGCAAAGCATTGAAAGATGCTCTGAACTGACACCCAGTTTTAGTGGGTCCTTAGCTCAGTTGGTAGAGCGGCTCCTTTACACGGAGTAGGTCGGCGGTTCGAGACCGTCAGGACCCACCACTAAAAAACTAAAGAAATCAAGGGCTTAGAGCGATCTAAGCCCTTTTTCTTTGCCCTCTCTACCAACCCGAATAGCCGTCACAAGCCGCCTCTACCAACTGAAAATCGTTGTCTACCAACTCTGCAGGGATTAGTATGGCGCTCCTTTTTGGGAGGCTAGATGGCAGGCAAGAAACAGTTCGCAAATGGATCGTGGCAGTACATCTTCAAAAGGAAGGGTGTGCTGGACAAGCCGTTGTATCTCACGTTTTCCACAGAGGCGGAAGGCGATGCATATGCGGCCAAGTTGGAGGCGTTGCTGGCGCGCGGCATCGTTCCTCTTGAGCACCAACAGACAGAACAGGTTTTGACCATCGCTGACCTCGTTGGCGATTATGAGCGCGAGGCCCATCCCTCGCCCAAAGATGTAGCGTCGCTGAAAACCATCCTGCCGGTCCTCGGCACTGTGCGCTTGACTGAAATCAATGCCGCTTGGGTGGATCAATGGATCGCCAAGATGAAACGTATTGATAAGGTAGCGCCCACTACGATTCATGCGAAGGTCGGCGCACTCGCCCGCGCCACGGACTGGGGAATGCGCAAAGGCTTCCTCACAATGCCTGACCATGCGCTTCGCTCGCTGCCAAGCGGCTACGCTCAATACACCAAGGCTGACGCGGCCGTGGCTGGAGTGCAGCGAAAAGACAACGAACGGGACCGGCGCCTTGAGCCCGGCGAGTGGGAAAAAATCTTGGAAGTGATCGCCACGGGTGTGCTGCCCCGCACTCAGCGGCCCCTGGTGCTTGAGGGGCGGCGGGACAAAGTGGCGTTGAAGTGCATCACAGTGCTGGCTGTAGAGACTGCGATGCGGATGCGTGAAATGTACACACTGCGCTGGAGCCAGGTGGATCTGCCACAAAAGACAGTTTTCCTGGACAAGACCAAAAACGGAGACAAGCGGCAAGTTCCGCTATCGTCGGTGGCACTGGCGGAACTGCGCGCGTTCAAGCCAAGTGATGCCGACCCTGCTGATTTAGTGTTCCCCTTCCTGCAGGGGGAAGAGTCACCGAAAGTGCTGAATGACACGACTGATTTCTTGTCGCGGCTGTTCGTGGATATTTTTGAGCGCGCCGGCGCAAAGGGGCTGCTGTTCCATGATCTGCGCCACGAGGCGACGAGTCGCTTGTTTGAGCGCACCAAACTCAGCGAGACGCAGATCATGAAAATTACCGGCCACAAGAGCCACCGAATGCTCATGCGATACGCAAACTTGCGCGGATCGACCTTGGCCGATGACCTTTGGTAAGCCGCTCGGCGGTCTGGTCAAGGATGACTTTTTCTGCATATCTGTGCACATCACTGGTTCGCATCACGTAGGCGCGACCAATGCGGCCAGCCGGCAGCTCACCGCCGGCAATGAGCTTTTCAACGGTGGAACTATGCACCTGAAGAATCTCGGCCGCTTCTGTGACGGAGCAGGTGAAATTGTTTGTGGCTTTGGTCATAGTGCTATCAATAGTTAAGCCCCTCTCGGGGCTTTCTGTTTTTCAGGGGAAGCGAAATAGGGTTCAGGGCTAGGAATGCCTGCAGATACAGATCCCATAGGCGCTGGCCATCGAGACAGCGCGCCTGCTTTCCCGGCGTGGCGCCGGCAGCTATGCAGGTCGGGCATTTGAAATGGTGGGCTATGTAGGCCGCGTCTTCTGGCAGGCCCACGGTGCTGGCGCTGGTCTGCACGGTCATTCCTGAACGTAGATGCCTGAAAGGTCGTCATCCGGCCAGGCCTCCTGCATTTCCGCGATCAAGGCATCCACGACTGCGGGCTTGATGGGGTGATAAGCCTTACCTTCGTGAAAGACGGGTTGTGCATCAATGACCACGATCACCTTGCCTTCGCGCAGCTGATCCATTTCGAAAAACAAGGTCTGGGCCAGCAACTCGCGCAGCTCCTCGGGTCGGCAGGGCGTGCAAGCTGCCGGAGCCAGCTTCCCGTCATACGTCACGACGATGACTGTGAAGCCGTCTTTCAGAAACGCGGATGCCAGGGCCTGGGCTGCCCCGGGGGCCGATGCCTGTGTCGTTTTGAAGCGCCCGACATATGGGACAGGCTCTGCAGCCTTCGTAGCTTCTTCCATTGGGTGCTCCCTAAAAGCAGAACCCCGCTCAGTGGCGGGGCTCTGGGTGGTTGATGGGTTCGCGCCATCTGTCGCGCTTGTCGCCGCGGTCGCGGGCTCGCTTGCTCATCCCTGCGCTCCTTCCTTGGCTTGGTACATGAACACTGGAAATCCATCTGGTCGCATCAGATAGCTCAATTCGATGCCACGCGGTTTGCACTTCCACTCGACCATGCTGGCGTGCAGGTACTTGCCCATGAGCTTGCGCCAGTCGTCTGGGATCAGGGCCATGACGCCATCGCTGGATAGTTGGTTCCCACCCTGCGTTTTGATGACAGCGGCAAGCATGTCGGCATATTCATCGCTCATAGCCATTCCGGCCTGGGCACACTCGCGAGGAGTGCCCCCAGGGAAGGGCCAGGCCTGATAGCGCGCAATGTCTAGCACCGGCGCTGGCGGCACTTGAATCGTGCAAGCAAGGCTTGCGGCTGAAAACAGCTCAGTTTGCATGCTCACCCCCTTGCGCTGCCTGGGCGGCGCGCTGTGCCAGGACAGTTTCAATCTCGACTCCGTGATGCATGGCTCGCAGGGTCAGAGTGCCGCCAAACCGCGCATGCAGATCAGCAGCAATGTCTTCTTGGTAGCCTTCGCGGTGCAGAGCGCAAGCTGTCTTGATGTGCTCCACCAGCACCTTGTCTTGGTGCTGCAGTTCCAGGCTGTAGACGATCTGCTCGCTGTTGGCCGGGCAAGCGGCCACGAATGTGTAGCGGTAGGTGTTCAAAGCAGCATTCCTTGTTCAACTTCCGGCTCTGCCGGCAAGGGAGTCCAGATTGCAGGAGCGTTCTGGGATTCGATGCGCGCACGCATGACAGCGGCGCGGGCCTCTTTGGTAGGCGGGGTGTATGTGCCGCGCCATGCCTGATTGATGCCGATATTTCGGCCGATGTTTGTGCTGTCTGCGCTGGCGAACGGCAAGCGTCTGAACACCTCGGGATTAAGCATCCGCAGCCCGTGCAGGCGCACGCCAGGGCGCCCCTGGTCGTCGCAGACCACGGCCATGGCCTGGCCAATTCGGTCCCACCATGCAGCGCTGCCCACAGTGGCGAACTCGCCAGAGCTTCCGATGCACAGGCGCGGCCAGTCGCTGGCCATGCGCTCCAGCCGTTCTAGGCTCTCATGCATGTGCCAGACCGGTGCACCAAAGAACCGGCCAAGCGGCCACTCAGTCAGCAGCGCATCGTTGTCGGCTTCGGTGCCGTCGATAACGTCAGGCACCACCGCGAAGTCGCAAGCGGGCACCATCTGCGCGTCGGCTGCCCAGGCATAGAAGTCGCTCCAATCGGTGACCGGCTTGCCTTGCTTCCAAGCTGTGAATGCTCCGTTATCAATAGCAAAAGACTGACATACGGAAATGGCAAGGGCTAGATTTCGCGGCTCGGAAAAGCTCACGAAACCATGCCCTGCTTGCAATACCTGGGCTGCCGCTGTCTCTGGGGTAATTGGCAGGCCGTGGTAATGGATCACGGGTCACTCCCCCTTTGCTGCCGCGATAGCGGCGCGGTCGATGCGTTCCATATCAGCCAAGAGCAGTGCACAGGCTTTTTCGAGGTTCCGGCGTCGGTCAGAGGGCTTGAACCAGCCAGCGCCCCAGCCAACCCACGCCGCTAGGTAGCTGGGACTGAGCGCGCCAGGTCGAGCGCCTGACAGATTCGCTAGCGCGTAACAGGCTGCAGCGATGCTCAGGCTGCCATCGCTGTGCTCGTCATCGTGGTCTGGGTCGTAGCCTTCGGTGCTGACCTGCCGCGCACGCTCGGCCAGCACATCGCGCGCTGCTGGCGTCAGCGCATCCCGCGCGTCTGCCTGCGCCTGGGGTGCTGCAGTGGTGCGAATCGACACCGGCTCAACTTCGTAGTCGTCGCTGGTTTCGTCTGGCACTTTTGTGACTCGGAAAACCTCTTTCCAAGCGCGTATGGACGCCTGCAGCTCGAATTCCTCGCCCAGCGCGCGGCCATCAACAAAGTCGCAGTCGTCGGGGCAATCACTCCATGTGTCGCCTTCATCATTGGAATAGCAGTTCGCTACGGGCACCGCCTGCGCGGGAAGTCCGGTAGCAGTAGCCAGCAGGGCGCGCAGCTTGGATTCGATGGCTTTCCATGCGGCGCGCTCTTTCGAGGCCCTGTCTTTTGCGCAATCAATTTCCTCTTGAGTTGCTTCAGAGTGTTGAGCGTCTAGCTCTGCCTCTCCGCGCAAATGGGATTCCATGCCCCATTCATCCACTAGCCCCATCAGTTCGCTGATGACTGCATCAGGCTCAGGCAGCACCACTGGCGCGGCTGCTGCCCGCTGCCCATCCATGGCGGTGCAACGCTGCACGCTGCGGCAGTAGTTGGGCGTGTCACATGCCGGGGTGGCGGCAAGCGCGGTGGCTGCGGCGAGCATTGCCCGGTATCGCTCTTGAAAATCCGCGCACTGAATAGTTGTCATATAAAACAATGCAGGCGTGGATTCAGCTCGGAATGCTCTCGCCATTTCCTCAGTGCTGTTCACTGGCACCAGCTTCCAGCCATCAGGCACTGCCACGGCTGCGGGCGCTGCCTGTGCCCGGCCTTCGTCCAGACCTGCATGCCATGCGGCTTGTTCTGCTGCGGCTGGCTCCTGAATCTGGTGCAGGCAGGTGCTGCGCGCTGCGAGTGCCGCTTGATAGCCCAGCACCCACATAGCCTTGTCATTGGTGTTCAAGCAGTCAGGTGCATCTGCGATCGTGATCTTGTCTTGCATATAGGTGGCTCCCAGAATGAGAAAAGCCCGCGGCGGCGGGCTGGGGTGTTGGTTAGGTGGCGGATGCCTGTTGCTTCGCGTTGTCGTAGGCCTTGATCCCCCAGGCGATGGCATAGCAGTTCCAGAGGAAATGGAATTTGAATTCCTTGCAGTTCCACTCCCAGCAGTCTTCCATCTGAAAGCCAGGCACGTCATCACATCGAAAGTCGCGGGCAGCGTCGTAGGCTCGCACTTCGCCATCATCGGCAGTCGATAGAACTTCATCGTTCAGAGCACTCCAAAGCGCGGCCTTGTCGTCGCTGAATTTGTCGCGCTCCGCCTGGGTGCTGTATTCAGCATCGGGTTCGCTGCACTCCGCCCAGCTATCAAATGCCTCTTTGACATGCTGCCGAAAACTATCGGCACTAAATTCCATGACATCCCTTGGCGCCGGCGCGAGCAGCTTCTCGTCCCAGTAGCCAGGGTTGATTGCCAGTCGATCGGCGCGTCCTGTTTTGTTGAAATGCTCTTGATCAGTGCGAAAGAACTCGAACATGTCCTGCAAGCGTCGGAATACGAAAGTTCCCATATCACCATCGATGCACAGCGTGCCTGGCCAAGTGATGATGTCGAACCAGTAGGCGCGGCTGTTCGGATCTTTGAACCGCAAATGACGGTTCACACCGTCGTCGCGCACGACTTCCATCTGGTGTGCTTGCGCATCCTTGAGGAAACGATCCTCGGTGCATGCAATTTCTCGGGGCATTCGTGTCTCCAGAAATAAAAGCCCGCTCAGTGGCGGGATGGGGTGTTGGTGGTCAGGCGACTTTTCGGAGCTGTCCTGCTTCGCTGTAGTTCGCGGCCACGATGGCGCGAGAGAGGGGAGGGCATACGCTGTTGCCGCACATACGGACCTGGGCGGTCTTTGTGATGGCCTCACCGGCTGCGCCGCGGTCGATGATGTAGCTCTCAGGGAAGCCCTGTGCGCGGTACAACTCGCGCGGCGTGAGCATGCGCAGACCGATGTCCACAATGGCATAGGGCTCGCCGTGAACCATGACCAGACCCATGCGGTCCTTCGTGGGGATGGTGTGCATGGGATCTGCGCAGCTCGCGTCCTGGCCGCCCTCGCTGTAGTACTTCACCAGAAAGGCCCGGACTTCGCCCGCATGGCCGCCGCCCGCCGTCAGCGTCGGAAATGGCTCGTCGTGCGACTGGCCGAACTGGTTATTGCGCAGCTTGACCATGTGACTGGTGACCAGGCCTGCGGTCGCGCCTTGGGCGGTGACGGTATTGAGCGGCGCGGCCACATCGCGGATGCCATGGCTGAATCGCTTTGTCCCATCCTTGCCCTCGCCGTGGCCCAGATGCACCAGGTTGGCAGTGACCAGGCCCATGGTGTTGCCCGTGCTCGGCCGGGCGGGCGTGCCGCCGGCGGTCACGGTATGCAGGGGCTCGTCTGCTGCTGAGCCGACACTGCCCGCGCGGAACTTGGTCATGTGAGCAGTCACAAGGCTGTGATGGTCCACGCTGGTGACTGTTCCTATGGGATCCTGCAGGTCACTGCCGACCACGCCCGTGTAGTGCTTGGCCAGGAAGGCCTGCACCAGGGCATGCTTGGGGCTGCCCACCACGGTGCCGAGTGGCTTGTCCAGCCCGGGCACGCGCGGCGCTTGGCCGGCGCGCTCTCCATATCCCGTTTGCACCAGCGTCGGCACGGCAAGAGCTTTCTCGCCCCGATTTGCTCCGGTGATCGTCTTGAATGGCTCGCCCAGCGATTCGGTGCGGTCGCCGCCCTGGTGTGTCAGAGACACGATGAAAGGCTTGGCAGTCTTCACCACATAGCGATCGATGCCCTTCGCAATGCGCCTGCATGTGGCATCCGCGAGGGGGCGCTCGCGCTCGAAGATGGACGGCGCGGCAATGCTCCAGTCGATGCACTCGGCTGCAGTGCGCCAGGGCTTGAATCCCTTGGAGACCTTGCCGCTCTCGTCGGGCTGGGCATGGGTAGGCTGCGGCCAGTTGATGGGCAGGCCATCGCGTCGAGCCACCAGAAACAGACGCTTGCGGATGGTCGGCGCTCCGAAGTCGCAGGCGCGCAGTTCCTTCCATTCGACCTTGTAGCCCAGGTTGCGTAGCTGGCTTACCCAGCGCTGGAAGGTCTGGCCCTTGCGCTCAGGGCATGGCCGCGAGTCCACGCCAAGAGGGCCCCAGGTCTGGAATTCCTCGACGTTCTCCAGGCAAATGACGCGAGGGCTGGTCAGCTTGGCCCACTTGATCACCACCCAGGCCAGGCCGCGAATCTTCTTGCTGACCGGCTTGCCGCCCTTGGCTTTGCTGAAGTGCTTGCAATCCGGGCTGGCCCAGAGCAGGCCGACCGGCTGTCCGTCTGTGACTGCCAGCGGGTCCACCTCAAACACATCGCTGCAGAAGTGGCGCGTTTGCGGATGGTTGGCAGTGTGCAGGCTGACTGCTTCGGGGTCGTGGTTGACGGCAATATCGACATGGCGGCCAATGGCCTGTTCGATACCGGTGGAGGCTCCACCGCCGCCAGCAAACAGATCCACGACCAGCTCAGTGTGGACGGGCAGCATAAATTGAGGGGTAAGCATAGGGCTCCAGAAAGCAAAAAGCCCGCTCAGTGGCGGGCTGTGATTGGTGGCGTGGTCAGTGACCGCAGGGCAGACTGCCGTCGGGCAGCGGGTGGTTGCGAGCGCCGCAGCTGATGCAGAGCGGCGGTGCTGCAGCTGGCGCGCTGTGGCCGGTGCACCTCACTGCAGTGATGCCGTCGGGGTAACGCTGGATCGGCTGCATGCGTGCAAACTGCAGATCCGCGCAGGCCTTGGAGCCATTGGCGCAGGTCGTGCACATGCCGCCTTTGGGAATGTGTGTGTTTGTCATGAGGTGTGCGCTGCCCAGCTATGGGCAGTGGAATACTGAGGGGCGGCTGATGCTTAAGAAACGGTCTTCTTGATTTCTTGGAGTTGCACATCAAGCCATCCCGCCTTGACGGCCAGCTCCTTGCATTGTTGAGCTGCCTCCTGAAGGATGTAGGGCTTGCTACGCACTGCAGTGCGCTTGGCTGTGCGCAGCCACGCAGTTTGATCAAAGGGCTCTGGCGGCTTCCCGCCTGCCTTCTGCGCCATCTGGCATAGCCGCTCGTGCGCCTGCTTTGCCTCATCCAGCAGACCAGGCGCGATACCTGAGACGCGCCAGCCCTTGTGTACGGACACAGGACCCGCCTTGGCAGCCAGACGCCGCTGGCGCTCGAGCTCCATTCCTTGAGCTCGCATGGCGGCCATGCGGGAATCGGTGATGGGGTCGCCGTTGTGATTCACGAAAGTCAGACTCATGGGAGCCTCCGAAGAAAAAGCCCACTCATTGGTGGGCACCTGGCTATTAGAAAAATCAATCCCAAGCCAATAAACATATAGTTACATTCAGCGCTTTGATTTGTTCACCTGAGTACGAACCACGTATGGCACTTGATGATCGAACGCGCAGATTGCTTGAGGAGTGGGAGGTCAAGCACGGTCTGTCAGTCATCCAAAAGAGGCTTGATATGGGCTTGTTTGAGTTCGACCGTGAAAAGCAAAAGAATTGCTATTTATGGCTTAAGGCACGACAAGTCACTCTCTGGACTTCTATTGCTGGCCGACTTGCTTTAGGAAGTGCCGCAGTGGCTGCGTTAGTCGTTGCTTTCACATCTGCGCTGAGGTGATGGTTACCAGCTTGCGCTGGCAGCCCGCGTGGCGGGCAGGTCACCCAGGCCGTTGCGGCCTTCGCCGCCAAGGGCTTCGATCAGGTCGGGAATCAGACGCGACAGCTCGCCCGTGGCAATCGCCACATCGGTATCGAAACCGCCATCGTCCTGGCTGTTGCCATCCATGACCGCATCGAGCAGCACGATGTTCTTGATCTGCAGGCCTTCGGTGAGCACAAAGCTCACGCGGTCATCCCAGGTCATGGCCAGCTTGGTGGGCAGCTTGCCGTGCTCGATGTGCTTGCGGACCTCATCAATGTCCAGCGGGTGGCGCGCGTAGCGCACGACAGCCTTGGACTCGTCCGTGGCCTTCAGCTCTGTCTCGCGGTCTGCGGTGAAGCCGGCGGGCGGCTCCTGTGTCATCAGCCAATGCGCCATGGCGGCCTGTGGGCTGGTCTGGGTGTCCAGCAGTGCCAGGGCAAAGCCGGGCAGGCCTTCGACCAGCAGCGTGACCACTTCATCGGCGCGGCCCTGCGCGCTGGTATCCAGCACCAGGGTATGGGCCTGCGGGTCGATCCAGACCCACATGCTTGCCTGCTGAGTGAAGGCCATTGGCAGTAGATCCAGCTTGGCCTCGTCCTTGAGCTCGCGGCGCTCCTTCTTGCCTGGCTTGCGGCCCTCGGTCTTTTCGATGTGCTCGGCCTTTTCGTTGACCTTGCGATTGAGCACGCTGGCCGGCAGCACCTTGGCCTCGGTCATGAAGCGCATGACCCACTGACCAGCCACGGATTCGACCAGAGGACTGTGCTGCTCGCCGCGCGGCGGCACCCAGCCCACGGAGCGCTCCTGCGTGGCGCCGCACTCCTCAAAGACGGTTTTTTGCAGGGCATCCGCCAGGACCTGCAGATTGCCTTGCCAGCTCTTGGCAATGCGGTAAATGATCATGCTCTTGAACATTGGGACTCCAGAAATAGAAAAAGCCCGCGGGGGGCGGGCTTGGTGCGAGTGAATAGAAGGGTCCCAGGAGATGGGGAGCCGGGAAGGTGCTATTTGGGGCTAAGCGGCGTGGCGCAATGGGCAGAGGGCTTTTCAGCGCAGAGCGTTCTTGGTGAGCAATGCGTGCGCCCATCACATCGCTGTTTGGGTGCTTTGATCGTGGTGTTTGTCAACACTTCGACTGCCCGTGCACGTTGATGCTCATTGAAAGGGCTTGCGGCAGACCGCAGCTGCAGCGGGTAGTACGCGGTGCAGGTTTTCCACGCAATCAATGGGATCAGCGAGTACACAAGGAGTCGAAACAAGGTATCCCTGCCGTTTGGATTGTTCAGGAATGTTAACTTATGTGACGGCTTAATCATCCCTAAATAATCACATTGGCTTTTCCTTCAAGCACTGCACAGTCTTATCGTCCAGCCACTCGGCATGCATGCCCGGACAGGCGAACTCGTCGCGCAGGCTCTGTGTGATGCTTTGGGGTTCGTCGGCTTGGGCATCGGGCGCGGACAGCCAGGCTGCGAGAAGTAGGGCGCCAACGATGACCAGCAGAGAGTCAACAATCGTCTTCAGCATGAGGATCTCCTTTTAGCTATCAAAGCTGAATGCTCAGAGGGGCCAGGCTTCTGGCGTGAGTGCGATCACCACGGCCGCACCGACCAGGCAGAAGAGGCCGAAGCCGGTGAGCGCCCATTGCGCCGCGAGTAGCAGCTTTGTGGTTGGGGCGGTGGCGGGAGAGGAATGCATAGAGTCTCCTGTAGGCAAAGAAAAAGCCCGCGAGCGGTTGCTGCGGGCTTGAATAAAGAGCCGGTGACCCTTTCGGGCCATGCCTGGGGAAGAGGTCAGAAAGGGAGGGAGGAGTTAACCCCAGACCCGGCGTAACAGGTAGATGGCGTCGAATTGTGCATGACGCGTTTAGGGTGATCAATAGGAGTTTGGCTTGCATCAAAGGGGGTAGAGTCATCTGGTGTGACCACTGTCGCCACGACGCAAAGCGCCGAGTTCTCAATTGCCAGCGGCCCAGGCCCATTCCTGAGCTGCCGTACCTGCTCGAGTGGTCACACCGGATGGCCCCGCTAAAGCCCTGCGGGGGAAGGCACATGCATGCCGCATGCTGGCTAAACGCTCACATTTCAATCTCCAATCGGCCTTGCTCAGATGGCCAAGCGGCGCTCAATCTCCTGCAGGTCAAAAGCGGCCGAACGCAGGAAATGGGTCAGGTTGTCGACCTTTGACACCAGTGGAGCTGTAAGCGGTTGCGATTCCTCGCTGCCAGTGCTTGCAGGGGTAGGGGCGGCAGGGGTGAGGACGGGTTCCAGGCGGAAGAAGACGCGATCCAAAACGTCGCGCAGTGCTACGACCTGCTTTTCCAAGCGATCCAGCGATTCGGGAACTGGCTGGGCTATTGGCTCCGTGGGTCGCTTCTGTTCAGCTGCCATTGACATGTTTAAGGAGTTGAGGTGGCTCATGGGCTTTCTGATGGTTGGTGGTCAAACCGCAGCGCCCTGTCTCAAGGCGCTCTGGTTTCCCTCCTGATGACGCTCAGGAGGCCGCGCCGATTACTCGGTGGGCTTTTCTGTTCTTGGTATCCCTGAATACCTCAACAGGTTTCTTTTCTTGGCATCCCGTCTACCTCACCCCGTACCGTCCCAGGGGCTGGACTCTCAGCGTCGGCACCTTCTTCTGCTGGTGCCACATCTCGTTCGCGTTGCCTGATCCCATCCGGGGGCAGAGCGCTACTGGCCTTGTGTGAGCGATCCTTTCACCCCCTTGCACTTGCGTGTCTCTTGGAAGTGCGGCCGATCTCGCCGCTTGCCGATTGGTGACCCGGCTCGACTGCCGGAAGAACAAACGGTGCTGGCTCGATCACTTGGCACCCATCGCTACTGTTTGGTGCAGCGATGGATAAACTTTAGCCTAGAGCTAATAAATTGGTCAATAGCTCTAGGCTAAATTTATACTTAAAATTTCCATGAGCACACACCACGCAGACGTAAAAAAGCCCGCTCGGGGCGGGCAGGAAGGAACGGAGATGTTGCAGATACTCCCCAGGATGGATGCGGCGCAAGGCGTCGTGATCAATGGCTACTTGGTGCCGCGCTTGGAGACTCGCGAGGACCCGGCAAGCGGTCAATGGAATGTGATTTATGACGGGCGCTTTGGAATTACCGCCACCCTAGAAGAGATGCAGCGTTGGCTCTGGCTACTTGCACAGGTACAAGCCGTGGGAGAGGGGTACTCGTGCCACGGCGCAAACTCTGTCTACAGACCCAATCCACATCAACAGAAGGTGATGAGCATTGGATCGGTGATCAAGGACACTCAGGAAGGCTGAGCAGGTTGTTTGGCTGCTCGCCGTCGTTCTGTGTCTTTAGATATTTATTGCCAGCAGCGCTGACTGCAACGACGACCCATACGGAGACACCATTAACGCTTGCATAAAACCGCCATTCCCCGCGCTCTATGCCGGCAATGGCTTGATCCAGGGGCAAGTTCCAGCGCGTGCCATTGGCGTTAACTCCTCCAACGCGCGAGATGCGCTCGTGCGCGCTTTGACGATCCGACTTGGTGATGCATTGGATCTGAACATTCGTAGTCATAAGCTCCTCAGTCAAAACCCACGATCCGCGTGGGCGCGGTTGTTTGCTCGGCGTTAATAGATACGACTTTCAACAGCGTTAGCCGCGCCATTTCTTCCAGATTAGATACCCAACACCAATGATCAGCGCGCCCCAGAACATATCGCTGAGGGTGGCGTCGCTTTCCCCCATGGCTTCATCAATGCCGTAGCGGTCGGCATGGGCGCGCATGCTGATAAGCAGGGCTGCGCCAGCGGCACAGAGTTGTTTGATGGGTATTTGCAGCAATCAATCGTCCTCTTCATAGCCGTAGCTACCGCTGGGTGTGTAGCTGCTGCCTGAGTATGGGTTGCCGTGGCTGTCAATGCCGCTGCTATAGGTGGAGTTGCCGATGCGCTGAGTGGTGCCTGACCAGCTATTGCCGTTGGCTGCTGTTCCATTGTGATAAGTAGTATTCCCAATGGTTTGGCTTGTTTGGCTCCATGTATCTCCGCGGCTATTGCTACCCTGTACGTAGGTTTGGTTGCCAATTCGTTGGACGTTGTAGCTATTGCCCGAGTTATCGGTGCAGTAGCTAAATGCCCCTGAGCCAGTGCATGCGGCATGGGTGAACCCGGAGGTCAAGGCCAAAGTAATGGCAAAAAACGTTGGTTTCATATCACTCCCTCTCTAGAAATCAGGGTATTCATAAAAGCTCGCTATTGCGGGCTGTGCTTTTTAGGAGACGGTTCTATTTGAAAAAGCGGCGGTGTTCCACCATTGTTCCAATGATCTCAATGGGCTGTTCGTCGGAGCGCATGGTGGGGTAGTCCTCGTTCAGAGGGACAAGCTCAAAAACTTCATTTCCGAGTACATCGATAGAGCGGGGGCGGTACTTCTTAAAAGTTGCCTCCTCCCTCCCGTTCTTCGCTGCAACAAACGAACCGGGGCGCGGCTTTACAGAGGGGTCAATGATGACTGCGTCGCCCTCCTTGAAGTCAGGCTCCATCGAGTTGCCGCGAATGGTTAGAACAAAGGTTTCCTTTGAGTGCTTGTCACTGGTAATGAGCCAGTCGTGAGCATCGCTGGGCTGAAATACGCTAACGATTTCAGTCCAAAGCCCGGCCTGCACGTATGAGATGACCGGGACGCGGCGAACGCCCTCCAACTTGGTGAATTCAGCGTTGGAACCACCTGTGGTGCTTAGCTCTTCGCGGAGTGCAGGTTGGTCCATCCAGCCTTCGGGCTTGTTCGTCTTAGTCTCAATCTCTCTTGCAATTGCATTGCTCATCACCCGGGGCTTGCCTGTCTTGGAGTTGAGCGAGGCATTAAGCCACTGGCTGATTTGGGCGGGAGCTTTGCCAATTACTTCGGAGAGCGCGGCTTGACTGCCGGCTTCTTTGATGAGCCGGCCGAGGTTCTCACGGCGCGTAACGTCAATGGGTTGCATGTTTTGAGTATTTAGCAAATGGCTAATTGCGGCAATGAGCCTTGAGCTATTGACTTGCATTAGCCTTAGGCTAAAATTTGATGCATGAAGCTATCGGAATACCTCAAGACTTTAGAGCGAGGCGGAAAGTCTTCGTTTGCCCGAAAGATCGGTGCACACGCCTCCGATCTCTCGGATTGGTGCAGTGGTGAGCGGCCGATACCGGCACGCTACTGCGCAGCAATAGAGCGCGAAACCAATGGGGTGGTGACTCGCGCCGAGTGCAGGCCTGACGACTGGCAGGTCTATTGGCCTGAGCTCTCTCAGCCATCCACCCCAGAAAAGGAGGTGGGCCATGACTGACACCACCAAGCGCATTGCGCAACGCCGGCAGCTCAAACGTGCCCGCGCCGCATATCGACGCTCCGTGCAGAGCGCGGCTGTTGTGAAGGCACTGCACCGGGCGATGCATGCCCCTGAGGTGATGGCGGTTAGCCCTGTTGATGGTTTGCGGCTGTCATCCAGTCCAGGTGCGACTTCATCTTTTGAAAAGTGCTTTTCCCACCATGAAGAAGTACGCCTGGCTGCACCTGCATCAGCGCCGCGAGGCGTTCTGCCGTTGCCGCGATCTGGTCGCTCTCTGATGAGTTTTGAACTGTCGAGCGGAGCAAAAGCATGAGCGCCATTCTTTGCGCAGCGCTTTCCTCCAGTTGTTCCTCCAAGAGTTCGATGCGCTTGGAGAGCATCTGCACGATATGTAAATTTTGCTGGAGCGCTTCGGTCAGCGCTTCGATGTCGTTGTTCATGTCCGCCCCTCGCGGGAATGGTTGTGTAGGAGCTTCCATTCTGCCCCGGGAGGCGGTGGGCACCCAGGCGCAGCACGCCGCGCAAAACCGAATCTCCTTGGCTTTGGCCAATCGCTACCCGGCGGGCTCCCCGCTGTGGCACCTGTTCAACAACTTCTATCGCCATACCGTGCACAAAGCGGATTGCGCGGAAAACCTGCACGAGGAGGTTATGCATGACTAACTCCACCAAGCGCATCGCGCCACTCTTCGCTCACCTGTACAAGGCTCAGAACACTGCGCTTGCGGCTGTAGTAGATGCGCTCAAGGGTCTGCCGCCCGAAGACGCTTAAGAGGTCTTGGATCACGCCATTGCCCATCTGGCTGGTGACGAGTTCACGCCCATGTTTGCCCGCGGCATTGCCGGCCCGTTTGGCAAGCTGGACACCCCGGCCAAAACTTGGCTTGACTCGCGTACCGACGAGCTTTTCCGCCGGAAGGCCGCCGAGCGCAACCAGGACGGATCCAGCGCTCAGCGCGACTGCATGTACGCATGGGTGTATGGCAAGACATACACGCTGATGGTTGCTGAAAAAGCTTTGCATGACGCCAATGCTATGGACATCCGCGCACAAATGGCAGTGCCATTTGAGGGCCGCGAATTCGGAGGGCATGGCCGATGAGTCTGAATTCGACACTTTCCCCAGCGGCCGTGCCGCTGACGATGAGCAGCCGCGAGATTGCTTGGTATGTCGGCACCCAGCACGACAGCGTGCTCAAAACCATCCGCCAGTTGATCGAGAGGGGTGTCGTTTTTGGAAACGAGACCCTCTACACGCACTCCCAGAACCAGCAGGCCTACCCGGAGTTCCTGCTGGACTACCGCAACACCATGGTGGTTGTGTCCGGCTACAGCGCGGAGGTGCGGGCCAAGATCATCGACCGCTGGCAAGCGCTGGAGTGTTAATTTCCACGCAAAACTGACCCGCCATTTCCATCTCAAACTGACCCACCCTTTGGCTTGAGCCGTAAGGCT
>NZ_JBSIFD010000030.1:0-52952 GCF_053615495.1 Comamonas sp. HJ-2 | reverse complement strand
CTTACAGTGAAAACCCCGTAGTCGAAAGATTACGGGGTTTTTTATTGGGTGCTTCGAAACGAGGAGCGCCTGTCGTATGCAGTCAAAGCATTGCAGCTGCAAAAATACCGGAAACCCATAAAAAGAGAGCGCCAGGCGCTCTCTTTTTATTTCTGCATATTCGGGGCGTAGAAGCGCAGGATGCCGTTTTCATCCAGCCGCCGCGTCAGTTGCCGGCTGAACCAGAGATAGTGCAGATGGGCCAGAGCTTCGCCCATGGCGAAAGTCATCTGATGGGTGTCCAGTTGGCGTTTGAAGAGGATGGGAAGGATGTCGGCAGCGCTCAGCCCCTGTAGCTGCGAGGCCTGCATGATGTCGTTCAGACGTTCCTGATGATGGTCGAGCAGTTGCTGGACACGGACATGCAATCCCGTGAATGGTTTGCCATGCGAGGGCAGAACATAGGTATTCTGTGGGAGCGCGAAGTAGCGCTTCAGCGATGTGAGAAACAGCTGCAGCGGGTTGGCTTCGGGCTCGGAAGAATGCACGCTGACATTGGCGGAAATACGGGGAAGCACCATGTCGCCGCTGATCAGTGTCTCGAGCTCGGCGCAGTAAAGCGCCATGTGCTCCGGGGCGTGACCATAGCCGGCAATGCACTGCCACGTGCGGCCGTTGATGTCTATCTCGTCGCCATCCATGATGCGGTGATAGATGTCGGGGATGGGGGCGACTAGCGAAGAGTAATAGCTGCCCCGGCCGCGCACATGGAGCAGAAATTCCTCATCTCTTTGTCCGTGCAGGCTGTAGAAGTCCGCACCGGATTCGCCGCCGAAGCCGTCTCTGTCCTTCATGGCGACGCGGGCGACGTTGTAATCAGTGGCACTGATCCACAAGGGCGCATTCCATTGATGGCAGAGCCAGCCGGCCAAACCGATATGGTCGGGGTGCATATGGGTGACGATGACACGCAAAATAGGCAGGTCTTCAAGCGCAGAGGCAAAAATCTGTTCCCATTGCTCGCGCGCCTCGGTGCGATTGACGCAGCAGTCGATGACCGTCCAGCCCTCGCGTACCTGGCCATGCAGATCGGTCTGGCGATCACGCAGCAGCCAGAGGTTGATGTGATCGAGGGCAAACGGCAAGGTCATGCGGATCCACTTGACGCCGGGTGCGACTTCCAGAGTCTGGGCAGGACCGGGCAAGGTATCGCCGAGCGGGTAATGAAGAGCGGATTCTTGGCTTGAGGTCATGAGGCGGTATTTCGTTTAGCATTGACGTTAACGTAAACGTCAGTTTTGTCAAAGCATTTTAGAGATCAAGCCGCCTCTGGCAGTCGCCTGTGCGATGCAAGACTTACAACCCCACAGAATCATGTCGACCATTTACACCATCAGTGACCTTGCCAAAGAGTTCGATCTCACGACCCGGGCCATCCGTTTTTATGAGGACATGGGCTTGCTGCAGCCGGAGCGCTCCGGCGCAGGCGGTCGCAATCGCGTGTACTCGTCCCGAGATCGCGCACGTCTGCGCCTGACCCTGCGGGCCAAGCGCTTGGGACTGTCGCTGTCGGAGGCCAAGGAAATCATCGACATGTATGACAGCCCGCGTGATACGGGCGTGCAACTGCGCAAGTTTCTCGATGTGCTGGCCATCCACCGCAAGCAGCTCGAAGCGCAAATGGCCGATCTGCAGGTGACTCTGGATGAGGTGCGAGAGCAGGAAAAAGAGGCTCGCACGCTATTGAAGAGGAGCGAGAGCAAAAATGGCGCATAATTGACGTTTACGTAAACGTCAATTGCAAAGCTTTGCTGGAGAGTTGCCATGTCTGTTGCAGGTGTCACTGAGTCTCTGGATTTTGTTCATCGAGTGAAGCAGAGCTTTGCGAAGCAAGGCGCCATGGTCACGATTGGCGCGGAGCTGAGCCTGGTGGAGCCAGGCGTTGTCGATATCTGTCTGGACTGGGCTCCAGGCCTGACGCAGCAGCATGGTTTTTTGCACGCCGGCATGGTATCCACCGCACTCGACTCGGCCTGCGGCTACGCGGGCCTGACGCTGATGCCGGCCGATGCGGCCGTGCTCACCATCGAATTCAAGATCAATCTGCTCGCTCCTGCCAAAGGCCAGCGCTTTCGCATGGAAGGCCGAGTCATCAAGCCCGGACGCACCATCACCGTATCCGAAGGCAAGGCGTTTGCCATTGACCAGGGAAAAGAGAAACTGATTGCCACAATGGGCTGCACTCTGATGTGTGTGCAGAACCGTGAAGGCATACAACACTGACAAGACGATTCGTCAGACCCATATCTACAGGAGACAACCATGAGCCTTGCCAATCTGCCCGGACTGAACTTCCAGCTCGGTGAAGACATCGATGCGCTGCGTGATGCGGTGCGTGAATTCGCACAGAGCGAGATTGCTCCGCGTGCGGCCGAGATTGATCGCAGCGACCAGTTCCCCATGGACGTGTGGCGCAAGTTCGGCGAGCTGGGCGTGCTCGGCATCACCGTGCCCGAGCAGTACGGCGGCGCCGATATGGGCTATCTGGCGCATATGGTGGCCATGGAGGAAATATCGCGCGCCAGTGCCTCGGTGGGCCTGTCCTATGGCGCGCACAGCAATCTGTGTGTGAATCAGATCAATCGTAACGGCAGCGAGGCGCAGAAGGCCAAATACCTGCCCAAGCTCATCACTGGGGAGCATGTGGGCGCGCTGGCCATGAGCGAGCCCGGTGCCGGCTCCGACGTCATCAGCATGAAGCTCAAGGCCGAGGACAAAGGCGGCTACTACCTGCTCAACGGCAACAAGATGTGGATCACCAACGGGCCCGATGCCGACACCCTGGTGGTCTATGCCAAGACCGAGCCGGAGATGGGCGCTCGTGGCGTGACGGCCTTTCTGATCGAAAAGGGCATGAAGGGCTTCTCGATCGCGCAAAAGCTCGACAAGCTGGGCATGCGCGGCAGCCACACGGGCGAGCTGGTGTTCCAGGATGTGGAAGTGCCGGCTGAAAACATTCTTGGCGGCCTGAACATGGGCGCCAAGGTATTGATGAGCGGCCTGGACTATGAGCGCGCCGTCCTGACCGGCGGCCCGCTGGGCATCATGCAGTCCGTCATGGACAATGTCGTCCCCTATATCCACGACCGCAAGCAGTTCGGCCAGAGCATCGGCGAGTTCCAGCTGATCCAGGGCAAGGTGGCGGATATGTACACCGTGCTGCAAGCAGGCCGCTCTTTTGCCTATACGGTCGCTAAAAACCTGGATCTTCTGGGAACCGATCATGTGCGCCAGGTTCGCAAGGACTGCGCCAGCGTGATCTTGTGGTGCGCCGAGAAGGCCACCTGGATGGCCGGCGAGGGCGTGCAAATCTATGGCGGCAATGGGTATATCAACGAGTATCCGCTCGGTCGTCTGTGGCGAGATGCGAAACTCTACGAGATTGGCGCTGGCACCAGCGAAATTCGCCGCATGCTCATAGGCCGCGAACTGTTTGCTGAAACCTGCTGAAAAAGCAGGAGCTGCGCCGTTCTTTCAACCACAAAAAGAAGGATAGCTTCATGACAACGACCTCCATCGAAGAACTGTTTGTCCACAACCGCCAATGGGCAGACCAGATGGAGCGTGATCGTCCTGGTTTCTTTACCGGACTGATGGCGCAGCAAAAGCCCAAATACATGTGGATCGGCTGCTCGGACAGCCGCGTGCCAGCCAACCAGATCACGGGTCTGGAGCCTGGCGAGGTGTTCGTGCACCGCAACGTGGCCAACGTGGTGGTGCCCAGCGATCTGAACTGCCTGTCCACCATCCAGTACTCGGTCGATCATCTGAAGATCGAGCACCTGATGGTGGTGGGCCACTATGGCTGCGGCGGCGTGTATGCGGCGCTCAATAATCTGCGTCTGGGTCTGGTGGACAACTGGACCCGCCATGTGCGCGACGTGCGCGACAAGCACATCAAGCTGCTGGAAGGCATCTCCACCCAGTTCCGCCACGATGTGCTGTGCGAACTCAACGCCATCGAGCAGGTGGTCAACGTGGCCCAGTCCACCGTGATGCAGGATGCCTGGGCCCGTGGCCAGAAGGTGACTCTGCACGGCTGGTGCTACAGCCTCAACAACGGCCACATCACCAACCTCGAAATGACCGTGCCTGGTGTGGGCGGCCTGGAGGATGTTTACAACAAGGCTGTCGAGAAGGTCGCTGCGCGCAAGCGCGACTGATCGCTGCCGCTGCGCAGTTGCAGTGCCCTCAAGCGGACTCAAGGCCTGTGTCGCTTGTTCCGTTTGAGAGTGCTGCCCACTTATCTGGAGCGACTGGCCCGCCATGTTTCCGCAACGACTGGACGCCCCCGAGGCCTATGCCATTGCGCAGGCCCTGATGCATGGCTACAACCAGCATTACCGCATGTTCAGTGCGGAAGCTGCCCGAGCCAAGCAGCGCTTCGAGACCATGGACTGGCCGGGCCAGCAGCAGGCTCAGCGTGAGCGCATAGAGTTCTACGACCGGCAGGTGCGTGCCTGCATCCAGAGGCTGGAAGAGGAGTTTGCCGCCAGCCTGCAGAGCATGGCTGTCTGGCAGCAGGTCAAGCTTCATTACATCGGCCTGATGGTCGATCATCTGCAGCCGGAGCTGGCCGAGACCTTCTTCAATTCGGTCACGACCAAGATTCTGCACCGCACCCATTTCCAGAACGACTTCATCTTCGTGCGTGCTGCCGTCAGCACCGAATACCTGGAAAACACCGCGCCGGGTGCCGTACCCATCTACCGCGCCTACTACCCCGGCAACCTCGCCCAGCTCGAAGGCACGCTGCAGACCCTGTTTGAGCAACTGCAGCTGCAATGCCGCTTCGAAGACCTGCAGCGCGACGTGCATCTGCTGGCCGAGCGCATACGCGAGAGGCTGGCGGGCCTGACGCTCAGGGCCAACTTCCAGCTCCAGGTGCTGTCCAGCCTGTTCTATCGCAACAAGGGGGCTTACCTGGTCGGCAAGATCATCACCGGCTATACCGAGCTGCCGCTGGCGATTCCCATCCTGCATGGAGAAAAGGAGCAGCTCATAGTGCATGCGGCCCTGTTCGGCGAGGACGACCTGCATGCGCTGTTCAGTTTTGCGCGCGCCTACTTCATGGTGGACATGGAAGTGCCCAGCGCCTATGTGAGCTTTCTGCGCAGCCTCATGCCGCGCAAGCCCAAGGCGGAAATCTATAACGCCCTGGGTCTGGCCAAGCAGGGCAAGACCCTGTTCTACCGCGACTTTCTGCATCATCTGCGCCATTCCAGCGATCAGCTGCGCATTGCGCCCGGCATCAAGGGCCTGGTCATGCTGGTGTTCGACCTGCCGAGCTTCCCCTATGTGTTCAAGCTCATCAAGGACCGTATCGCCAGCAGCAAGGATGTCTCGCGTCCCCAGGTCAAGGCCAAGTACCAGCTGGTCAAGAAGCATGATCGTGGCGGCCGCATGGCCGACACCATGGAGTACAGCCTGGTGGCTTTTCCCAAGGAGCGCTTCAGCGATGAACTGCTGGCCGAGCTGCACGCTCAGGCCCCCGAGCAGATCGAGATCAGCGACCGTGATGGCGACGGGCAGATGGAGGTCATCATCAGCCACCTCTACATAGAGCGCCGTCTGGTGCCGCTGAATCTGTTCCTGATGGAGTGCCTGGCGGAAGCAGACACCAAGCCGGAGCGCCGCGCTGCCATGGAGAGGGCGATTCTCGAGTACGGCAATGCCATCAAGGATCTGGTCGCCACCAATATCTTTCCCGGCGACATGCTGTGGAAGAACTTTGGCGTCACGCGTGGCGGCAAGGTGGTGTTCTACGACTATGACGAGATCGAATATCTGACCGATTGCAATTTCCGCGAGGTGCCGCAGCCGCGAACCGAGGAAGAGGAGATGTCGGGCGACATCTGGTACTCGGTCGGCCCCAGGGATGTCTTTCCCGAGACCTTCGGGCCTTTTCTGCTGGGCCATCCGGCTGTGCGCGACATCTTCATGCGCCATCACGCCGACCTGCTGGAGGCCGAGTTCTGGCGCGGCCACCAGAGCCGTATCCGTGACGGTCATTTTCTGGACGTGTTTCCCTACGAGCGCAGCCGCTTTCTGCATGCTGGCGACGCAGGCCTGGACACGCAGCGTTTCGAGATTCCCGCCAATAGCCTCGCTTGAAGAGGCAGATCACATCCATCCATTTTTCAAGGAGACAAACCATGCATCAGGATCCCGTAGTCATCGTCAGCGCTGCCCGCACTCCCATGGGCGCGTTCCAGGGCGACTTTTCCGATCTGGCCGCCCATGATCTGGGCGGAGCAGCCATCAAGGCGGCAGTCGAGCGCGCCGGCATCCGGCCCGAGCTGGTGGAGGAAGTGCTGTTCGGCAACTGCCTGATGGCCGGCCAGGGCCAGGCTCCGGCTCGTCAGGCCGGCTTCAAGGGCGGCCTGCCGCAAAGCACAGGCGCCGTGACCCTGTCCAAGATGTGCGGCGCTGGCATGGAGGCCACCATTCTGGCGCACGACCAGCTCATTGCCGGCAGCCGCGAGGTGATGATTGCCGGCGGCATGGAGAGCATGACCAATGCGCCTTATCTGCTCAAGAAGGGGCGTGGCGGCTATCGCATGGGGCACGACAAGATCTTCGATCACATGATGCTCGACGGTCTGGAGGACGCCTATGAGGCGGGCCGCTCCATGGGCACTTTCGGAGAGGACTGCGCCGCCAAATACCAGTTCACGCGTGAAGCGCAGGACGCGTTTGCCATTGCCAGCGTGCAGCGCGCCCAGGCTGCCGCGCAAAGCGGTGCTTTTGACGCCGAAATCACGCCCGTCACCGTCAAGACCCGCAAGGGCGACGTGACCGTCAGCCTTGACGAAGGCCCGGCCAAGGCCAAGCTGGACAAGATCTCCAGCCTCAAGCCTGCGTTCAAGAAGGACGGCACCATCACTGCCGCTTCCAGCTCCAGCATCAACGACGGCGCTGCCGCCATGGTGCTGATGCGCGAGTCTACGGCCAAGCAGCTGGGCTGCAAGCCGCTGGCGCGCATCGTCTCGCACGCGACCTTTGCACAGGCCCCCGAGTGGTTTACCACCGCGCCCTTGGGCGCCACCGAAAAGGCGCTCAAGAAGGCTGGCTGGGCCGTGGAGGATGTGGACCTGTGGGAAATCAATGAAGCCTTTGCCGTGGTGCCCATGGCGCTGATGGCCGATCTCAAGGTCTCGCATGACAAGGTCAACGTGAATGGCGGCGCCTGTGCTCTCGGACACCCGATTGGCGCCAGCGGTGCGCGCATTCTGGTCACCCTGCTGCACGCGCTCAAGACACGCGGCAAGAAGAAGGGCTTGGCTACGCTGTGCATCGGCGGCGGTGAGGCCACGGCCATGGCAATTGAGCTGATCTGACGCCATTTGCTCAGAACCGTCACCGGTTTGCTCTACAGTGAACGCATGTTCAACGGATTGCACGCATTCGCGCTGAATGTGTGCAGCTCACATTGCGGAAATCATTCATGAGCGCAGACATTCACCACGACGAGAGCGAGACCATCAAGCCGCTGGAGCCGCAGCAGATTGATGCTTTCTGGGGCGATTTTTCCAACCAGCTGAGCCAGCTGGAGGAGCTCGATCGCCATGAGTTTGTGGAAAGCTCCAATGAGTTGCTGCACCAATATGCACCGGGCCTGAGTCTGGAGCTGGAGGGCAAGCTCGGGGAGGCCGGCTCCCGTCTGGTGATCTCGGCCCATGGCAACACGGCACAGTTCGAGAATGCCCAGGCACTGGTACGCCAGGCGCCGCGTTTCGAGCATTACAGCGTGCAGGCGTTTCGCAGCCGCGCGCTGGGCAGCAATTTCGGCATGCGCATGGACGGCTTCGAGCTGGCCTGCTCCGATATCCGAGTGGGCTATTACGATGCGGGCGGCATCATCGGCCTCAAGCTCTCGTTCGAGAAGCCCATTGCCCGGGACATGGCCGAGCATGCGCAGCACATGGCTTTTATCATGCTGGACCATGTACTGGGCGAGTGGGATTTTTCGGTGCGCGTAGGCCCGGTCGAGTTTGCCTCCGAGGCAGCGACCGATGTCTACGGCTCCGCTCTGCTGTCGGAGTTTCCGCCGCTGTTCGATGGCTTCATCCGCCAGCAACTGGGCCGCAGCTATGAATTCCCCAAGGAGGACAGCGACCGCTGGCTGTCGCTGGAAGTGCGCGCGCAGGATGCCGACGAGGATAGTCCGCCCGACATCCTGACCTTCCACGACGGTGCCAATGCCGTGGCCACGCGCGCCGATCTGTCGCATTTCATGGAGTGGCGCTTCAGCTTCTCCAGCCAGCAAGAGCTGGACGGCGTGCGTGACGCCCAGGATGCGCTGGATGAACAACTCAGCCGTGAACAGCGCGGCATTCTTGCCTTCTCGCGCGTGGAAAACATGAGTGCCCGCGTGGCCACCTACTATGTGGAAGATCCGGCCCATGCGGTGCAACTGGCCGCACAGCTGGGCAGGCAGCATGTGCCGGGGCTGGAAGGCGAGCTCAGCGTGAGCTTCGACCCTTCCTGGAACGAGTTCCTGTCACTGTATGCTGCCATCCACCGCAACGACCGTCCCGAGGAGGTCCTGGCTTCATGATCACTTCGCGCGAACAACTGCTGCAGTTGTACGAGCCTCCTGCCGAGCGGGCGCTGCTCAAGCAGCAGTGGGAGCTGGATCGGCACTGCCTGCGCTTTATCGCGCTGTCTCCGTTTCTGGTCATGGCCACCGGCGGTGCGGGCGGCACCTTGCTCGATGCTTCGCCACGAGGCGGCAAGCCTGGCTTCGTCAAGGCACCGGACGCCAATACCTTGCTCATTCCCGATGCGGGCGGCAACAACCGGCTGGACAGCCTGAGCAATCTGCTCGACGACCCGCGCCTGGGTTTGCTGTTCTTTGTGCCGGGCTTTGACGAAACCCTGCGCGTCAACGGCACGGCCCAGCTGCGTGATGAGGCGCATTACACGGCCTTGTTTGCCAGCGATCATTTCCGCCCCAAGCTGGTGATCGAAGTCCATGTGCAGGAGGCCTATCTGCACTGTGCCAAGGCGCTGATGCGCTCGCGCCTGTGGAGCGAGGAGGCCAGGGTGGCGCGCAACGTCATGCCCACGCTCAATCAGATCATCCATGCCCAAATGGGACTGACCGCCCAGCCTGAATCGCAGGAAAGCATGGTGGCCCGCTATGGCGCCATGATTGCCGCCGAGCAGATCAAGAAAAATTGATAGCTTGCAGCGCTTGTCATGAAAGGATTTTCGATGGAAAACGTTTTGAAACACACCATTCATAGGCGCAAGCAGCTATGGCTTTGATACTGATTCTTGGCGCATCACGCGGCCTGGGCCGAGCCCTGGCCGAGGCCTATCTGGCACAGGGCCACCAGGTGATTGCCACCGTGCGCAAGGCTGAAGACATGGTCGACCTGCAGGCACGCGGCGCCCGGGTGCTGCAGGTCGATCTGGCAGATCCCGCCAGCGTCAGCGGCCTGGCCTGGCAGCTCGACGGGGCCAGCATTGATGTCGCGCTGTACGTGGCCGGTGTCTGGGACGGTCATGACGCAGGCGTGCCGCCTACCCAGCAGCAGTTCGACCTGGTGATGCACAGCAATGTGCTGGGCTTTATGCAGGCCCTGCCGCAGATTGCTCCCATGGTGCAGGAGGCTGGCGGCGTGATCGGCGCCTTCTCCAGCGGCATGTCCCTGCTGGCCGATGCGGACGAGAGCGCCTGGCTGTACCGCGTCAGCAAGGCTGCGCTCAATATGGCCGTGGTCTCGGCATGCCGCCAATGGCCGGGCCTGACGCTGCTGGCGCTGGACCCGGGCTGGGTACAGACCGAGATGGGCGGCGCTGCGGCCCCGCTGTCGGTGGCTCAAAGCGTGCAGGGACTGATGCAGGCCCTGGCGCAGGTCAAGCCCGAAGACCGTGGTCAGCTGCTGCGCCACGACGGCAGATACATCCAGCTTCTAGACGCCTAGCCCAGGCTGAACAACGGGCATATAGCTATAAATATCGGAGACAACATGCTGCTGAATCAGGACCAGGAAATGATCCGCGACGCTTTGCGCGATTTTGTGCGCGAGCAGATCACACCCCATGCCGCGCGCTGGGACAAGGAACACGAGTTCCCCAAGGACGTGCACCAGGGGCTGGCCGCGCTCGGTGCCTATGGCATCTGCGTGCCCGAGGAGCTCGGCGGTGCGGGCCTGGACTATGTGAGCCTGGCGCTGGTGCTCGAGGAAATCGCCGCTGGCGATGGTGGCACCAGCACCGTCATCAGCGTGACCAATTGCCCGGTCAATGCCATCCTCATGAAGTACGGCAATGCCAGCCAGCAGGAGCAATGGCTGCGTCCGCTGGCACAGGGTCAGATGCTGGGTGCTTTTTGCCTGACCGAGCCCCATGTGGGCAGCGATGCCTCGGCGCTGCGTACCACGGCCGTGCGCGATGGCGGCGACTACGTCATCAACGGCGTCAAGCAGTTCATCACCAGCGGCAAGAATGGCGATGTAGCCATCGTCATCGCCGTCACCGACAAGGCGGCGGGCAAGAAGGGCATGAGTGCCTTCATCGTGCCCACCGGCAATCCCGGCTACCAGGTGGCACGTCTCGAAGACAAGCTGGGCCAGCACAGCAGCGATACGGCGCAGATCAATTTCGAGAACTGCCGTATTCCCGCCGCGAACCTGATCGGGGCCGAGGGCGAGGGCTACAAGATTGCACTGTCCGCACTGGAGGGCGGGCGTATCGGCATTGCCGCGCAAAGCGTGGGCATGGCACGTGCGGCCTTTGAATGCGCGCTGCAATACAGCAAGGAACGCGAGAGCTTTGGTCAGCCCATCTTCAACCATCAGGCCGTGGGCTTCAGGCTTGCCGAATGCGCCACGCAAATTGAAGCGGCCCGGCAACTGATCTGGCATGCTGCCAGCCTGCGTGATGCGGGTCTTCCCTGCCTCAAGGAGGCCGCCATGGCCAAGCTCTTTGCCAGCGAGATGGCCGAGCGCGTATGCAGCGCCGCCATCCAGACCCTGGGTGGCTATGGCGTGGTGAGCGACTTTCCCGTGGAGCGCATCTATCGCGATGTGCGCGTATGCCAGATCTACGAGGGCACCAGCGATGTGCAGAAGATCTTGATCCAGCGGGCGCTGGCCTGATCTGCGCCTGGCGGCAAAAGCCCGCCGCTGTCAACTGCTGTGCACGAGGCTGTGGCACATCAGGGGACGGGCCGGTTGCCGATGTCACAAGGCCTGCTTAGGATGTGCTCAGTGTGGGGAGTTCCCCCAGGGGTTTCAACCATTTGCAGCAGGAGTCCGGCATGCCTTTTGCCCAGGTCAATGGTCAGAATATCTACTACGAGGACACGGGAGGTCGCGGCCCGGCCATTGTGTTCTCGCACGGCCTGCTCATGGATCACACCATGTTCGAGCCGCAGATACAGGCTTTGCAGGGGCAGTATCGCTGCATCAGCTGGGATGAGCGCGGCCACGGGCAGACCGCTGATCCCGAGCATTGCGAAGCGTTCAGCTACTATGACTCGGCCGACGATCTGGCGGCCTTGCTCAAATATCTGGGTGTGGAAAAAGCGGTGCTGGTGGGCATGTCGCAAGGCGGCTATCTGTCGCTGCGCTGCGCGCTGATTCATCCGGATGTCGTGGGTGCGCTGGTGCTGATAGACACCCAGGCCATGCTGGAAGACCCCGAGCAGATGCCGCACCACGAGGCCTTGCTCAAGGCCTGGATGGAGCATGGGCTGTCGGATGACATGGCCACCATCGTGGAGCACACGATTCTGGGCCAGGGCTGGCCCGGAGCTGCGCAGTGGCGCGCCAAATGGAAGCAGGCCTCTCCGATCAACCTGGGGCAGAGCTTTGCGACGCTGGCGCTGCGCGACGACATCAGCCCGCGCCTGGCCGAAATCAAGGTGCCCGCGCTGGTGATTCATGGCGACAAGGATGCTGCCATCGGTGTGGAGCGTGCGCGGGCCATGTTCAAGGGCTTGCCCCAGGCCCAGTGGGTGGATGTGGCCGGTGCAGGCCATGCAGCCAATCTCACGCACCCGGAACCCGTGAATGCGGCCATCAGGCAGTTTCTGGACGGCCTGCACTGAGCACCTAAACACGCTCTGAGGCTCTCAGGCCTCCCCCAGCTCAGCCATGCTGCGCTTGCGCAGCACCACGGTGATCTGGCCGTTGGTCTCGATCGTGGCGCGCTCCACCTCATGCGCGTTGAGGCAGCCATTGGAGCGCAGGGCCGCCGCCAGGTCTTCGGCAGTGATCTGCTCCTGCGTCATCAGACTGGGTTGCACAATGCCCTGGTGAATCAGAACCTTGGGTTTGCCATTCACCAGCCTGCGAAGCCTCGCAAAGCGGTAACTCAGGCGGGAGAGCAGCGCATGGCAGGCCAGCAGCGTGCCGGCACTGATCAGGCCGCCGATCAGCGAGTTGTCGCCCGCATTCATGGAGTTCTGTACTGCGTTGGAAAGAATCAGCAGCAGCACCAGGTCGAAAGGTGCGTACTGGCCGGTCTGGCGCCTGCCGGTCAGACGCAGAAACACCAGCAGAAACAGGTAGACGCTGACACCGCGAATCACGAACTCCCACCAGGGAGCAGCCATGGAGAACATAGGCAAACCTTTGAACAGCGAGCTTTGGACTGCCGCTACTGTGCTCTGAGGCAAGCGACTGCGCAAGCCGGCTTGCTCGTTGTTCGACTTGGCCGACAATGCAGCATTGCCAATCAAGACTGCCAAAGTTGTGAAAGAAGCCGAGAACAAGCGGGACTGTCCCTGTGGACGCAAGAATGCCAAGGGGCGGCTGCTGGCCTATGCCGATTGCTGCGGCCGCTACATCGATCACTGGGATGCCCGGCCCGCTCCCGATGCCGAGGCGCTGATGCGCTCGCGCTACACGGCCTTCGTGTCTGAGAATCATGAATATTTGCAAGCCACCTGGCATACCAGCCAGCGCCCGTCGCAGCTCGATTTCGATCCAGCCACCAAATGGCTGGGGCTGGATGTGAAGCAGTTTCAGTTGACCGGCGATGCTTCTGCGGAGGTCGAATTCGTCGCCCGCTATCGTCTGGCGGGTCGTGCCGTGCGCCTGCATGAGCGCAGCCGCTTTGTGCTCGAGGGTGGGCGCTGGTTCTACGTCGATGGCGACCAATTCTGAAGTCGATTCGGCGCAGTTGACCCGGCTGCAGGCCTGGTTGCGCCTGTTGCAGTCCCTGGCTTCGCGTGGCTCCTCCGAAATCGCCGCATTGCTGATTCCAGCCCTGCTGCTGTGGGTCAGTACCCGCAACAGCCCAGCCGTCAGCGCGGGGCTGGCCTGGTGGTGGGGACTGATGATCGTCATGGCGCTGGGCTTTCTGCTGTTCCGCCGCAGCCTGCATCGTCAGTGGCGGTCGGCGCGCGATTGGGAGCCATCGCGACTGCAGGCGGCATTGACGACCTGGCAGCGACAGCTGGCGCTGGCCGCACTGATCAACGGCCTGCTTTGGGTCAGCGTGCTGGCATTTACCTGGGGCGAAAGCCATAGTGAGCTGCGTCTGCTGATCTATCTGGTGCTGCTGGGCGTGATGGCATCGGCTGCCACTTTTCTGGCACCCGTACTGCAGGTATTTGCCGCCTTCATGGCGGGTATCTACTTGCCCATGTTGCTGTGCACGCTGCATTACTTTCCGAAAAAAGGCCCTTATCTGTTGCCGCTGCTGCTGCTGTACGGCGCCATACTTGCGCGCCACGCCTGGGGCGCGCGGCGCTTCGTGCAGCAGCAGATGGCGCACGAGCTGGAGCGTCAGGCACTGGCGGAGCGCTATCGCGAGGCCAAGGAGCAGGCCGAGAATGCGCTGGCCGAGAAAAACTGGTTCATTTCCGCCGCCAGCCATGATCTGCGGCAACCCCTGCATGCCATGGGCCTGATGCTGCAAGCCGCCCACCAGCGCAATCAGGATGACGAGCTGGCACAACTGCTGCAGGAAATGCAGGCCTGCACGCGCGATCTGGGCTCCATGTTCAACGACCTGATGGATCTGTCGCGACTTGAGGGCGACAGCTTCGCACCGCAATGGCAGGCGGTATCCATGAGTGCGGTGCTGGACGAAGCCCGACGCCTGTTCGCGCGCGAGGCAGCGCAGCGCGGTCTGCGTCTGCGCGTGAGGCAACCGGCTCATATGCCGGCGCTGTGCACGGATGCGGTGCTGTTGCGGCAGATGGTTTTCAATCTGCTGCAAAACGCGCTGCGCTACACCGACCAGGGCGGGGTGCTGCTGGCGCTGCGGCACAGGCAGGGGCGCTGGCTTTTGCAGGTGTGGGACAGCGGCTGCGGCATGAGCGAGCAGGAATGCGCACAGGTCTTCATGCGTCACTATCGCAGCCCTGCGCGCCAGCAGCGCGATGCCAGGGATGGCGTGCCGGCGCCATTGCGCGGGCGTGGCCTGGGCTTGTCCGTGGTGGCGCTGGCGGCGCAGCGGCTGGGCGTGGAATGCGGGGTTCAGTCGCTGCCGGGCAAGGGTTCATGTTTCTGGCTGCGCTGGCCGCAGGATGCCGAGCAGTGGCAGACCTCGTCTGTGCTGCCGGCACCGCCGATATCGACTGGGCCGCAGTGGTTTGCCCCCTTGCAGGGGCACTGCCTGGTCGTGGAAAACGATGCGCAGCTGGCCCCGGTACTGGTGCAGATTTTGCAGAGCTGGGGTGTGCAGGTGCAAAGAGCGCGCAGCTTGCCTGAGGCGCAGCAACTGCTGGCCGATGGACTGCGGCCAGACTTTGTGCTGTGCGACCAGCGATTGAAGGATGGCGCAAGCGGGCTTGAGTGTTTGATGCAGCTGCTGGAGGAGCATCCGCAAGCCAGCGGTGCTTTGATGAGCGGCGATGAGGAGATGCTGGAGCAGGTCCAGGATCAGGGCTATCTGGCTCTGGCGACCCCGCTGCAGCCCGACCAGCTGCATGCCGTGCTGGCGCGCTGTATGACGATCCGTCAGCCTTAGTCCAAGTCGACCTCGATGCCTCGCATGCGCGTGATCAGCGCCACGCGGTTGCTGGCGCCCAGGCGCTGCAGCAGGGCGGTGACATGTTCCTTGACCGTGTATTCGGACAGGTTCAGCGCCTGTGCAATGGCGCGATTGGGCTTGCCCTGCAGCAACAGGCTCAGCACCTGAGCCTGGCGCGCAGTGATGCCGAGCTCTCTGGCGCTCATGTGCAGGATGCTGCCCGCGGTTGGAGCCGGAGGGGCGGTGGGGATGGGAGGCAGGGTCTCAAACCAGGTGCGACCGGCCAGCAGGGCTTGCACTGCTGCCTGAAATTCCTGAGACGGGCTGCTTTTGTGCACAAAGCCATGCACACCTGCGGCAGCGGCCTTGCTGGCGATGGCCGGGTGCTTGTCGCCGCTGGTCACCAGAATGCGTGTGCCAGGAGCCAAGGCCAGGATGCTGTGCACAAATTCCAGTGATGCGCCGTCCTCCAGCCAGAAGTCCATCACGGTGATAACGGGCTCACCCAGCGCAGCAATCATGGCCAGAGCCTCATTGCCGTGTACTGCACAGCGCACCCGCTGCACGCCGGCGCTGGTCATCAGCACATGGGCTGCACCTTCAGCGACCAGCGGGTGATCATCCACCACCAGCGCATAGGGCTGTGCGCTCAGTTGAGTGGTGCTCAGGATTTGCAGTAGATCGTGCATGAGCGTTCCTTTGGGGCTTGGTAACAAAGACCCCTCCTCGGTAGGGAGTGGTCTGCTCGCAAGCCTTCTGACAATGTCTGTAAGACGACGCTGCTTGTTATCTCAGTGTCGGGATATGGACATTTTCAACCAACATCAAGACCGAGGAGCAAGCCCGTGCCATCTCTTATGCAAATCACCCGTAGAACGGCAGCCTTGCTGCTGATTTCCACCCTGGCCGCCTGAGGCGGCGGTGGAGATGGCGGCAGCAGCGAAAGCGGAGGCGGAGGCGGTGGCTCCGAAGGCGGCGGAGGCAATACGGGTGGCGGCAACGGTGGCGGCACCGGCAATCAGGCCGTCACGGGAACCTACAAGATGGGCGGCCAGACGGCCACCAGCCATGCGCAGATGCTCGAAGCCGCCAACAGCATGGGGGCCGACGGCTATGCGCTGTTCAGCTCCCTGGCGGGCTCGGTCGGTCCGACCGGTGCGGAGATCGGCGACTTCTACCTCACGGATACCGCGCATGCCGGGCGCAAGTTCAGCTATGTCAATCCTGCGGCGCAGCCATCGCGCACCGCCTTTCTGGCACAGCTGAACCAACAGGGCAGCAGCGGCTATATGTACAAGTCCGATGCAGTGTTCAGCGATGTAAGCGACATCCGCAGCGTCTATGTCAAGGACAACAGCCGCAGCGACCAGTTCAGCTACAGAACGGTGACGCCCGTGGCCACGACCGCCGAAGCCTTCGCCACGGAGCTCAACGGACAGGGGGCCGAAGGCTATCGCTATCTGGGTCCCCAGATCGTCAACAACGAGCTGTTCAGCCTGTATGCCAAGCGCAATGACAGCGTCACCTATACCTATCAGGTCGACAAGCTCGGCAGCGCATCCTCGGCCGCCGATGCTGCAGAAATGAGAACGCGCCTGGCCCAGAAGGGTGCGGACGGCTGGTTCATCCGCGGCACGCAGGGGCTGGGCAGCGACCCGATGAATATGAACTATGTGGATGTCTTCGAGAAAAGCTCGGCACAGAATGGCGCCATCGAGTATCTGGTCGAGGCCTCGGCAAGCAGTGACTCGCTCACGACCCAACTGAGCAATATGAATGCCAACGCGGCCAACGGCTTCTTCTATTTCAGCGGCATCATGACTGCCGACAACAAGACGAGCACTATCTACGCCAAGAACAGCGCGTGGATGATCAATCCGCTGGCCGGAGTGACCTTCCCCTGAACTCGAAAAGGGCGTGAGCGCATAATCACGCCCTCTGTTTCTTGATACTAGGCGCCGTTGGGCGCCTTTTTTGCATCCGACGATGCGCTGGTAATGCTTTCATGACTGCTTTTGACGCTGTGCTTTTCGACTGTGATGGTGTGCTGGTGGACAGCGAATCCATCACCAATCGTGTGCTGTGCACCATGCTCAACGAATCCGGCTGGACCATCAGCCAGGAGCAGTGCACGCGCGACTTCATCGGCAAGACGGTGCGCAGCCAGGCGGCAGTGATCGAGGCCCATACCGGCAAACCGCTGACCGATGCCTGGATGGCCGAGTTCTACGAGCGCCGCAATGCCGCCCTGCGTGCCGAACTGGTGGCCATCGATGGCGCGCTGGAAGCGGTCAGGCGGATTCATGCGCTGTGCAACGGGCGCATTGCCTGCGCCTCGGGTGCGGACCGTGCCAAGGTTGAAATGCAGCTCGCCAAGGTGGGTATGGCGCCCTACTTCGAAGGGCATGTCTACAGCGGCCATGAAATGCCGCGCAGCAAGCCCTTCCCCGATGTGTATCTGGCAGCGGCCGAAGCACTGAAGGCCGATCCTGCCAAGTGCCTGGTGATCGAGGACACCATGACCGGCGTGCAGGCCGGCGTGGCCGCCGGTGCCACCGTCTGGGGCTATTTTCCGGCCGATCAGGGTCATGCCTCGGCAGAGCAACTGCTCGAGGCTGGCGCAGCCTGCGTGTTCGGCGATATGGGGGATCTGCCCGCCATGTTCGAGGCCGTGCGCAGGAGTGCCGCCAGCGCCTCGGCTGGCGAAGACGACGAGCACGACCTGCGCTAAAGCGCGCTCAGTCCCAGATCGACAGCGCCTCGCGCAGCCGTTTCACTGGCTGATCGTTGATCACGCTGTTGTGCAGCAGGATCACGCGCTGCACGGGCCAGCTTTCGACCCGCTTCACCCAGTTGCGCACGGCGGCCCTGTCCCTGACCAGCAGGCGCACGGTGCGCGGCACGGTCAGGCGCTCATGTCCGCCCGTCAGACCCAGATACATGCGTACCGGCAGGCTTAGTGGTCCCTGCCAGCATTGCAGCACGTCGGTGGCGATGAGGCTGCCGCTGGCCGGGTGGAACCACAGCGTCTCATCGAGCATGGGAAGGCCGTCCAGCCGCAGGCATTGCAGCTCGCCTGCCCAGGGTGCTTCGGAGTCCGGAGGCAAGGGCTCCAGCAGCGGCAGATCAGGGCGCTTGCTCAGCACGCCCTGTGTGCCATAGATCCTGGCCTGTGGATAAAGCCTGGCCAGTTTGCCCACGAACAAATGGTGCATGGCGCTGGGTGCGACTATGTGTTGCAGCGGTCCCAGGGCGTCGAGCGCAGCTTTCTGCCCGCCTGTCAGCGGCACTGCAGAGTGCGAGAACAGGCTGCCGTCGGCCAGCCGGATCACCGTCATGCGTGTGCTGACCTTCAGCCCTGCATTGCTGAAGTGATAGCTGAGTGCCCATACCCCATCAGCGATTGCCTGCCAGTTTTCTGAGGATTCCTGCATGGAGAGCTCCTTGCGTCAGGCGGCGCGCTGGCCGGCGGTTTTGCGGAATTCCGAAGGGGAGAGCCCTGTCCAGAGGCGAAAGGCGCGGATAAAGCTTTTGTCGTTGAGAAAGCCGCAGGCCTGGGCCACGCGCTTGATGGGGCGGCTGGTGCGCAGCAGCAGCGCAATCGCGCGTTCACGCCGGATATCGTCCTTGAGGGCCTGCAGCGAAATACCTTCTTCCTTGAGCTGGCGGTGCAGGCTGCGCTGCGACAGGTGCAGCTGGCGGGACAGTGTTTCAGCCGTCTGCTGCTCCTCCCCGCTGGCGGCCAGCAGATGGCGCACGCGCTGCACCAGAGTCTTCTCGCGCTGGTAGGGGCGCACCTGGATCGGCAAGGCGCGCTGCAGCATCCGGTTGAGGGCCGCCTCGTCGCGCGCCAGCGGTGCCTGCAGCCAGCGAGCTTCAAACTGCAGACTGGCGACGGGGGCATCAAAAACGATGCTGCCCGGTGCGAACAGCACCTTGTAGACATCGGCATGCGCGGGCTCGGAAAACGGAAAGCTGGCATGCAGCAGGCTGATCGGTTCGTTGATCAACCAGCTGGCAAAGCCGTGGATATTGCGCAGCACCGATACCATGCAGAACTCGCGCATGCTTTCCAGCGGGCGGCTTTCATGCAGGGTGAGGGTGGCAATGCCGGCCTGCTCGCTGAGCTGAAGCTGTATGTCCTGCGCAATCAATCCGTGATGGCGGCACCAGCGCGCCAGCGCCAGGCCCAGTTGCGGTGCGCTGATGCTGGCGCGGGCCAGCATGCCGTAGCTGCCCCAGGGCAGGCGGCGCTCGAACCAGCCCAAGGCTTCATCGTCCAGCTCGCGCATGGCTGCGTCGGATAGAGCCTCCATCTGCAGGGCCGTGATGCGCTCGTTGGCATCGTTAATCAGGTCTGGCGGGATTTGTGCCTTTTCCAGAGCACCTAGCGCTGACATCTGCCTGGCTTCATAAGCGCTGACAATGGCTTTGACAAACGCCATGGGGGTAATTGCCGGGTGCGATTTGAGCACGGAGCTGGCATGGTGCGGTAGAGGAGTCTTGACCAGAGAGGGGGTGAGCATTTGGCAATTATTGCAACCTTTGTGACCTCTTCTGGACAGGGCTTGCCCTTATTCTGAGGTGCAGAAAACGGTGCTGAATGGACGCCGTGCAGCCAGTTCGCAGGTGGCTGCCGGCACGCAAGGAGACACAAGACCATGCCATCGCAAGTGAACGCGCTGACCGCCAGCTATGCCAAGGGGGGCACGGATGTGCCGCTGATCGAGCAGACGATTGGCGATTTTTTTGCTGCAATGGCACAGCGCCAGGGCTCGCGTGACGCGCTGGTCAGCCGTCATCAGGGGCTGCGCTACAGCTATGCCCAGCTGCATATGGCTGCGCGCCAGCTGGCCAGTGCGCTGCTGTCGCAAGGGCTGGTCAAGGGCGACCGGGTGGGTATCTGGAGCCATAACAATGCCGAGTGGGTGCTGATGCAGCTGGCCACGGCGCAGGTGGGACTGGTGCTGGTCAATATCAACCCGGCCTACCGCACCTCTGAAGTCGAATATGCACTCAACAAGGTGGGCTGCAAGGCGCTGGTATCCATGCCGCGATTCAAGACCAGCGACTATCTGGGCATGCTGCGCGAGCTGGCGCCCGAGCTGGCGAGCTGCGCGCCAGGCCAGCTGCAATCCAAACGCCTGCCGGCCTTGCGCACCGTGGTGTGGATTGACGCGGCCGGCCCAGGTGCGGTCGGCCCAGGTGCGGCCGGCTCAGGTGCGACCGGCCCAGGTGCGGCGGATCTGGACGCCGAACAGCCCGGCATGTTGCGCTTTTCGCAGTTGATGGCACAGGGAACCAGTGCGGATGAGCGCATTGATGCGATTGCGGCCACGCTCAGCAACCGCGACCCCATCAATATCCAGTTCACGAGCGGCACCACGGGCTTCCCCAAGGGCGCGACGCTGACGCACCGCAACATCCTCAACAATGGCTTTTTCATTGGTGAATGCATGCGCCTCACGCCCGAGGACCGACTGTGCATTCCCGTGCCCCTGTATCACTGCTTCGGCATGGTGCTGGGCAATCTGGCCTGCTTCACCCATGGCTCGACCATTGTCTATCCCAATGATGGCTTTGACCCCATCACCGTGCTGGAGGCAGTGCAGGCCGAGAAATGCACGGGTCTGCACGGCGTGCCCACCATGTTCATTGCCGAGCTCGACCATCCGCGCTTTGCCGAGTTCGATCTGTCCACGCTGCGCACCGGCATCATGGCCGGCTCGCCCTGTCCCATCGAGGTGATGAAGCGTGTGGTGCGCGACATGCATCTGAGCGAAATCACCATCGCTTACGGCATGACGGAAACCAGTCCCGTGAGTTGCCAGAGCGATGCCGACACGCCTCTGGAAAAACGTGTTGCCACCGTGGGCAAGGTGCAGCCGCATCTGGAGGTGAAGATCGTGGATCCGTCCACGGGCGAGATCATGCCGCCGGGCCAGTCGGGCGAGCTGTGCACGCGTGGCTATTCCGTCATGCACGGCTACTGGGAAGACGAGGCCAGAACCCGCGAGGCCATCGATGCCGAGCAGTGGATGCACACCGGCGATCTGGCGACCATGGACGGCGAAGGCTATGTGAATATCGTGGGCCGCATCAAGGACATGGTGATCCGTGGCGGCGAGAACATCTACCCGCGTGAAATCGAGGAATTCCTCTATCGCCACCCCAAGGTGCAGGACGTGCAGGTGGTGGGCGTGCCCGATGTGCGCTATGGCGAGGAGCTCTGTGCCTGGATCATTGTCAAGCCCGGCCTGGAACTCGGCGAAGATGAGATCCGTGAGTTCTGCAAGGGGCAGATTGCGCACTACAAGGTGCCGCGCTATATCCGCTTTGTCCAGGCCTTCCCGATGACGGTGACGGGAAAGATCCAGAAGTTCAGGATTCGCGACGAGATGATCGAGTTGCTGGATCTGCGCGTGATCAAGACTGCCTGAATGCCATGTTGAACCATGCCTGCGCCCCCTGCCAAAAGCCCCGCATCTGCGGGGCTTGGGAAGAGGCATGTTCAGTGCTGGTGGGCGCTGGTTTCGCTCTTGGGAAGGCCGGCGGCGCGGCGTGCGACAGCGAGGCGCTTGCGCATGGCGATTTCCTGCATGTCCAGCTCGCTGACCAGGCTGCGCAGCGATTCGTCGTTGATGCGGTGGGCCTGTCTTTCGGCGTAGTAAAAGTCCCGCTCGGCATGAATGCACTCGATGCGGGTTTCGATCTCCATCACATAGCGCAGCTTGCGCTGGCGCACGACTTCGGGCGCTTCGCGCAGCAGTTCTATGCTTTGCGCGGCGCCGCTGCCGTCGTCCAGCAACTGGATGCGGTTACGGTATTCCTGGGTCAGGTGGCCGTTGACCTCCTGGCGCATCGCCACCCATTCGGGGTCGCGGCGCAGCACTTCCTCCTCGCTCAGCGTGAGCTTGGCCATGGCCGCCATGCAGGCCTGTTCGCGGGCCAGGCGCTCCTCACGCACGGTGGGCGACTCTTCGTGCGGGGGCAGATGGCGCAGCACGATGGGAAGGCCCACGGCGCCGATCACCAGCGTGAACAAAATCGTGCCGGTGGCGAGAAAGACCAGCATGTCGCGACCCGGGAAGGGCTGGCCATTGTTCAGCAGCATGGGCACGGACAGCGCGCCGGCCAGCGTGACCGCACCGCGAATGCCGGCCAGCGTGGTGGCCAGATTCAGCAGTGGCGAGGGACGCTCGGACATCTTGCCCTGCCGGTGGGCGCGCAGCAGCGAGCCATGCACACCCAGCACCAGCCAGATCCAGCGCATCAGCAGCAGCGCAAACGAAATCGCGGCCACATAGCCGACCAGAATCCACCAGTCATGGCCGGCCTGATGCAGCGGCACGCCGATGATGGAGGGCAGCTGCAGGCCCAGCAGCAGGAAGATGGCGCCGTTGAAGGCGGCCTCCACCATGCTCCAGGTGCCTTCGGTCTGCAGGCGTTCGCTGATATAGCTGCTGCGCTCCAGGTCGGCGAAATTGGTGGCGATGCCTGCGGCCACGGCAGCCAGAATGCCGGAGACACCGATCTTCTCACCCACGATATAGGCGGCAAAAGGCAGCAGCACCAGCAGCAGCACCATCTGCGTGGCTGCGACATCGCCCAGGCGGCGCGTGATGGTGCCGCGCGCATGGCTGAAACCCCAGCCTATCAGCGCACCCACACCCAGGCCGCCGACGGCCATCCAGGTGAATTCCTTGGCGACTTCGCCCCAGGAGAACATGCCGGTCAGCGTGGCTGCAATCGCAAATTTCAGCGCCACAAGGCCCGATGCGTCATTGAGCAGCGACTCGCCCTCCAGCACATGCATGGTCTTCTCGGGCATGCCCAGATTGCGCGTGATGGCCGAAACGGCCACGGCATCGGTGGGCGAGATCACGGCGGCCAGGGCAAAGGCCACGGTCAGCGGAATCTCGGGAATCATCCAGTGGATGAGATAGCCCAGGCCCAGCACGGTGAACAGAACCAGGCCCAGGGCCAGCAGCAAAATGGGTTTGGCCAGTGCGAAGAATTCACGCTTGGGGATGCGCCAGCCGTCGGCGAACAGCAGCGGCGGAATGAAGAGCAGCAGGAACAGCTCGGGGTCGAACGCGATGTGCAGGCCGGCTTGCGGCCAGGCAATCAGCGCACCCAGTGCGATTTGAATCAGAGGCAGGGGAATGGCCCGGATATAGCGGGCCACAATGCCTGTCAGCGCTCCCAGCAGCAAGACAAGCAGAACAGTTTCAACAGCGTGCATAAGGCATTTTCTTCAACTGCAGTGGCAGCGCTGTGTCTGAGCAAGAAAAAAACCAAGTTCCCGTATCGGGCAAAGTAATCAAGACAAGAGGCAAGCGATGAGCATTCTGGGCACACAACTGAATCCGCGTTCGGCAGATTTCCTGGCCAACGCTGCTGCCATGCAGGCGCTGGTCAATGAGCTGCATGCACGCTGCGATCAGAACGCGCTGGGCGGCAATGAAGCCGCGCGCGCCAAGCATGTGGCGCGCGGCAAGCTGCTGCCGCGCGAGCGCGTGCAGCGGCTGCTGGACCCCGGCACGCCGTTTCTGGAGCTGTCGCCGTTGGCCGCGCTCAATATGTATAACAACGATGCGCCGGGCGCCGGCGTGATTGTCGGCGTGGGTCGCGTCAGCGGCGTGGACTGCATGATCGTCTGCAACGACGCCACCGTGAAGGGCGGAACCTACTACCCGATGACGGTGAAAAAGCATCTGCGCGCGCAGGAAGTGGCCGCGCAGAACCGTCTGCCCTGCATCTATCTGGTCGATTCGGGCGGTGCCAATCTGCCCAATCAGGACGAGGTTTTCCCCGACCGCGAGCACTTCGGCCGCATCTTCTACAACCAGGCCAATATGAGCGCTCAGGGCATCGCCCAGATCGCCGTGGTCATGGGCTCGTGCACGGCAGGCGGCGCCTATGTGCCGGCCATGAGTGACGAGTCCATCATCGTCAAGAACCAGGGCACCATCTTCCTGGGCGGCCCTCCTCTGGTCAAGGCCGCCACCGGCGAGGTGGTCAGTGCCGAGGACCTGGGCGGCGGCGATGTGCACACGCGCCTGTCGGGCGTGGCCGACCATCTGGCCGAGAACGATCTGCATGCACTGGCGCTGGCACGCCAGGCGGTGGCAAACCTGAACAAGGACAAGCCCCAGTCGCAGACCGACCATGCGCCTGCGGCGCCGCTGTTCGAGAGCGAAGAGCTGTATGGCGTGATTCCCGTCGATACGCGCAAGCCCTTCGATGTGCGCGAGATCATCGCCCGTATCGTGGACGGCAGCCAGTTCGACGAGTTCAAGGCCCGCTTCGGCAACACCCTGGTCTGCGGCTTTGCGCGCATCGAGGGCATGCAGGTCGGCATCATCGCCAACAACGGCATTCTGTTTTCCGAGTCGGCCGTCAAGGGGGCACACTTCATCGAGCTGTGCTGCCAGCGCAAGGTGCCACTGGTGTTCCTGCAGAACATCACGGGCTTTATGGTCGGCCGTAAATACGAAAACGAAGGCATTGCCCGTCATGGCGCCAAGCTGGTCACAGCCGTGGCCACGGCTGCGGTGCCCAAGTTCACCATCATCATCGGCGGCAGCTTTGGCGCGGGCAATTACGGCATGTGCGGCCGCGCCTATTCGCCCCGTTTTCTCTGGATGTGGCCCAACGCGCGCATCAGCGTCATGGGCGGCGAGCAGGCGGCCAGCGTGCTCGCCACCGTCAAGCGCGACGGCATCGAAGCCAAGGGCGGCAGCTGGAGTGCCGAAGAAGAGGAGCGCTTCAAGGCGCCCATTCGCCAGCAGTATGAAGACCAGGGCCATCCCTATTACGCCACGGCTCGTCTCTGGGACGACGGCGTGATCGATCCCGCCGATACGCGCCGCGTGCTGGCGCTGGGCCTGGCTGCGGCACGCAATGCGCCGATTGAGGACACGCGCTTCGGCGTATTCCGCATGTAAGCGGCTAGAGGCTGCCAATCATGTCGCGTCGCCATTTCCTCACCTGCTTGCCGCCAGTCCTGCTGTCGGCTGTGCTGGCCATGCCCATGGCTGGCGCTGCCGAGCCAGCGGTGCAGCGCATGGACGCGCGCATTCCGGTCTGGGTGCCAGCGAGCGGCGATTCGCCCGCGCACAGCGCCGAGTTGGCAGGCCATGTCTATCGTCCTCATGGGCAGGGTCCTTGGGGATTGATCGTGCTCAACCATGGCACACCCAGCGGCAAAGAGGCGCGCGAAACCATGCGCGATCGCTACGGCCCGCAGGCGCGCGCTCTGGCCGAGCTGGGCTATGTGGTGGTGACGGGTTTGCGCCGCGGCTATGGCGCATCGGACGGTCCTCTGGCCGACCGCTACGGCAGCTGCGATGACCCCGACTACGCCCATGCGGCCCAGGAGGCAGCGCGCGATGTGGCGGCCATCATGACTTACGGGCAAAAGCTGCCTTATGTCGATGGCTCGCATGTGCTGCTGCTGGGCAAGTCTGCCGGCGGCTTTGCGTCGCTGGCGCTGGCGGCGCAGCAGCCCGCGGGCTTGCGCGGCGTCGTCAACTTTGCCGGCGGCCGCGGTTCGCAGCCGCAGATGCGTGAGAAAGCCGCGGTTTGCGGCGAGGTGCAACTGCTCAAGACCGTGGCCGGCTTTGCCGCCACCAGCCGTGTGCCCCAGCTGTGGATTTATGCCGAAAACGATAGCTACTTTCGCCCGCCGCTGGTGCGCAAGATGGCTGAAAGCTATCTGGCCGCAGGCCAGAACCTGAAACTGGTGTTTGCTCCATCCAGCGGCGCTGAGGGACACCAGTTCTTTGACCGTGCAGCCAATATCGGGCAATGGTTGCCGCAGGTCCGTGAATTCCTGATGCAGCAGCTGCCGGGTACGGCGGCTGCGCAACTGCAACGCCCTAACTCACTGGGAGACAAGCCATGACTGCTTTGACTTTGACCGTGGATGGCGGCATCGCCCGCGTCACGCTGGCTCAGCCCGCCATTCGCAACGCCTTCAGCGATGCGGCGATTGCCGAGATCACCGCCGCCTTCCTTCAGGTCGGCGAGCGTGCCGATGTGCGCGCCGTGGTGCTGGCCGCCGAAGGACCCGCATTCTGCGCGGGCGCGGACCTGAACTGGATGCGCCGCATGGCCGATTACTCGCGCGACGAAAACCGCGTCGATGCGGGTCTGCTGGCCGAGATGCTGCGCGTCATCTACGAATGCCCCAAACCCACGATTGCGCGTGTGCAGGGCGATGTCTATGCGGGGGGCATGGGCCTGGTGGCCTGCTGCGATATGGCAGTGGCGGCTGATACGGCGGGTTTCTGCCTCAGCGAGGTCAAGATCGGCCTGATTCCCGCCACCATCAGCCCCTATGTGATCCGCGCCATGGGTGCCAGGGCTGCGCACCGCTACTTTCTCACTGGCGAGCGCTTTTCGGCGCAGGAGGCACATCGCATCGGCTATGTACATGAGGTGGTCGATGCCGACGGGCTGGACGCCGTGGTCGACGGCTGGCTCAAGCATTTGCTGAGCGCCGGCCCCGCAGCGGTGCGGGCCTGCAAGCGCCTGGTATTGGACATGGCCGAGCGCGAGATCAGCGAGCAGCTGATTGCGGCGACTGTGGAGTCGATTGCCACCATCCGCGCCAGTAGCGAAGGCAAGGAAGGCGTGCAGGCCTTTCTCAACAAGCGCAAACCCAACTGGCTGCCCGGATGAGATGACAAACCTTGTGTCCGGGGCGCTTTAGAGTCCGGGCGAGACATAAGGAATGAACACCATGGATATCTGGCAAACCATCATCGACTGGCTGCACCGCATCGGCCTGCATATCGACCCCGAAACGGCCAGGGCCGTGGGCGATGCTGCTGGTCAGGTCGGAGATGTGGCTGCCAGGGCCGGGCAAGCCGTGGGGCAGATGGACATGGCCTCGATGCTTGCGCTGGCCGCGGCCCTGGGCTGGGCCAGCGGCTTTCGCCTCTATGCCGTGGTGTTTGTCGTGGGCCTGTTGGGTGCAAGTGGTCTGATGCCGCTGCCCGGCGGTCTGCATGTGCTGCAGCATCCCATGGTGCTGGTCATCAGCGGCGGTCTGCTGTTCGTGGAGTTCTTTGCCGACAAGATTCCCGTGGTCGATTCGGTCTGGGACCTGTTCCAGAGCGTGCTGCGCATTCCCGCCGGGGCGGCGCTGGCGGCCTCGGTCTTTGCTGCCGACAGCACCACCATGGCCATGGCTGCTGCCTTGATGGGCGGAACGCTGGCCGCGACCAGCCAGGCCGCCAAGACCACCACGCGTGCCCTCATCAACACCTCGCCCGAACCGTTCTCCAACCTGGGAGCCAGTCTGGCTGAAGACACGGTGTCGCTGGGCGCCATCTGGCTGGCGCTGACCAATCCGCTGGTGTTTGCCGCCGTGCTGCTGGTCGTGGTGATTGCGATGTGGCTGGTGATCTGGGCGCTTTGGCGCTTTCTCAAGGCGATTTTTCGACGCCTGCGCGGCACTGGCGATGCGCAGGAGCCATTGCAAAAAACATAGCTGCTTGCGTTTGATGGATATGCGCTGAGTGGTGATTTGACCGATAACCGGAGACGATATGTTCAAGAAAATTCTGATTGCGAATAGAGGTGAAATCGCCTGCCGCGTAGCCGCCACCGCCCGTCGCATGGGTGTGAAGACCGTGGCCGTGTATTCGGATGCCGATGCCCGGGCCAAGCATGTCGCGGCCTGCGACGAGGCCGTGCACATCGGCGGCAGTGCGCCCAAGGACAGCTATCTGCGCTGGGAGCGCATTCTGGAGGCCGCTCAGGCCACGGGTGCCGAAGCCATTCACCCCGGCTATGGCTTTCTCTCCGAGAACGAAGACTTTGCCAATGCCTGCGCGGCGGCTGGTCTGGTCTTCATCGGCCCGCCCGCCAGCGCGATTCGCGCCATGGGTCTCAAGGCCGAGTCCAAGCAGCTGATGGAAAAGGCCGGCGTGCCGCTGGTGCCCGGCTATCACGGTCACGACCAGAACCCCGAGCTGCTGCAACGCGAGGCCGACCGCATCGGCTATCCCGTGCTCATCAAGGCCAGCGCGGGCGGTGGCGGCAAGGGCATGCGTCTGGTGGAAAAGAGCGAGGACTTTGCGGCTTCGCTGGAGTCCTGCAAGCGCGAGGCCATCAACAGCTTCGGCAACGATGCCGTGCTGATCGAGAAATACGTGCTGCGTCCGCGCCATATCGAGATTCAGGTGTTTGGCGATACACAGGGCAACTGCGTCTATCTGTTCGAGCGCGACTGCTCGGTGCAGCGCCGCCACCAGAAGGTGCTTGAGGAAGCGCCGGCGCCCGGCATGACTGCCGCGCTGCGCCAGAAGATGGGCGAGGCCGCCGTGGCCGCCGCCAAGGCCGTGAGCTATGTGGGCGCGGGCACGGTGGAGTTCATCGTCGAGCAGCCCGGCGGCTACGACCAGCCCGAAGCCATGAAGTTCTACTTCATGGAAATGAACACCCGGCTGCAGGTGGAGCACCCCGTGACCGAAGCGATCACGGGCGAGGACCTGGTGCGGTGGCAGCTGCTGGTGGCTTCGGGGCAGCCTTTGCCCAAGGCTCAGTCGGAGCTTCGTATCCAGGGTCATGCCATCGAGGCGCGCATCTGCGCCGAGAACCCCGAGAACAACTTCCTGCCCGCCACCGGCCATCTGGCCGTCTATCGCAAGCCCGTGTGCAGCAGCTTCGAGATCAGCGATGTGCGCGTGGACGACGGCGTGCGCGAGGGCGATGCGATCAGCCCCTTCTACGACTCCATGATCGCCAAGCTCATCGTCCATGGCGAGGACCGTGCCCAGGCGCTGGCGCGTCTGGACGCGGCGCTGGCCCAGACCCATATCGTGGGCCTGACGACCAATGTGCAGTTTCTGCGCCAGGTGGTGAAGAGCCAGGCTTTCTCCAATGCCTTGCTCGATACCGCGCTGATCGAGCGCGAGCGCGAGGCCTTGTTCGGCAAGGATTTCGTGGGCCGCGACCTGGCCGTCGCCGCTGCCATGGCCTGGCAACTGCAAGGCGAGCAGGCAGGCCAGGGCGCCGACCCCTTCAGCCGCCGCGACGGCTGGCGCATGTCGGGCCGCTATGTGCGCTCCTTCGGCTTTGCCTACCGCGGCGAGGACTTCACGGCCGGCCTGGCCTACGGCCGCGACACGCAGGCGGCGCAGACCTATCAGCTAGGCATTGGCGAGGGCGAGAGCCGCAGCGATGCCGCGCTGCAGTGGCGCGCGCTGGCCGACGGGCGGCTGGAGCTGGGCCTGGACGGCAAGCGCACGGTGGTCGTGGTCCATGCCCAGGGCGACCAGCTGTCCATCTTCACCGAGGCGGGAAGTACCCAGATCACCGTGGTCGACCAACTGGCCCACGCCGGCGATACCGGCCATGAAGGCGGTCGCCTGACGGCGCCCATGCCCGGCAAGGTGGTGTCTTTCACGGTCAAGGCCGGCGACAAGGTCAGCAAGGGCCAGCCGCTGGCCGTGATGGAGGCCATGAAGATGGAGCACACGATTGCCGCCCCTGGCGATGGCGTGGTGCTGGAGCTGCTGTATGTGCCTGGCGACCAGGTCAGCGAAGGCGCCGAGCTGCTGCGCATCGAGGTGGCCGCCTGATCCGGCCAGGGTTGAACTGTTTAACAAAAAGAGCAGCTTGCGCTGGACTATCCATGAATTCAGTTACTTTCAATGATGAAATCAATACAGGTAAAGCGCAGGAAGCTTCTTTTTTGATAGCGGACCATTGGCCATCCGCGTCTGCAGCAGGAATGCCAAAGCGTTAGGCTTCGCATCTATGAAAGTCTTATTTTGCTGTGACGATACGCGGCCGGAACCCTGGCTCAAAGGTTTGCATGAGGCGCTGCCGGGCGCGGAGATTGCCATCTGGGAGCCGGGCGCGCCCCAGGCCGACTATGCACTGGTCTGGGCGCCGCCCCAGCAGTTTCTTGACGAGCAGGCGGCCGGCCTGAAGGCCATGTTCAACATCGGCGCGGGCGTGGATGCGCTGCTGCCGCTGCGCATTCCCGCCGCGCTGCCCGTCTACCGCCTCGAAGATGCGGGCATGGCCGTGCAGATGGCCGAGTATGTGGCCCAGGCCGTGATCCGCTTCTTCCGTGGCCTCGATCAGTACGAGGCCGATATGGCGCAAGGCCTGTGGCAGCATCAGCGCAACCCCAGGCGTGTGGACTATCCCGTGGGCGTGATGGGCCTGGGCAAGATGGGCGAGCGCGTGGCCAGGGCGCTGACGGTGTTCGATTTCAAGGTCAATGGCTGGAGCCGCTCGCCGCGCGAGCTGCAGGGCATTGAATGCTTCAGCGGCATGGACAGCCTGGACCGCTTTCTGTCCGAGACGCGCATTCTGGTCAATCTGCTGCCCCTGCACGACGAGACCCGCGACATCATCAATGCCCGCACGCTGGCGCTGCTGCAGCCCGGGGCCTATGTGATCAATGTGGGGCGCGGCGGCCATGTGGTCGATGCCGACCTGATTGCGCAGATCGAGTCCGGCCATGTCAGCGGCGCCATGCTGGACGTGTTCCGCGAGGAGCCGCTGCCCGAGAATCACCCGTTCTGGAAGCAGTCCAGAATCATCCTCACCCCTCATACCTCGGCCCGCACGCTGGCCGCGGACAGCATTGCCCAGATCGTGGGCAAGGTGGCCGCCATGAGCCGGGGCGAGCCCGTCACAGGTCGAGTCGACCTGAGCAAGGGCTATTGATAGCAAGGAGACAAGAATGAAATACCCCGCACGCGTCAAGATCATCGATGTGGGCCCGCGCGACGGCCTGCAGAACGAAAAGCAGCCTGTGCCTGCAGCCGTCAAGATCGAGCTGGTGCAGCGCCTGCAGGACGCAGGCCTCAAGGAGATCGAGGTCACCAGCTATGTGTCGCCCAAATGGGTGCCGCAGATGGCGGACAACGCCGAAGTCATGGCGGGAATAGCGCGCAGAGGCGGGGTGCTGTATTCGGTGCTGACGCCGAATCTCAAGGGCTTCGAAGCCGCGCTGGCCGGCAAGCCCGACGAGATCGTGGTGTTCGGTGCGGCCAGCGAGGCCTTCAGCCAGCGCAACATCAACTGCTCGATTGCCGAGAGCATAGAGCGCTTTGCGCCTGTGGTGCAGGCGGCACTGGAGGCCGGCATTGCCGTGCGCGGTGCCATGAGCTGCACCGTGGGCTGCCCCTACGAGGGCGAGATCGCGCCCGAGAAGGTGGGCTATCTGGCCGGGCTCATGAAGAGCATCGGCGTGCAGCGCGTGGACGTGGCCGACACCATTGGCGTGGGCACGCCCGTCAAGGTGCAGAAGGCGCTGGAGGCCACGCTGGCGCACTTCGATATCGACCAGGTGTCCGGCCATTTCCACGATACCTATGGCCAGGCCCTGAGCAACACGCTGGCGGCGCTGGATCTGGGGGTCTGGAACTTCCAGTCTTCGGTCGCAGGCCTTGGCGGCTGTCCCTATGCCAAGGGCGCCACGGGCAATGTGGCCACCGAAGACGTGGTCTATCTGCTGCAGGGCATGGGCATAGAGACCGGCATCGACCTCGACAAGCTGATCGATGCGGGCCAGTTCATCAGCGAGCATCTGGGCCGCCCCACGCAGTCGCGCGTGGCCAAGGCCTTGCTGACCAAGCGCGCGGATTGAGGCCAAGCCCGGCCCGGGCAGGCATGGGCGTTGTTACCATCGCCGCCATGCAAGCAAGATCACGTTTTTCACTGGCCCTTTGTCTGGCGGCAGCTGCCCTGCTGGGCGGCTGCGCCGGCATGGATGCCCAGGAGTGCAGGGACACGGACTGGGCCTATCTGGGCCAGCTCGATGCCATGGACGGCAGGCTGGACCTGTCCACCCGCGCCAGACGCCACTTCAAGGCCTGCAAGGACCAGGGCGTACAGATGGATGCGCGGGCCTATCAGCAGGGCTGGCTGCGCGGCCTGCAGGATTTCTGCACTCCCGACAGCGGCAAGGCCTATGCGGAAGCCGGCCGCAAGTTCCAGCCGGGCTATTGCCCGGCGCCGCTGGAGGCCGCGTTTTTGCAAGGCTATGCGCCGGCGCGCGAGCGCTATCAGGACAGGCAGTCGGTGCTTGAGCTGGAGCGCCGCATCGAGGCCAAGAAAAAAGAGCTGCGCGAGGCGCGTGACGCCAAGAACAGTGCCGGACATATCGCCTATGTCCAGAAAGACCTGCGTGATTTGCAGCTGGAGCTGGTGCAGCTCAGGCTCAAGCTGGCACAGTAGGGGCCGTGACGCTGCCGGATGGCGGCGCGATTTTCAGGAAAACATCATGTGTGGGTCAGAACTTCATGCGCTGCCGGAAGGCGTGCAGCGCGTCAGCCGCTTTTTGCAGGATGCCGGTCATCCGCATGCGCCGCAGATGCTGGACGGCGCGGCGCGTACCGCCCAGGAGGCCGCCGATCAGCTCAGCATTCTGGTCGGGCAGGTGGCCAAGAGCATCATCTTCAAGCGCAGGAGCGATGGCGCGGCCGTGCTGGTCGTGGCCTCGGGCGACAGGCGTGTCGATGAAAAGAAAGTGACGCAGCTGGTGGGCAAGGTCGGTCGCGCCGATGCGGATTTCGTCAAGTCCAGCACCGGCTTCTCGATTGGCGGCGTCAGCCCCGTGGCCCATGCCACCAAGGTCGTGACCTTGATGGATGCCGAGCTGCAGCGCTTCGAGACCGTGTGGGCTGCGGCAGGCCACCCGCACGGCGTGTTTCCCGCATCGCCTGCGCAACTGCAGGCTCTTACTGCAGCCCCCTGGTCGGATGTGGTGGAGCAGGCATGAGTACCGAACTTCTTCAGGAACAGCAGGCTCAGCAACTGGCACAACTTGCCGCAAAGGCCGAAGTGGCCCTGGTCTGGGCCGAGGCCGACCAGCCCGTGGCTTCGCCCTGCATCAACGTCTGCCGCATGACGGCGGACCGCAGCCATTGCCAGGGCTGCTTCAGAACCATTGACGAGATTCGCGCCTGGTCCAAGGGCGATGCCGAGCTGCGCCTGGAGATCTGGGGTCGGCTGCTGCAGCGCGCCGGCCTCGAGGACCCGCGCCATGCCGAGATCTGATCGCCCTTAGAGGAGAGCCGACATGAAGCACATCACTTGTTATCTGGACTTTGTGTCGCCCTATGCATGGCTGGCGCTGGAGCAAATGCCCAAGGCGCTGCAAGGGCTCAGCTATCACATTGATTACCGCCCGGTGCTGCTGGGTGCCTTGCTGCAAGGCAATGCCAACCCCGGACCGGCCGGCATTCCTGCCAAGCGCACCTGGACCTACCGCCATGTCACATGGCTTGGCCGGTCGCTGGGCATACCTCTGCAGATGCCGGCCCGGCATCCGTTCAAGCCGCTGCCGCTGCTGCGGCTGGCGCTGGCACATGGGCGTGACGGCAGCATCAACCGCTTTGTGGCGCAGGCCGTGATGCAGCATGTCTGGCAGGGCGGACATGAGGCCAATGATGCGCAGCGCCTGCAGCAGCTGCGCGAGCAGCTGAAGGAGCAGCTGCGCCAGGAAGAGGATAGTGCCGAGGTCAAGCAATGGCTGCGCAGCAATACGGAGCAGGCGCAGCAGGCCGGCGTGTTCGGCGTGCCAGCCTGGGTAGTGGACGGCCATGTATTCTGGGGCCTGGACGGCCTGCCCATGCTGCAGGCCTATCTGCGTGGCGATGAGTGGTTTGCGCAGCAGTGGGAGGCCGCAGCCGGCGTGTCCTGGGGGCTGGAGTAGGGCTGCAGGTACGGGCCGGAGCCGGGATCGACACGCAGGACGGTGCTTTCTCTTTGGCATCGGCCATGGCGCCTAGGCGACGCCGGGCGTGGCGGGCCTTGCATAAGCTGGTGCGGTTTTCAAGACCATCAAGGAGACCGCACCATGGATACCCAGCAGATGTTTTCGCTCAAGGGCCGCACGGCTCTTGTCACCGGTGGTTCGCGCGGTATCGGCCGCATGATCGCCGAAGGCTTTGTGCGCCAGGGCGCGCGCGTGTACATCTCGGCGCGCAAGGCCGAGGCCTGCGACCAGACGGCGCGCGAGCTGTCGGAGCTGGGCCACTGCGTTTCGCTGCCTGCCGACGTGTCCACCATGGACGGCGTGAAGTCGCTGGTCGATGCCTATGCGGCGCACGAAGATCAGCTGGGCATCCTAGTCAACAACGCGGGCGCGGCCTGGGGCGCGCCCTATGACGAATTTCCCGAAAGCGGCTGGGACAAGGTCGTGGACCTGAACATGAAGTCGCCCTTCTTCCTGACCCAGGCGCTCACGCCCATGCTGCGCAAGTCGGCCGCGGGCGCGCAGCTGGCCAAGGTCATCAACATTGCCTCCATTGACGGCGTCTCGGTCAACCCCTGGGAGACCTACTCCTACGCGGCCAGCAAGGCCGGCCTGATCCACCTGACCAAGCGCATGGCCCTGCGCCTGGCGCCCGAGCGCATCGTGGTCAGCGCCATCGCGCCCGGCCCGTTCGCCTCGGAGATGAACAAGAACGCGCGCGACCATGCGGACGAGGCCGCGGGGCGCGTGCCCCTGGGCCGCATCGGCGAGCCCGAGGATATGGCCGGCGCCGCCATCTTCCTGGCCTCGCGCGCCGGCGACTATGTGGTGGGCTCCACCCTGGTCGTGGATGGCGGCTGCGCCTGGGCGCGCTGAGCTCACCCGAGCGCAGCCATTGCATAAAAAGATAGCTTCTACCGCTTGATGGATAAGTAAATCAGATAAATAAGTATCTGAGTTTTAATTGCAGCAAGCGATAAAAGCTATTGTTTTTGAATCCTCATTTCGACAGGAATAGATTCTTTCGAGGCCGCTCCCCTGCGCTCAGGGATGCCACTGCGTGGCGCGCACAGGGCTGGCGGCCGGTGTGGCGGAATTGCCGGCCAGCGCATAGGACAGCTTGTTGGCTGCGGCGATCACGGTCCGGGCCAGGGCTTCGAGCCTGGCCTCGGGCAGGCGTGATGCGGGGCCCGAGATGCAGACCGATCCCATGAGCCGCCAGTGCATGCCGAACACCGGCGCCGAAACCGTTGCCACACCTTGCTCGCGCTCGCCGATGGAGCAGTGGTAGCCCTTTTGGCGGATCTGCTCGTAGATCTCGCCGGGCTCGCCCGAGAACGCCAGGATGACGCGGCCCGGCGAGCCTTTGTCCAGTGGCAACCCCTCGCCCATGCGCGCATGGTGGCGCAGGGCCTGCGGCCCTTCCACGCGTACCAGGCAGGTACGCACATGGCCCTCGCGCACGTAGAAGGCGGCGCTCTCGCCGCTGAGTTGGGTGAGCTCGCGCAGCGCGGGCTCCAGCACGTTCTGCACATCGAAGCCCGCCTGGTAGCGCGCGCCCAGCCAGCCCGAGGAAGGGCCCAGCCGCCATTCCCCGTCCTCGCGCTGCACCATGTAGCCCGACTGGGCCAGCGTGCGCGCCAGCCGCAGCACCGTGGTCTTGTGCAGGCTGCAGCGCCGGCTGAGTTCGGCCAGTGAAAGATGGGATTCGCCCAGCGCAAAGGCCTCGAGCAGCTGCAGTGCGCGGGTGACGGCGATGACGCCGTCGCCGGACTTCTGTGCGGATTGGGTGGGGTTGCTCATGGTGCAATGTGTTTCATTCTGCGAAACAGCATTGTATGGGTTGAAACGTTTGCCTACAGTCGCCTCCAGCGGTCGGGGATTCCGGCCGCACGCATCAGAACACGCTTCAAAGCGACCAACAGGAGACAACAGATGAACTTTCGCCCGCTTTCGCGCGCCCTGCATGCCGCCGTGCTCGGCTTCGTGGGTGTAGTCACTCCCTTCGACAGCGCGCTGGCGCAGCCCGCCTATCCGGCCAAGCCGATCCGCCTGATCGTGCCGTTCCCGCCTGGCGGCGGCACGGACATGATTGCGCGCACCGTGGCCCAGAAGATGGCCGAGCAGAACAAGTGGAGCGTGGTGGTGGACAACCGCCCCGGCGCGGGCGGCAACCTGGGCGTGGACGCCGCGGCCAAGGCCGCGCCCGATGGCTACACCCTGGTCATGGGCCAGACCAGCAATCTCGCCATCAACCCCTGGCTCTACGCCAAGCTACCCTACGACCCGATCAAGAGCCTGGCGCCCGTGGCCCTGGTGTCCTCGGCGCCCATCGTCATGGCCGCTCCCGCCAACACGCCCTACAAGACCTTTGCCGATCTGGTGACGGCGGCCAAGGCCAGGCCCGACGGCATCACCCTGGGCTATTCGGGGAACGGCACCGTGGCCCATCTGGCGGGCGAGCAGGCCCAGAAGATTTCGGGCATGAGCCTGCGCCATGTGCCCTACAAGGGAGCAGGCCAGGCCATGACGGACCTGGTGGGCGGACAGATCGACCTGTACATGTCCGCCATTCCCACGCTGCTTGGCCAGGTGCGCAACGGCAAGCTGCGGCCCATTGTCGTGACCTCGCTGGCGCGCTCCAGCCAGTTGCCCGACACGCCCACGCTGGCCGAGCTCGGCTACAAGGACTTCGAGGCCAGCTCCTGGTACGGCGTGCTGGCGCCCGCGGGCACGCCCGAGGCCATCGTGCAGCAGCTCAACAAGGCCATCAACCGGGCCCTGAAGCAGGCCGATGTGGCCGAGAAGCTGCGCTCCGAGGGCGGCGACGTGCTGGGCGGCACGCCCCAGGCCTTCGCCCAGCTGCTGCGCACCGAGGTGCCGCGCTGGGGCCGCATCGTCAAGGACTCGGGCGCCAGCCTGGACTGAGCCCGATCACGCCACCGCGTCATCGCGCCAACAAGCCACCCACCCAGCACACCTGGCGCACATGCCCTTGTGGGCAGGACGCCGTGCGCCCTGCCACTCCTGCTCCTTCTTTACTTTCACCCCTGCAACCGGACCGGACCGCGGACCTAATCATCATGAGCCAACTTTCAGAAATCATCCGTGACATCGAGCGCGTCAGCGCCGAGGTCGTCCAGAAGGCATCGAGCTTCCAGGCCGCCATCCTGGCCGACGTGGCAGGCCGCCGCGGTACCATGAACGCACGCGTGGCGCCCGTGCATCAGGATATGAAGCTCGCCGGTCCGGCCTTCACCGTCGAGGTGCGCCCCGGAGACAACCTGATGATCCACGCCGCCATCGCCCTGGCCAAGCCCGGCGATATCCTGGTCATCGACGGCAAGGGAGACCAGACTGCGGCCCTGATGGGTACGCTGATGCTCAGCGCCTGTAAGAAGACAGGCCTTGGCGGCGTGATCGTGGATGGCGCGATCCGCGACAAGCTCGAGCTGCTGGAGCTTGGCTTTCCGGTGTTCAGCGCCGGCTTCAATCCTGCAGGTCCGACCAAGTTCGTGCCCGGTCGCATCAACCACCCCATCTCCTGTGGCGGTGCGACGGTGAACCCGGGCGACCTGGTGGTGGGCGACGCCGACGGCGTGGTCGTGATCGAGCGCGCCAAGGCGCCCGCCATGTTGGCGCTGGCCGACAGGAAAGTGGTCGACGAGGCCGCGCGCATCGAGGCCATCGCCCGCGGCGACACGGCCTCGAGGTGGCTGCCCGCCGCGCTGCGCGCGGCCGGCGTGCTCAAGGAAGGAGAGACGCTGTGAGCACCATCATCGTCACGGGCGCTGACCTGGCGCAGCAGGCACTGGATTTGCTGCAAGGCCACGACATAGTCTACGCGGGCAAGACGCCCACCGAGCAAGACCTGGTGGCCCTGTGCCGCCGGCATGATCCCGTCGCCATCATCGTGCGCTACGGCAAGGTGGGGGCTGCGGTCATGGACGCCGGACCTTCGCTCAAGGTGATTTCCAAGCACGGCAGCGGCACGGACACCATAGACAAGGCCGAGGCCGCGCAGCGCGGCATCGAGGTCGTGGCAGCGGTTGGCGCCAACGCGGCGGCCGTGGCCGAACAGGCCCTGGCCCTGCTGCTGGCCTGCGCCAAGTCGGTGGTGCAGCTGGACTCGCGCATGCACTCCGGCCATTGGGACAAGGCCACGCACAAAAGCCTGGAGCTGGCCGGGCGTACCGTGGGACTGGTCGGCCTGGGCGCCATAGGCCTGCGCTTTGCGAAGATGGCCGATGCACTGGGCATGCGCGTGATCGGCTTCGATCCCTTTGCGGGCCAGTTGCCCAGCTACGTGCAGGCCGTGGACCTGGATACGCTGTGGCGCGAAAGCGATGCGATCTCGCTGCACTGCCCGCTGACCGACGACAACCTCAATCTGCTCAACGCCACAACCCTGGCGTGCTGTAGGCGCGGCGTGATTGTGGTCAACACCGCGCGCGGAGGTCTCATCGACGAGGCCGCGCTGCTGGCCGCCGTGCAGCAAGGCCAGGTCAGCGCCGCGGGCCTGGACAGCTTTGCCGTTGAGCCCATGGCGGCTGGCCACCCGTTCCTGCACCAGCCGGGTTTCATCCTCAGTCCGCACATCGGCGGCGTGACCTCGGATGCCTATGTGAACATGGGAGTGGGAGCGGCGCGCAACGTGCTGGCGGTGCTGGAGCGCGCGAGCGTCTCCTGAGCCGGCGCCTGCCTTGCAAGGCCGATGAGACTGGTTGCGGGCTTTGCTGCGGGCGGGTGAGGCATCAATGCGGTGCGCTCTTTCCCGCCCTAGCGCGGTGGCGTCCAGTTCTGCGGTGCAGGTCGTGGGGCGGGCCGCCGGTGAAAACCTTGGCCGACTGCATGGCGCGGGAGCGCAGGCAGCCCGGCCTCCTTGCGGTCGATATCTTTGGCGCGTGGAGGGGCGACGGCCGGCTCTCAGGCTGTGGCCTGCTTGGCGGCGCCGCGATAGCGTTCCAGCCAATGGGCATAGGGAGCGGGCAGCGTCCAGTCGGGACGGGCAACGCCCAGGCTTTGCGCCAGCTGGTAGGCGTAGTGCGGATTGGCCAGATGGGCGCGGCCGATCATCACCAGATCGACCTGGCCGTCGGCCACGATGCGCTCGGCAATCTGTGGATCATCCATGCCCCAACCTGAGGCCACGGGCAGGCCGGCGCTGCGGCTCACGCGCTGGGCGATGGGAGCGAGGAAGGCGGGCGTACCCCAGGGGATCTTCACATCGGGAATCACGAAGTTGACGCTGACATTGAGCAGGTCCAGGCCGCGCTCGCGCATCTGGCGCGTCACGGCAATCGATTCCTCCAGGGTTTCTTCGTCGCGGCCGTCGTACTCGATGACGCCGAAACGCGCGGTCAGCGGCAGATGCTCGGGCCAGACCTCGCGCACCTTGGCCACGGTCTCCAGCAGAAAGCGGGCGCGGTTGCTGAAGCTGCCGCCATAGGCGTCGTCGCGCTGGTTGCTGTGGGGCGAGAAAAAGCTCTGGGCCAGATAGCCGTGGGCAAAGTGCAGTTCCAGCCATTCGAAGCCGGCCGCAAGCGCGCGGCGGGCCGCCGCTACAAAGTCGTCCTGCACGCGGGCGATGTCCGCAAGCGTCATGGCGCGAGGAACACGCGGCAGACCGCCGCCAAAGGCGATTGCCGATGGCGCAATCGGCTGCCAGCCGCGGGCATCGCCTTCGGCAATATGGTCGTCGCCTTCCCAGGGATTGTTGGCGCTGGCCTTGCGTCCGGCATGGCCGATCTGGATGCCGGGCACGGCGCCTGCGGCCTTGATGCCGGCGGCAATGCGCGACATGCCGTCGATCTGGCCGTCGTTCCACAGACCGGTGCAGTCGGGCGAGATGCGGCCCTCGGGCGACACGCCCGTGGCTTCGACGATCACCAGTCCCGCGCCGCCGCGCGCCATGGAGGCGTAGTGGACCTGGTGCCAGTCATTGGTGAGACCGTCCACGGCGCTGTACTGGCACATCGGCGGAATGGCGATGCGGTTGCGCAGGGTCAGGCTTTTGAGGGTGAAAGGGGTAAAGAGTGCAGACATGCGAAGTATCGGTGGTGCGAATGGAATGAGCCAGCAGTCCTGCGGCAATGCAGGATGCAAAAGGTTTGATAGCGCCTGGCGCTTTTCATGGACTGTTTTCAGCATGAAATCAAACTGAAAATCAATGAATGAAGGTACTGACAGCTATCAAAAAATCAAGGGCATCAGGGCTCGGAAAGCGGCGGATACAGTCCCCGGGCAATGAGCTCGCTGGAGACGAAGTTTTTGGTGGTGCCGGCATGTAGTCGGCGGACCAGTGAATGCGGTGCATGCAGGGCTTCTGTCGAAGGGAATGGGGAAATGATGGGGTCTGTGATGAAATAAATCCAATCGATATTTCTGATTTTTGAAATCATGCCGACTGATATCAAGAGTCTGGACCTGAATCTGCTCAAAGCCCTGGATGCGCTGCTGGACGAGCGCAGCGTGACGCGCGCTGCCGAGCGTCTGGCGCTGACCCAGCCGGCGGTCAGCGGCATGCTGACGCGGCTGCGCGAGAGCTTCGACGATCCCTTGTTCGTGCGCACGCAGCGCGGCATAGCCCCCACGCTGCGCGCGCTGGCCCTGGCCGGGCCGCTCAAGGAGTTGCTGTGCAATGCCGAGGCGCTGCTGCGCCCCCAGGCCTTTGATCCGGCCACGGCGCATATGACGCTGCGCATTGCCGCCACGGATTACGCGCTGCAGGCGGTGGTGCTGCCGTTTCTGGCCGTGTTGCGCCAACGCGCGCCCGGTCTGTGTGTGGCCGTGGTACCGGCACAGCATCTGCCGCTGCACGAGCGGCTGGAACGCGGTGATATCGACCTGGCGCTGGTCACGCCGGAGCGCACGGCCCCCGATCTGCATGCGCGCCGACTGTTCGACGAACGCTATGTTTGCGTGATGCGCCAGGGCCATCCCGATGCGCGCCGGCGTGGCCTGTCACTGGAGCGCTTCTGCGCTCTGGACCATGCGCTGGTGTCCTATGACGGAGGCAGTTTTCATGGTGTGACGGACGAGGCGCTGGAGCGTCTGGGCCGCAAGCGGCGTGTGGCGCTGTCCGTGACCAGCTTTCTGGTGCTGCCCGAAATCCTGCGCAGCTGCGATCTGATTGCCGTCGTGCCCAGGCGGCTGGTCAAGCCCGACTCGGGGCTGGTGGTGCTGGCGCCGCCGCTGGAAATTCCCGGCTTCACCAAGACGGCTGCCTGGCATGCGCGCACCCATCGCTCTGCGGGGCACCAGTGGGCGCGAGAGCTGTTGTTCGAGTTGGCGCAGGCCGGCGGGATGGACGTGGAATGAGAGCGGCCCGCAGAAACCGTGGCGGTCTCTGCGGGCCGAGGTGAGGGCAGATTCCTGCCGGGGCCCGGCATGGCGCCGGGCCATTCACATCATCAGTGGCCCGATGCGCCTGCGGCACCCAGACCGGTTTCCGAGCGCACTTGCTGCGCAGGGAACACGGCGCGCTCCTTGGCAGCCTGAGCGCTCTTGTCGAGCACGGAGAACAGCCACACGCCGAAGAAGCCGATCGCCATGGAGAACAGTGCAGGCGAGGCGTAGGGGAACCAGGCCGAGCCGGCCGGGTTGCCCAAGGTGCCTTCCCATACCGAGGGCGAGACGATGGTCAGACCCACGGAGGAGACCAGGCCCATGAAGCCGCCGATGACGGCGCCCTTGGTGGTGCAGTCTTTCCACAGCACCGACAGCAGCAGCGGCGGGAAGTTGGCCGAAGCCGCCACGGCAAAGGCCAGCGAGACCATGAAGGCGATGTTCTGCTTCTCGAACACAATGCCCAGCAGCACGGCCACAAAGCCCAGGCACAGCGTGGTGATGCGCGAGACCTTGAGTTCGGAGGCGCTGTCGGCCTTGCCCTTCTTGATGACGGTGGCGTAGAGGTCGTGCGAGACGGCCGAGGCGCCGGACAGGGTCAGACCTGCGACCACGGCGAGAATCGTGGCAAAGGCCACGGCCGAGATGAAGCCGTAGAACACATCGCCGCCTACGGTCTTGGCCACCAGCACGGCCGCCATATTGGCCGTGCCTGCGCCGCCGTGGATCACGCCCTTGGCCGTGTCCGCCATTTCGGGGTTGGTGAGCACCAGGGTGATGGCGCCGAAGCCGATGATGAAGATCAGCACATAGAAGTAGCCGATCCAGGTCGTGGCCCAGAACACGCTCTTGCGTGCTTCCTTGGCGTCAGGCACGGTGAAGAAGCGCATCAGGATGTGGGGCAGGCCCAGGGTGCCGAACATCAGCGCCATGCCGAAGCTGATGGCGGAGATCGGGTCCTTGATGAAGCCGCCCGGACCCATGATGGCCAGACCGAGCTTTTCTGCCACGGATGGCTCTGCGCCGCCATTTGCGGCGATCTGGGTGCGAACCTTCACACCTTCGGCAAACAGTGCCTCGGGGCTGAAGCCGTACTTGGCCAGCACCATGAAGCCCATGAAGGTCACGCCGGCCAGCAGCAGGCAGGCCTTGATGATCTGCACCCAGGTGGTGGCCGTCATGCCGCCGAACAGCACATAGATCATCATCAGGCCGCCGACCAGCACCACGGCAATCCAGTAGTCCAGACCGAACAGCAGCTTGATCAGCTGGCCTGCGCCCACCATCTGGGCAATCAGATAGAAGGCCACCACGACCAGCGTGCCGCAGGAGGCAAAAATCCGGAAGGGCTTTTGCTCGAAACGGTAGCCGGCCACGTCGGCAAAAGTGAAGCGGCCCAGATTGCGCAGGCGTTCCGCCAGCAGAAAAGTCAGAATCGGCCAGCCGACCAGAAAGCCGATGGAGTAGATCAGGCCGTCATAGCCGCTGGCCATGACGGAGGCCGAGATGCCCAGGAAGGAGGCGGCGGACATATAGTCGCCCGCAATCGCCAGACCGTTCTGAAAGCCGGTGATGCCGCCGCCTGCGGTATAGAAATCGGACGCCGACTTGGTGCGGCCCGCCGCCCATTTGGTGATCCACAGGGTTGCCACCACAAAGGCGGTGAACATGATGATGGCCGTCCAGTTGGTGGCCTGCTTGGCGGCGTTGCCGACGTCGCCGCCGGCGGCCAGCACGGGAGCTGTCGCGACCAGCGCCGCAGCGCCCGCCAGCCATTGGGAAGAGATGCGCTGCTTCATTGCTTGATGCCTTTGAGAATGTCGCGGGTGAGCTGATCAAACTCGTTGTTGGCGCGGCGCACATAGAGGCCGGTAATGATCACGGAAAAAATGATGACGCCCATGCCGATGGGAATGCCCAGCGTGGTCACTCCAGCGCCGATGGGCCGAGCCAGGAATTCCTTGTCGAATGCAATCAGCGCGACATAGCCGTAGTACACGATCAGCATCAGGACGGTCAGCGCCAGGCCGAGGCGATTGCGCTTGCGGCGCAGCTGCTGGTAGGCGGGGTTGCTTTGGATTGTCTCTATCACCGGGTCTCGCACAGCGTTGTCTCCTTTGAAGTTTTCCAGCCTGCCATCAGGTGCTCGGTGGCTTGCTTGCGATGCATTCTGAGAAGCCCGTCTGACCGTCTCCTTACTTACGATATCGGTGTTTGCCCCTGGTTTTTCACATCAAAAAAAAACCAATCCGGGTAAGTGCGGAGAGGGTCGGGTAATGCCCAGTCTTGAATTTTTGAGAAGCATTTTTTTGTAAGTTAGCGGTCAGTTGTCGCTTTGATATTGGGCAAACAGGTGAGTTGGCAGCGCCTGAAATTCCAAAACCTAGGAGACAAACATGGCCATCAATGCGACAGCACATATGGGAGGTAAATCGGCCCCAAGGCCGATGAGCCCGGAAGAGCGCAAAGTCATCTTTGCGTCTTCCCTCGGAACCGTTTTCGAGTGGTACGACTTCTATCTGTACGGATCTCTGGCAGCCATCATCGCCAAGCAGTTCTTCAGCGGTCTGGATGCAGGGTCGGCCTTCATCTTCGCGTTGCTGGCCTTTGCGGCAGGCTTCATCGTGCGCCCCTTCGGCGCGCTGGTGTTCGGCCGTCTGGGCGACATGATCGGGCGCAAGTACACCTTCCTGGTGACGATTCTGATCATGGGCCTGTCCACCTTCATCGTCGGCATCTTGCCCAACTACGCCAGCATTGGCGTGGCCGCCCCCGTCATCCTGATCGCGCTGCGCATGCTGCAAGGCCTGGCCCTGGGCGGTGAGTACGGCGGCGCTGCCACCTATGTGGCAGAACATGCGCCGCATGGCAAGCGCGGTGCCTACACCTCGTGGATTCAGACCACGGCAACGCTGGGCCTGTTCCTGTCGCTGCTGGTGATTCTGGGTGTGCGTACCTCGATGGGCGAAGAGAAGTTTGCCGACTGGGGTTGGCGTATTCCCTTCCTGGTTTCCATTTTGCTGCTGGCCATCTCGGTCTGGATTCGCATGACGCTGTCCGAGTCTCCAGCCTTCCAGAAGATGAAGGCCGAGGGCAAGGTGTCCAAGGCGCCTCTGACTGAGTCGTTCGGTCAGTGGAAGAACCTCAAGATCGTGATTCTGGCGCTGGTCGGCCTGACTGCCGGCCAGGCTGTGGTCTGGTATACCGGCCAGTTCTATGCGCTGTTCTTTTTGACGCAGCAGCTCAAGGTCGATGCCGTGACGGCCAATCTGATGATTGCCGCCGCACTGCTGATCGGCACGCCTTTCTTTGTGATCTTCGGCACGCTGTCCGACAAGATCGGTCGCAAGCCCATCATCATGCTGGGCTGCATTCTGGCCGTGTTGACCTACTTCCCGGTCTTCAAGGCGCTGACCGAAGCCGCCAACCCCGACCTGGCTGCGGCTCAAGCCAAGAACAAGGTGGTCATCGTGGCCGATCCTGCGGAGTGCTCCTTCCAGTTCAACCCCACAGGCACGACCAAGTTCACCAGTTCCTGCGACGTGGCCAAGCAGGTGCTGGCTGCGGGTTCCGTGAGTTATGAAACCGAAGAGGCGGCTGCAGGCACGCAGGCCATGATCCGTATCGGTGCGACCGAGATTCCTTCGTTCTCGCTCAAGGGCCTGAGCCCTGAAGACGCCAAGGCCAAGGACGGTGCGTTCAAGAAGACTGTGGCTGCAGAACTGGCCAAGGATGGCTATCCCACCAAGGCCGACCCCGCCAAGATGAACAAGGTCATGATGGTCGTGATACTGACCTATCTGGTGCTGCTGGTGACCATGGTCTACGGCCCCATCGCAGCCATGCTGGTGGAGCTGTTCCCGACACGCATCCGCTACACCTCGATGAGCTTGCCCTATCACATCGGCAACGGCTGGTTTGGCGGTCTGCTGCCCACCATGTCCTTCGCCATCGTGGCGCAGACCGGCAATATGTACAACGGTCTCTGGTACCCCATCATCATCGCTGGTGTGACGGCCGTGATCGGCACGCTGTTCGTGCCCGAAACCAAGGATCGCGACATCTACGCCGAAGACTGATGCCAGGCGCTGATGCTGCAATTTATGCAGCATCGCATCAAAGACCTGCAAGGCTTGTGCTTTGCAGGTCTTTTTTGTTTGCCTCAGCACTAGTGGGTTACAGCAGTGTGGCAACAAAGCATCATTGCGTTACTTTTTTGCGATGGAAATCATGCTTTTGAGAGGGGCCAACCTAGAATCACACCTAGCCGCGAGAGGGCCAACAACCTACAAGCCAATGCGGTGCAAAAAACACTATCCCAGGACATAGGAGCACTGAATGACCAAGATGACTCGCATCGCACTGGCCGCACTGGCTGTGATGGGCGCAACCACCGCAATGGCACAGAGCAGCGTGACGCTGTACGGCCGTATCAACACCACAGTCGAACGCCAGAAGGTGGGCGATGAGTCGGTGTCCGGCCTGTACAACAATGCTTCCCGCTGGGGCATTCGCGGTACCGAAGATCTGGGTGGCGGCCTGAAGGCAGGCTTCACCCTGGAGTCCGGCTTCAACTCCGACACCGGTACCGGTTCCGCCTGGACCCACCCCACCTCCGGCATGTCCTTTGCGCGTCAGAGCGAAGTGAACCTGTCCGGCGGCTTCGGCATGATCCGTCTGGGCAACTTCGTCCCCGAGTCCTACTACGCAACTGCTGACTACATCAGCATGCACAACCACGACACCGGTTCTTCTTCCGATGCGCTGTACTACGATCCCGTCTGGTTCGGCGGTCTGAGCACCAAGAACAAGATCGGCTATCGCACCCCCAACATGGGCGGCCTGACGGTGGATGCCTCCGTGTCTATGCACGAGAAGGACCCCACTGTCGGTCCTCGCAAGAACGGCTACGACCTGGCTGCCAACTACGCCACCGGTCCTCTGCACCTGGGCGCAGGCTTCAGCAAGGTGGGTGACAACTGGCAAGCTGCTCTGCGCGGCCTGTACACATTCGGTCAAGTGACTCTGGGTGCCTACTACCAGCGTAACAAGGACGACAACAAGATCACCGCCACTGGCGCTGGTTCGCGCAACAACTTCCGTCTGTCGGCCATGTACACCATGGGCGCTTCGGAATTCCATGCCAACGTGGGTCACGCCAACAAGTGGAGCCATATTGCTGACTCCGCCGCCACTCAGTGGACTCTGGGCTACAACTACAACCTGAGCAAGCGCACCAAGGTGTATGGCTACTACACCAAGGTGAACAACAGCAAGGGTGCGAACTATGTGACCGGTACTGCCGGCGCGGACTTCAGCTCCTTCGCTCTGGGCGTGCGTCACAACTTCTAATTTGTGCACCGCGCAAGCGGTGTCTCCAGCAGCTGCAGCTGATAATGCAGACCATTACTCCAAGTTCATACCCCATGTCGCAAGGCATGGGGTTTTTTCTTATGTGCAGCCTGTCTGGCAGTAAGCCACGCGCAAACTCGCTCAGGCTCAATGGTCGTGCTGACTGGTGTGGCACGAGCGGCTGCACCAGCTGCTTATTCATAACACTCTGGAGACTGATATGTGGAAGCTGGCGATTGGTTTTGTGGTGTTTGCTGCCGTTGCGCTGTTTGTCATCATGAAGGCGGGCGACAAGGTGGATATGAGTGGAGAAAAGCATGGTGCGGATGCGATTCATGCACCGGCAGAATCCAAATGAAGGCAGCAGCACTCGATCAAAGCCCCGCCAGCCGGGGCTTTTTTCGGCGGCCCTGGCTGCACGCTGAAACGGTAATGCACATGCGCACCCAAGGCCCATGCCAGGACTGCCTAGAATGTTTGGCCTCCATAGAAAAGACCGCAGAACATGACGCAGGGCCTGATCCGTATCCGTGGTGCTCGCCAGCACAATCTTCGCAATCTGGACATCGATATCCGTACCGGTGAGCTGACCGTAGTCACCGGCCCCAGCGGCTCGGGCAAGTCCAGTCTGGTGTTCGACACGCTGTACGCCGAGGGTCAGCGCCGCTATGTCGAGACCTTCTCCGCCTATGCCCGCCAGTTTCTCGATCGCATGGACAAGCCGGCCGTGGACAAGGTCGAGGGGGTGCCACCTGCGATTGCCATCGATCAGACCAACCCGGTGCGCAACTCGCGCTCCACCGTGGGCACGATGACGGAGATCAACGATCACCTCAAGCTGCTGTTTGCGCGCGCGGCCCAGTTGTTCGACAGCAGGACGGCCCTGCCGGTGCGCCACGATACGGCGGACAGCATTTATGCCGAATTGGCCCAGCGCTGCGAGGCCGCAGGCGACCCGCGCATTGCCATCACCTTCCCGGTGGAGCTGCCGGCCAATACCTCGGCCGAAGAGGTGGAGCAATGGCTGTCTGCCAGCGGCTTCACCAAGGTGCAGGCCGAGCGCGAAGTGGAGCGCGCTCACCCAGCAGCTGATGAGGTCGCCAAGGGCAAGAAAAAGGCCAAGCCAGCCCCCGAGAAGATCAAGGTGCTGGATGTGATTGCCGACCGCTTTCGCCTCGGAAAGGCCGAGCGGTCCCGCGCCATGGAGGCGATCGAGGTGGGCCTCAAGCGCGGCAGCGGCAGGCTTACGGTCTATGTGTTGCCTGAAAGCGGTGTTGAGGCGGCCGAGCCCGAGCTGTGGAAGTTCTCGCTGGGTCTGCATTGCCCCGAGAGCAATCTGACCTATCAGGAGCCGATTCCCTCGCTGTTTTCCTTCAACTCCGCGGTGGGCGCCTGCGATGCCTGCCGTGGTTTCGGTCGCGTCATCGGGGTCGACTGGGGACTGGTGATTCCCAATGAAAAGCTCACCTTGCGCACCGGTGTCATCAAGCCGATCCAGACGCCGGCCTGGAAGGAGATTCAGGACGATTTGATGCGCCATTCCGAGGCCGAGGGCATTCCACGCGATACGGCCTGGTCCAAGCTGACCCAGGCGCAGAAGGACTGGGTGATCGAAGGCTCGCCCAACTGGAACGGCAAGTGGAGCCAGACCTGGTATGGCATTCGCCGCTTTTTCGAGTATCTCGAAAGCAAGGCCTACAAGATGCATATCCGGGTGCTGCTGTCCAAGTACCGCAGCTATACCGAATGCCCGACATGTGGAGGTGCGCGTCTCAAGACCGAAAGCCTGCTCTGGCGCATAGGCGGCAAGCAGGCTGCGGATGCCGTGCTGCCGCCCGGCGACGAGAGCGGCAGATACCAGCGCTTCATGCCGCAGGCGGTGGGCTGGAGCCGAGAGCAGCTGGAAAGCCTGCCTGGCCTGTGTCTGCATGACCTGATGCGCCTGCCGATCACGCGCCTGCGTGACTTCTTTGCGCAGCTGGCGCCAGACAACAACGCCGCTAAAAATGATGGTGAAGCCCAGGCATTGAGGATGCTGCATGCAGAAGTCATGACGCGGCTGCAGTATCTGTGCGATGTGGGCATAGGCTATCTCACGCTGGACCGCCAGAGCCGCACGCTGAGCGGTGGCGAGGTGCAGCGCATCAATCTGACCACCGCCTTGGGCACTTCGCTGGTCAATACCTTGTTCGTGCTCGACGAGCCATCGATAGGTCTGCACCCGCGCGATATGGAACGCATCACCGAGGCCATGCAGCGCCTGCGCGATGCGGGAAATACGCTGGTTGTGGTGGAGCATGACCCCGCCGTGATGTTTGCCGCCGACCGCATGATAGACATGGGCCCTGGCCCTGGCGCACGCGGCGGCCAGATCGTGTTCGACGGCACGCCCGAGGATCTGCGCCAGGCCGATACCCTGACCGGCGCCTATCTGGGCGGGCGCAAGCAGGTGGGCTTCGGGCTCAAGCGCATGGTGACCGAGAGCACGCCGCGCCTGATTCTCGAAGGCGCGCGCGAGCACAATCTGCGCGATATCAGCGTGGACTTTCCGCTGCAGCGCCTGGTCACCATCACCGGCGTGTCGGGCTCGGGCAAATCCACGCTGATCCAGGATGTGCTGGTGCCAGCGCTGATGCGCCATTTCGGCAAGCCCACCGATGCGGCGGGCGCGTTCGAGCGCCTGCTGGGCGCGGACCATCTGGCCGATGTGATGTTCGTGGACCAGTCGCCCATCGGCAAGACGGCGCGCTCCAACCCGGTCAGCTATGTGGGCGCCTGGGATGCGATCCGCGAGCTGTTCGCCGTGGCGCCGCTGTCGCGCCAGCGCGGCTACACGGCTGCCAAGTTCAGCTTCAACAGCGGCGACGGCCGCTGTCCGACCTGCGGCGGCTCGGGCTTCGAGCATGTGGAGATGCAGTTCCTCTCGGACGTCTATCTGCGCTGCCCCGATTGCAACGGCACGCGTTATCGCCCCGAGATCCTCGAAGTGAAAATCGAGCGCAACGGCCAGCCGCTGAATGTGGCCGATGTGCTGGAGCTCACGGTGGCCGAAGCCGCGCTGCTGTTTGCGCAGGACCGCGATGTGATCCGCGCGCTGCAGCCCATCGTCGATGTGGGTCTGGAATATGTGAAGCTGGGCCAGCCCGTGCCCACGCTGTCGGGCGGCGAGGCACAGCGCTTGAAACTGGCAGGCTTCCTCGCGGAAGCGGCTCGCGCGCAAAGCAAGTCCAAGCAGTCGCTGGCCAAGAAAGGCACGCTGTTCCTGTTCGACGAGCCCACGACCGGCCTGCATTTCGAAGACATCGCCAAGCTCATGCGCGCATTGCGCAAGTTGCTGGAAGCGGGCCACTCGCTGATCGTCATCGAGCACAATCTGGATGTGATTCGCGCCAGTGACTGGCTCATCGATCTGGGCCCCGAAGGCGGCGATGGCGGCGGTCTGATAGTGGCCCAGGGCACGCCTGAAGATGTGCGCCATGTGCAAGAGTCGCACACGGCCCAGGCCTTGCGTGAATACGACCTGGCCATGGGCGTGGGCGGCGAGGCGGTGCGCGAAGTCGCGCCCATGCTCTACAAACCAGAGCGCAAGGCCAAGGCCGCACAAGCGCTGCAGGCCAAGAATGCGATTGAAATCGTCAACGCCAAGGAGCACAACCTCAAGTCGCTGACGGTCGATGTGCCTCGCGGCAAGTTCAATGTGGTGACCGGTGTCTCGGGTTCCGGAAAATCCACGCTGGCTTTCGACATTCTGTTCAACGAAGGCCAGCGTCGCTATCTCGAATCGCTCAATGCCTATGCGCGCTCCATCGTGCAGCCTGCGGGCCGGCCCGAGGTCGATGCGGTCTACGGCATTCCGCCCACGGTGGCCATCGAGCAGCGCCTGTCGCGCGGCGGTCGCAAGTCCACGGTGGGCACGACCACCGAGGTCTGGCACTTTCTGCGTCTGCTCTATGTGAAGCTGGGCGTGCAGCACTGCATACACGACGATGCCATCGTCCAGCCGCAGACCGAGGAAAGCATTGCCGCGCAGCTGATGACGAATTTCCGTGGCCAGACCATAGGCCTCTTGAGTCCGCTGGTCGTCAACCGCAAGGGCGTCTATACCGAACTGGCCGACTGGGCCAGACCCAAGGGCTACACGCATCTGCGCGTGGACGGCGAGTTTCTGCCGACCACGGGCTTTCCGCGCATAGACCGTTTCAAGGAGCACACCATCGAGCTGCCCGTGGCCAGCGTGACGGTGACAGCGGCCAACGAGAAGGAGCTGCGCGGCCATCTGCGCCAGGCGCTGGAGATCGGCAAGGGCGTGCTGCATGTGCTCTCGGGCATCGAGAATCTGGCCGACGCCATGCAGGGCGGCCGGAGCACGGCCGGCATCGGTGCGCTGCAGGTGTTCTCCACCCAGCGCGCCTGCCCGGTCTGCGCCACCAGCTATGCCGAGCTGGACCCGCGTCTGTTCTCCTACAACAGCAAGCATGGCTGGTGTCCCGATTGCGTGGGCACGGGCGTGAAGCTGACCAAGGACCAGCGCAAGGTCTATGACGACACCTTGCTGGCCGACGACAACCGGGGCCGTGAGGTGAAGTTCGAAGGCCAGGAAGTGGAAGACCTGGCTGAAGTCGTTTGTCCCAAATGCCATGGCACACGTCTGAACCCCGTGGCGCGAGCCGTGAAGTTTCACGACGAGGCGATTACCGATATCGCCCAGCTGTCGGTCAGCGATGTGCGCCACTGGATACAGAGCCTGGAGCTCACGGGCCGCGAAGCCGATATTGCGCGCGACCTGATCCCCGAGATCCAGAGCCGTCTCGAATTCCTGGAAGAAGTCGGTCTCAACTATCTGACGCTGGATCGCGGCGCACCTACCCTGAGCGGGGGCGAAGCCCAGCGCATCCGTCTGGCCGCGCAGCTGGGCAGCAATCTGCAAGGCGTCTGCTATGTGCTGGATGAGCCCACCATCGGCCTGCATGCGCGCGACAACCAGATCCTGCTCAATGCCCTGCACAAGCTCGGCGACAAGGGCAACACGCTGGTGGTGGTGGAGCATGACGAAGACACGATTCGCCGCGCCGACCATGTGATCGATATCGGCCCCAGCGCCGGCATTCGTGGCGGCCGTCTGGTGGCTGAGGGCACGGTGGATGACATCATGGCGGCCAAGGACTCGGTCACGGGGCGCTATCTGCTGCACGCCATGCGCCATCCCTTCAAGCCTCGTCTATGGGTGGGGGAGGGCGAGCCTCCGGAACAACCGGCTGCTATCAATGCAGAAGCTGCTGACACTGGTGATATGGCAGTTTCAGAGAAGAAACCATCCAAAGCCAAGAAAAAGAAAGCGGTAGCTGCTACTGAAAATGTGGTGCAGCAAGAGAGCGACGCCTTGCACTGGCTGACGGTGCTGGGCGCGAATCTGCACAATCTGCAGAGCGTGGAGGCCCGGGTTCCGCTTAAGCGCCTGGTGGCCGTGACTGGTGTTTCGGGCTCGGGCAAGTCCACGCTGGCGCGCGATGTGCTGCTGAGCAATGTGGCGGCCTGGGTGCAGCAGCGCTCGACCAAGGCAGGGCGCGATGCCATGGATGCCGGCAGGTCGCCGGCGCTCGTGGGCTGCAAGGGGCTCAAGGGTTTCGAGACGATTGACCGCGTGCTCGAAGTCGACCAGACGCCGATCGGCAAGACGCCGCGCTCCTGCCCGGCGACCTATATCGGCTTCTGGGACACGATTCGCAAGCTGTTCGCCGAGACCCTGGAGGCCAAGGCCCGCGGCTATGCGGCTGGCCGCTTCTCGTTCAACACGGGCGAAGGCCGTTGCCCGGCCTGCGAAGGCCAGGGCGTGCGCACCATCGAGATGAGTTTTCTACCCGATGTGAAAGTGCCTTGCGAAGTCTGCCACGGTGCACGCTTCAACCCCGAGACGCTGGCCGTGAGCTGGCGCGGCAAGAGCATTGGCGATGTGCTGCAGATGGAGGTCGACGAGGCCGTGGAGTTCTTCGCCTCCATGCCTTCGATTGCCCATCCGCTGCAGCTGCTGAAAGACGTGGGCCTGGGCTATCTGACCCTGGGCCAGCCATCGCCCACGCTGTCGGGCGGCGAGGCCCAGCGCATCAAGCTGGTGACCGAGCTGACCAAGGTGCGCGACGATATCGGCCGGCGCGGACAGAAGGCTCCGCACACGCTGTATGTGCTGGACGAGCCCACCGTGGGCCTGCACATGGCCGACGTGGACAAGCTCATCCATGTGCTGCACCGCCTTGTCGACGGCGGCCACAGCGTGGTGGTCATCGAGCATGACCTCGACGTGATTGCCGAGGCGGACTGGATCATCGATCTGGGCCCCGAAGGCGGCAAAGAGGGCGGACGCATCGTGGCCACGGGAACCCCCGAGGAGCTGGTGAAGATCGGCACCCACACCGGCAAGGCACTGGCGCCGGTGCTGGCGCGGTAAGAGGCGGCGCGCACCATGTCTGTTGATTTCCACCCAGAAGTGACCCACTAGCCCCCGGTTTTTCCATCTCAATCTGACCCACGCATTAACCCTAGC
>NZ_JBSIFD010000029.1:0-54818 GCF_053615495.1 Comamonas sp. HJ-2 | reverse complement strand
GGAGCGGGAAAACGGGTTCGAACCGTCGACCTATACCTTGGCAAGGTATCGCTCTACCAACTGAGCTATTCCCGCATATCTACCGAAGCCCAACATTGTACAACGTTGTTTGCTGCGATGGATGAATTGTAGCGCAGTTCTGAGCCCTCCCAGAAAAAACGCCACAATTTTCACAAAACAAGCATCAATGCTTGATGGCCGCCTCTACCGGCTTGGCATCGGTGGACGCCACGGCAGCTACAGCCTCCTCAGTCAAGGGATCCGGCACGCGCTCCAGCGCCACCTTGAGAACCTGATCGATCCATTTCACAGGAACGATTTCCAGACCGCTCTTCACATTATCGGGAATGTCCTGCAAATCCTTGGCATTCTCTTCAGGAATGAGCACGGTCTTGATGCCACCACGCAGAGCAGCCAGCAGCTTTTCCTTGAGGCCGCCAATCGCCGTGACTTCACCGCGCAAGGTGATTTCACCGGTCATGGCCACATCAGCTCGCACGGGAATGCCAGTGAGAGCCGAGACAAAAGCTGTCGTCATCGCAGCACCGGCGCTGGGGCCATCCTTGGGTGTAGCGCCGTCAGGCACGTGCACATGGATGTCCTTTTTCTCGAAGGCTTCATCCTTGATACCAAGCAAACGAGCGCGGCTACGCACCACGGTGCGAGCAGCTTCGACCGACTCCTTCATCACATCGCCCAGAGAACCTGTGCGCGTAATGACGCCCTTGCCTGGCATGGTGGCCGCTTCGATGGTCAGCAGATCGCCGCCGACTTCGGTCCAGGCCAGACCCACAACCTGCCCCACCTGATTGGCATGCTCGGCACGGCCATAGCTGAACTTGCGCACGCCCAGATATTCATTGAGGTTGTCGGCATTCACCTCCACCTTGGGCTGAAGCTTGCCAAGTTGCAAGCCCTTGACCACCTTGCGGCAAATCTTGGACAGCTCGCGCTCAAGCGAACGCACGCCCGCTTCGCGGGTGTAATAGCGCACGATGTCACGAATCGCGGCTTCGGTCACTTCCAGCTCGCCGTCCTTCACGCCGTTGTTGGTGATCTGCTTGGGCAGCAGATAGCGGATGGCAATATTGGTCTTTTCGTCTTCGGTATAGCCCGACAGACGAATCACCTCCATGCGATCCAGCAAGGCCGAAGGAATGTTCATGGAGTTGGAGGTCGCCACAAACATCACGTCGGACAGGTCGAAGTCGACCTCCACGTAGTGGTCACCAAACTTGTTGTTCTGCTCGGGGTCCAGCACTTCCAGCAGCGCGCTCGAAGGATCGCCACGGAAGTCCATGCCCAGCTTGTCGATTTCGTCCAGCAGGAACAGAGGATTACGCGTACCGACCTTCTCCAGGCTCTGCAGCACCTTGCCGGGCATGGCGCCAATATAGGTACGGCGGTGACCGCGAATTTCCGCCTCGTCTCGCATGCCGCCCAGCGCCATGCGCACGTACTTGCGTCCTGTGGCCTTGGCAATGGACTGCCCCAGCGAGGTCTTGCCCACGCCGGGAGGACCCACCAGGCACAGAATGGGCGCCTTGACCTTGTCCACACGCTGCTGCACGGCAAGATACTCAAGAATGCGGTCCTTGACCTTTTCCAGGCCGAAGTGATCTTCGTTCAGCACTTCCTCGGCATTCGCCAGATTGTGCTTGATCTTGGTCTTCTTGCTCCAGGGCAGTCCAGTCAGCACTTCGATGTAGTTGCGCACCACCGAAGCTTCAGCTGACATGGGCGACATCAGCTTGAGCTTCTTGAGCTCGGCCTCAGCCTTTTTGCGAGCATCGGCAGGCATCTTGGCGAGCTTGATCTTTTTCTCGATCTCCTCGATGTCGGCACCGTCTTCACCCTCGCCCAGCTCCTTCTGAATGGCCTTGACCTGCTCATTCAGATAGAAGTCGCGCTGATTTTTCTCCATCTGGCGCTTGACGCGGCCACGGATGCGCTTGTCAACGTTGAGGATGTCAACCTCGCGCTCGAGTTGCTCGAACAGGTTTTCCAGACGCTCCTTGATGTCCACCAGATCCAGCACCGCCTGCTTGCTCTCGAGCTTGAGAGGCAGGTGCGCCGCAATGGTGTCCGTCAGACGACCGGCATCGTCGATGCTGGCGATCGAAGTCAGGATTTCCTGAGGAATTTTCTTGTTGAGTTTGACGTACTGGTCAAACTGCTGGGTCACGGCACGGCGCAACGCTTCGATTTCGCTTTGCTCATGGGCATCGCCTTCGGGCTCCACGGGCGTCACAGATGCCGTGAAGTGAGACTCTTCGTCGGCAACCTGCTTGACCAGCGCGCGCTGCTGGCCTTCCACCAACACCTTCACGGTGCCGTCGGGCAGCTTGAGCATCTGCAAGATGGTGGAGACACAGCCCACATCAAACATGTCTTCCGCTGCAGGCTCGTCCTTGGAGGCCGTCTTCTGCGCCACCAGCATGATGCGGCGGTCGCCTTCCATGGCCAGCTCCAGAGCCTTGATGCTCTTGGCACGCCCCACGAACAGCGGAATCACCATATGCGGAAACACCACCACATCGCGCAGCGGCAGCAGTGGCAGGTCCAGCTCGGTAGAAGGCAAAGGGGTTTGTCCAGACATAGGTATCCTCGGTTTCTCAGCGGAAGATGGTCCGCTTACCGGTGTATTTCAACCCCTGGGGGCAAATTGTTTTTGCCGCCTCAGGGGCATTGCCTTTCAGCCGCAGGCGACAAAACGAGCCCATTGGAGGGCCCGCCTTGCACGCAAGCACAGTATCAGGCCTTTTTGGCCGCTTCGCGGTAAACCAGCAGCGGCTCCTTGCCGTCTTCAATGGTGGCTTCTTCCACCACTACCTTTTCCACATTCTCGGCGGTCGGCAACTCGAACATGGTGCTGATCAGTGCCTGCTCGACAATGGAGCGCAGGCCACGGGCACCGGTCTTGCGAGCCAGGGCCTTGCGGGCGATCGCCTTCAGGGCCGCGGGGCGGATCTCCAACTCCACACCCTCCATGGCCAGCAGCTTGCTGTACTGCTTGACCAGCGCATTCTTAGGCTCGGTCAGGATCTGTACCAGTGCATCTTCGCTGAGTTCAGCCAGCGCCGTCACCACGGGCATACGCCCCACCAGCTCGGGGATAATGCCGAACTTGATCAGGTCCTCAGGCTCGATCTCGAGGAACATCTCCGAGATGGAGCGCTGCTTCTTGCTCTTGACGGTAGCGCCAAAGCCTATGCCCGAAGCCTCGGTGCGGTTCTCGATGACTTTCTCCAGTCCCGCGAATGCGCCGCTGCAGATGAACAGGATATTGGTGGTGTCGATCTGCAGAAAGTCCTGGTTCGGATGCTTGCGTCCACCCTGGGGAGGAATGCTGGCCATCGTGCCTTCGATCAGCTTGAGCAGCGCCTGCTGCACGCCCTCGCCTGATACGTCGCGCGTGATGCTGGGGTTGTCCGACTTCCGGGAGATCTTGTCGATTTCATCGATGTAGACAATGCCACGCTGAGCACGCTCGACGTCGTACTCACAGCTTTGCAGCAGCTTCTGAATGATGTTCTCGACGTCCTCGCCCACATAGCCAGCCTCGGTCAGCGTGGTGGCATCGGCCATCACGAATGGCACATTGAGCTGACGCGCCAGCGTCTGGGCCAGCAAGGTCTTGCCCGAACCCGTGGGACCGATCAGCAAGATATTGCTCTTGCTGAGCTCCACATCGTCCTTGCCAGCCTTGTCCTTGTGGTTCAGGCGCTTGTAGTGGTTGTAGACCGCCACGGCCAGCGTGCGCTTGGCCTGCTCCTGACCGATCACATAGTTGTCGAGATTGGCCTTGATTTCGGCGGGCGTAGGCAGATCGCCGCGACCTTCCTTGGCATCGGCGGCAGGCTGTTCGTCGCGAATGATCTCATTGCACAAGTCGATGCACTCGTCGCAGATGAACACGGACGGGCCGGCGATCAGCTTCTTGACCTCGTGCTGGCTTTTGCCGCAGAAGGTGCAATACAAATTCTTTTCGGTGGAAGAGCCTTTTTTATCGGCCATGGGGGCTGTGCCTCGTTACGAAAAAACGAAAATTAATGATAACCAAAGACAAGGCGGCGTAGGCCATCAGGGACAAACGCCGCCGAGCAAGCCCCGGGAGCCAGTCAGCAGCTCCCAGGTTTTTCATTGCCAGCACCCGCAATCCCAATCAGACATGGGACTCGGTGCTATGCATTTCAGGAACGCTTGCTGATTACCTGGTCGACCAGGCCGTATTCCTTAGCCTCATCGGCGGAAAGGAAATAGTCGCGCTCGGTGTCGTTCTGAATCTTTTCCAGGGGCTGACCAGTACGCTCGGCGAGTATTTTGTTCAGGCGCTCGCGGGTCTTGATGATTTCGCGGGCATGAATTTCGATTTCGGTCGCCTGACCACGTGCACCGCCCAGAGGCTGGTGAATCATGACCTGGGCATTGGGCAGTGCATAGCGCTTGCCCTTGGCTCCGGCCGACAGCAGGAAAGCGCCCATGCTCGCCGCCATGCCGGTGCACAGCGTCGAGACATCAGGCTTGATGAAGTTCATGGTGTCAAAAATCGCCATGCCTGCCGTCACGCTGCCGCCGGGGGAGTTGATATAGAAGGAAATGTCCTTGTCAGGATTTTCGCTTTCCAGGAACAACAACTGGGCTACCACCAGGTTGGCGGTCTGATCGTTAACCTCGCCCACCAGGAAAATCACGCGCTCCTTGAGCAGACGCGAATAAATGTCATAGGAGCGCTCACCGCGACCCGACTGTTCAATGACCATGGGCACCATGCCCAAACCCAATGTATCCAATGCGCTCATGTTTTCTCCAGTGCTATGCGCCTACTGTAGCCGCATTCTGAAAAGAAAATGGGGCTTGCGCGCAAAAGCACAAGCCCCGCAATTCAAGTTATCGGAACTCGCCTAGGGCAAGCACCGATAAAAGATCCAGCCCTTAGGCTTGACCCATCAGCTCGTCGAAGGAAACGGCCTTGTCGGTCACCTTGGCCTTGCCCAGAACGAACTCGGTCACGTTGTTTTCGATCACAACGGCTTCCACTTCAGCCAGACGATTGCGGTCGCCGAAGTACCAGCGCACCACGTCTTCGGGCTTCTCGTAGCTGGATGCCAGCTCTTCCACATGAGCCTTGATCTGTTCGGCAGTGGCTTGCAGGTTGTTGGTCTTGACCAGCTCGGCCACCACCAGGCCCAGACGCACGCGACGCTCGGCTTGGGGCAGGAAGATGTCTTCAGGGATTTCAGCCTTGGCTGCGTCCTTGATGCCGCGCTGTTCCAGTTCGGCGCGTGCGCCTTCCAGCAGGCGGCCCACTTCAGCTTGCACGGAAGCCTTGGGCAGATCCAGCTCGGCCACGGACACCAGGGCGTCCATCACGGCTTGCTTGTTGCGGCCTTGAACGCGGAACTTCACTTCGCGCTCCAGGTTCTTCTTGATGTCGTCGCGCAGGGCTTCAACAGAGCCGCCGTCCACACCCAGAGTCTTGACGAACTCTTCGTTCACTTCGGGCAGGTTGGGAGCTTCCACCTTCTTGACGGTCACCAGGAAGTCGGCGGTCTTGCCAGCCACATCGGCGCCGTGGTAGTCAGCAGGGAAGGCCAGGGGGAAAGTCTTGGACTCGCCAGCCTTCATGCCGCGGGTTGCGTCTTCGAATTCCTTGAGCATCTGGCCTTCGCCGACCAGGAACTGGAAGTCTTCAGCCTTGCCGCCGGAGAAAGTCTCGCCGTCAATCTTGCCTTCGAAGTCCACAGTCACGCGGTCGCCGTCCACGGCTGCTTCACCGGCAGCGCGCTCGGTGAAGGTGCGACGCTGCTTGCGCAGAATGTCCACGGTCTTGTCGATGGCTGCGTCGTCCACGCTGGTGGACAGCTTTTCCACTTCGGCTGCAGTCAGATCGCCGATCTTGACTTCGGGCATGACTTCGAACACGGCATCGAATTGTGCTTCGCCTTCGGGAGCGCCTTCCTTCTCGGTGATCTTGGGCTGACCGGCAACACGCAGATCGGCTTCGTTCACGGCAGCGGCAAAAGCCTCGCCCACCTTGTCGTTCAGCACTTCGTATTGCACGGAGTAGCCATAACGCTGAGCCACAACGCTCATGGGCACCTTGCCAGGACGGAAGCCGTCCATCTTCACGGTGCGTGCCACCTTCTTCAGGCGAGCATCAACTTCAGACTGGATCGCAGACAGGGGCACGCTCAGCGTGATCTTGCGCTCGAGCTTTTCAAGAGTTTCAACGTTAACGGCCATGATTTTTCCTAAGAGGGATGAGGACCGTGCAGATTGCCAAGCAACCCGCACCGTATTGCGCAAAGTCACAGTGCGCGCATACCCAACGACATGCGGCACCACAAATTTCCAGAGCCTGCCCCGGTCATTTGCCCCAGCGTCTGGCGCCAGGCATTTGTTCAAATCAGGAACAGGCGAAGCCGACCATTATAACGAGGCGCCGCGCAGGCTCCGCCATCGCCCTACAGGGGTTTGCCTTAAAAGCTGACGCCGCGCCTGCAAAGCAGGAAAAGAAAAAGCCCGTAACGGCTTGGGGTTACGGGCTTGAGGCAGCAGGGACCGCCAATGTCTGGTGCGCGGAGCCGGACTCGAACCGGCACGGTGTTGCCACCGTCAGGACCTAAACCTGGTGCGTCTACCAATTTCGCCACCCGCGCGGTCAGCAATGCGCAAATTTACGCTTGCTGAGGTCAAGACGCAGATTCTAGCCGCAAAATTGGCTGTCTTTCTTTCATAACAGGCTCAGGCCGTGTCCTTTCTGATGCGGAAAGCCGCCGCATACATGGCGGGCAAGGCCAGCAGGGTCAGCACGGTCGCCACAATCAGACCGCCCATGATGGCCACAGCCATGGGGCCCCAGAACACACTGCGCGACAGCGGAATCATGGCCAGTACGGCAGCCGCTGCAGTCAGCACGATGGGGCGCAGGCGATGCACGGCAGCCTCCACAATCGCATCCCATGCCGGCACGCCCTGGGCTCGTCCGCTCTCGATCTGATCGATCAGGATGACCGAATTGCGCTGAATCATGCCCATCAAGGCCACAACGCCCAGCAGAGCCACAAAGCCAAAGGGGCGATTCAGCAGCAGCAAGGCCGCAGCCACACCAGGGATGCCCAGCGGGCCGGTGATAAAGACCAGCAGCGAACGGCTGACGCTGCGCAACTGCAACATAAGCAGGGTGAAAGTCAGGAAAAGCAGCACCGGGACTCCTGCCACGATGGCACCCGACCCCTTGGAACTTTCCTCCACGGCACCGGCCACTTCGATGCGATAGCCGGTGTCGCCCGCAGCATGCCAGCCAGCCTCCATCTTGCGCAACTGCGGCAACAGCTCGTTGGTCAGCGTTGCACCTTGCAGGCCTTCGCGCACATCGCCTTGAACGGTAATCGCGAAGTTGCGCTTTTCGCGCCACATCACGCCCGGCTCCCAGACCATGACGGGCTTGGCAATCTGCGTGAGCGGAATGGACTGCCCGTTTGCCGTGGTGACATAGACACCCGCGATATCGGTAATTGCATCGCGGTCCTGCTTGGGCGGGCGCATCACGATATCGATCAGCTTGTCGCCTTCACGGAACTGCCCCACTGTGGTGCCGCTGAAGTTCATGCCCGTGGCTTCGGCGATCGACTGGCTGGTCACACCCAGGGCACGCGCCTTGTCCTGATCGACCTGCAGGCGGATGACCTTGACGGACTCGTTCCAGTTATCGTTCACGCCACGCATATCGGCATTGGCCTGCATGAGCGCCTTGACTTCATCGGCGTAGGTGCGCAGCTTGGCTGGGTCCGAGCCCATGACACGGAACTGCACCGGATATTGCACGGGCGGCCCATTGGGCAGTAGCTTGGAACGCGCCCGCACCTCGGGGAATTCCTCGGCCATCAGCGCCGGCAGCTGCTTGCGGATTTCCTCGCGCGCCTTCAGGTCTTTGGCCACCAGAATGAACTGGGAGACGTTGTTCTGCGGAAACACCTGGTCCAGCGGCAGATAGAAACGCGGTGCTCCAGAGCCTATCCACTCGCTGACGGACTCCACTCCGTCGAGCTGCAAAAAGCGCTTTTCCACGCGCAGCGTCACTTCCTTGTTGGCCTGCAAGGACGTGCCCTCGGGGAACCATATATCGACGAGCACTTCTGGGCGGCTGGAATCAGGGAAGAACTGCTGCTGCACTTTGCCCATGCCCGCCAGACCCAGCACAAACACCAGCACCGTCGCGCCAATCGTCAGCCAGCGGTGCTGCACACACCAGTTCACCATGCGGCGAAAACGGTTGTAGAACGGCGTATCGAACAGCTCATGTTCACCTGCATTGGTGTTGATGCCTGCTTCTTCGGCCGAGACCTCACCGGATGCCACTTCGGGCGGCAGCTTGGCGGCATGCGGCGGCTTCTTGAGCAGCAGCAGGCCCAGATAGGGCACGAAGTACACCGATGCAAACCAGCTGAGCACCAGCGCAATCACCGTCACCGCAAAGATGGCAAAGGTGTATTCACCCGTCATGGACTTGGCCATGCCGATGGGCAGAAAGCCCGCTGCCGTGATCAGCGTGCCGGTCAGCATGGGCTTGGAGGTGATTTCATAGGCAAAGGTGGCGGCGCGGTACTTGTCGTAGCCCTCCTCCATCTTGCGCACCATCATCTCCACGGCAATGATGGCGTCGTCCACCAGCAGGCCCAGCGCAATGATGAGCGAGCCCAGCGACACCTTGTGCAGACCGATATTCCAATACCACATGGCCAGGAAGGTTGCGGCGAGCACCAGCGGAATGGTGATGCCCACCACCAGTCCGGGACGCGGGTCGATATACCAGCGCTTCCACAGCGGATGCTGCCCCGGGCGCTTGTGCAGACCCAGACTCAGAAAGCTCACGGCCAACACCACGACCACAGCCTCGATCAGCACCTGGAGAAACTCGCTGACCGAATCTGCCACCGCCTTGGGCTGGTTCTGCATATTGCTCAGCGTCACGCCCACGGGCAGGCTTTTGGCGATGCGCTCCGTGGCCTGCGTCAGCGCCTTGCCCAGGGCAATGATGTCGCCGCCCTTGACCATGGACACTCCCAGCGCCACCGTAGGCTCGCCCTGAAAGCGCACCATGACATTGGCCGGGTCGGCATAGCCGCGACGCACCTCGGCGATATCGCCCAGCCTGAGCTGCGCTCCGCCCTGGCCGATGATGGGCATGGCACGCAGTTGCTCCAGATCGTTGAACTGACCCTGCACACGCAACACAATGGTTTCAGCCGGCGTCTGCAAGGTACCGGCCGATGCCACGGCATTTTGCTGGTTGAGCTGATCGAGCACCTGCTTGAGGTTCAGCCCCATCTGCGTGGCGCGGTGCGACAGCTCCACATAGACCTTTTCATCCTGCACGCCGAACTGCTCGACCTTGGCCACATCGGGCACCTGCAGCAGTTGCTGACGCACATCGTCGGCCAGGGTCTTGAGCTCGGCATAGCTGAAGCCCTTGGCCTGCAGCGCATAGATCACGCCATAGACATCGCCGAAATCGTCGTTGAAAAACGGTCCCTGAACGCCCTGCGGCAGGGTGTAGCGCATATCCCCCACTTTTTTGCGCACCGTATACCAGAGCTGCGGCACCTCCTTGGGGGGCGAATAGTCCTTGACCTGGAAGATGACCTGCGACTCGCCAGGCTTGGAGTAACTGCTGATCTTGTCGGCATAAGGCACTTCCTGCAGCGTGCGCTCGATCTTGTCCGTCACCTGCTGAGCCACCTGCTCGGCAGTCGCACCGGGCCAGTAGGTGCGAATGACCATGGCACGGAAGGTGAACGGAGGATCCTCGTCCTGGCCCAGCTGAAAGAAGGCCGCAAAGCCCAGCAGCATCAGCACGACGATGAAATAGCGCGTCAGCGCCACATGATCGAGCGCCCAGCGGGAAAGATTGAAATGCGCACCACCGGTCTTTTTGTGTCCAGTGCCGCTCATTTGCCCGCCTCCGCAGCGACTGCAGGCTGAGACGCTCCAGATTCAGGAGCATTCTGCATTTTATCCACCTGCGTTTTGGGCTGATTTGATACAGAGTTTTGTGGTGGCTTGGCGTATTTGTCGCGATATACCGTCACCTTCTGGCCCGGGGTCAGCACATGGGCGCCTGTGGCCACCACCTGCATGCCAGGCTGCAGACCCGAGGCAATCACCGCCTCATTACCGTCGGCGCTGGCAATCTGCACCGGCTGCAGCTTCACCGAGCTGCTGGCCGCGTCATAGAGCCAGACGGCCGTACCCTGACCGTTACCACCCTCCTGGCGCAAGGCCGTGGTTGGCAACTTGATGACCTGGCTGCCTACGGCTTCGCGGCTCACGCCCATGCCCTCCGGCATGACATGCACGGTGGCTCCCAATGCGGGCAGGTCCGCTCCCTGCAGAGCGGCCTTGACCACATAGGTGCGTGTGGCCGGATCGGCGCTGGCCGCCACCTCACGCACCAGGGCGCTGATGACGCGCGACTCATCCGACCAGGGCCTGACCTTGACGCCCTGCCCCTGCTTGATGGCGCTACGCCGGTCTTCCGGCACGCTGAACACCGCGTCGCGCGCACCATCCTGGGCAATCCGCACCACGGGTGTTCCGGCCGCAACCACCTGACCGGGCTCGGCATCCACGCTGGTGACCACGCCATCGGCATCAGCCAGCAACTGGGTGTAGTTCTCCTGATTGGACTGACTGGAGAGCTGAGCCCGCGCCTGGTCGAGCGATGCCTGGGCCGCCTTCAGATTGGCCTCGTAGCGCTCCATCTCGGCGGCGCTGATGAAGTTCTGTGCACGCAGGGTACGAAAACGCTTGGCATTGGCATCGGCCAGATCACGCTGCGTGGTAGCCGAGGCCAACTGGGCGCGCGCGGCATCGGCACTGAGCTGATAGTCACGTGCATCCAGGCGCGCCAGCACCTGTCCGGCCTTCACATGCTGGCCCAGCTCCACCTCGCGCTTGGTGATCTTGCCCGCCACGCGGAAGCCGAGGCGAGACTCCACACGGGCCCGCACATCGCCCGAATATTCCTGTGCAGATTCGATCTGCCCCTCACCCACGGTCACCAGTTTGACGGCACGCACCGGCTCGGGCGCAGCCTCCTTCTTGGAACAGGCCGACAACATGACAGCCGCCGCCACTATGGACAGCGCAGCCAGGGGCACGGCAGGCCGGCGCGGCAAAGACAACATTGCAAAACGACGAGAAGACGAAACAGCCATGGTGTTCTGGGCTTGTAAAAATAGGAAAAGCGCAGCCGCCGGGCAGGCCGCTGCACCAAAGTCAGCGCTGATTGTGCACGCACGTGCGCTTTTGCGCCGTCTTTTTATGGGCTGGAGCAAGCCGGCAAGCCCGCCCGGTCCACAATACGGGCGTGAACCATATGCCCCCAGCAAGCCCCGTCGCCAATGCGCCGGCCAGCATCAACCATTACGAAAATTTTCCCGTCGCCTCCTGGCTGTGCCCGCCACGGCTGCGTGCACCCATCGCCGCCATCTACCACTTTGCGCGCACCGCCGACGACCTGGCCGACGAGGGCCAGCACAGCGCCGAGCAGCGCCTGGCACAGTTGCAGCAATATGCCGCCGATCTGCAGCAGCTAGGCAACGCTGGGGAAACAGCGATGCTGATGCGCACCGCCTGGCCGCATATCTTTGGCCCGCTGGCAGTCCAGGTCCAGGCCCATGGCCTGCCCAAGCCATTGCTGGCCGACCTGCTCAGCGCCTTCGAGCAGGATGTGCGCATGACGGCCGCCCAGGCCTGCTACACCGACATGGCCCAGTTGCTGGATTACTGCCGCCGCTCGGCCAACCCGGTCGGCCGCCTGCTGCTGCATCTGTATGGCGTGGTCAACGCCAAGGCACTGATTCAGAGTGACGCCATCTGCACCGCGCTGCAGCTGATCAACTTCTGGCAGGACCTGAGCCAGGACTTGCCGCGCCAGCGCCATTACCTGCCGGATGCCGATCTGGCCCGCCACGGCCTGGTGCGCAGCGCCATCAAGCCGGAAGCAGCGGCATTGACGCCCGAGCTTCAATCTTTGCTGGGCGAACTCAACCGCCAGGCCCGCAGCCTGATGAACCATGGTGCGCCCCTGGTACATCAACTACCCGGTCGTACGGGCTGGGAGCTGCGCCTGGTCGTGCAAGGCGGTCTGCGCATTCTGGACAGACTGGACGCCATGCAGGGGCGCAACCTCTATCAGCGCATCAAGCTGGGCAAGCTCGATATGGCCGCCATGCTCTGGCAAGCCCTGCGCATGTAAGCGAAGCAGATAGCCCTGAACCCTTTCTGTATATGAGCAGTTCGCTATTGAATTTGAAGTCCAACCAGGTGCATGCCGCGCATTTCACTGTTGTGTCGGCCAACGACCCGCGTCATGGGACAATGCTCCCCCTATGAATCCGGATCAGTACGTCCAAGACAAAGCCGCCTCTTCGGGCAGCAGCTTCTATTACGCCTTTCTCTTCTTGCCCAAGGAGCGCCGCGCCGCCATCACGGCTTTCTATGCCTTCTGCCGCGAAGTGGATGACGTGGTGGACGAGGTCACGGACCCCGGCGTGGCAGCCACCAAGCTGGCCTGGTGGAAGACCGAGGTGCACAGGGCATTCACCAGCCAGTCCGCTCATCCCGTGATGCAGGCACTGATGCCCCACGCCAAGACCTATGGCATCGAAGAGCGCCATCTGCAGGCCGTCATCGAAGGCTGCCAGATGGATCTGGATCAGACCCGCTACCTGGACTTTGCCGGTCTGCAGCGCTACTGCCATCTGGTCGCCGGCGTGGTAGGCGAGGTTGCCGCCCGCATCTTCGGGCAGACCGAGGAGCGCACCACCGAATACGCCCACACCCTGGGCCAGGCCCTGCAGTTGACCAATATCATCCGCGACGTGGGCGAAGACGCCATGCGCGGGCGCATCTACCTGCCTATCAGCGAGCTTCAGCAGTTCGACGTCAAGGCCCACGAGATCAACAAGCGCGAGTATTCGGATCGCTTCACGGCGATGATGCGCTTTCAGGCCGAGCGTGCCCACAGCCTGTATGACAAGGCGCTTGGCCTGCTGCCCGATGCCGACCGCCACGCACAAAAGCCCGGCCTGATGATGGCAAGCATCTATCGCACCCTGCTGCGCGAAATCGAGTCCGAGAACTTCCAGGTGCTGCACCAGCGCATCAGCCTCACGCCACTGCGCAAGTTCTGGCTGGTCTGGAAGATGCAGGCACTGGGCCGCATGTAAGCGCGCCATGCAAGTTGCCATCATCGGTGGCGGCTGGGCCGGCATGGCTGCCGCTGTAAAGCTCTCGCTAGACGGCCATCAGCCCACGGTTTTCGAGGCCGGCCGCCAGCTCGGTGGCCGGGCCCGCAATCTGGAACTGCCGGACGGCACCATCGCCGACAACGGCCAGCACATTCTGATTGGCGCTTATGCCGAATGCCTGCGGCTCATGCGCATCGTGGGTGCGACGCCGGAGCAAGCCCTGCTGCGCAGGCCACTGGCCATGCGCTACGCCGATGGCAACGGCCTGTCCTTCCCCGACCTGCCGGCGCCGCTGGACGCCTTGATCGGCATTGCCACAGCCAACGGCTGGTCGCTGCGCGAACGTGCCGCCCTGCTGGGCCGTGCCCTGCGCTGGCGCGTTCAGGGCTTTCGCTGCGCAGAGGCTGCAACCGTTGCCGATATCTGCAGCGGTCTGCCAATGCGCCTGCTCGACGAATTCATCGAGCCGCTGTGCGTTTCGGCCCTCAATCTGCCAGCCGCACAGGCCAGCGGCAGCATCTTCTTGCGCGTGCTGCATGATGCGCTGTTCGCGGGCACGGGCGGCTCGCACTTTCTGGTGCCACGCTGCGGCCTTGGCGATCTCTTTCCCATCCCGGCTGCGCAATGGCTGCAAGGCCGCGGCCATGCGGTGCATACGGCCAACCGCATTCAGGAGCTGAGCCCCCAGGGCCGGCAATGGCTGCTGCGCAGCTCCAACCCAACCATTGCCGCGGAGCTGGAGCAATCGCGCTTTGATGCCGTGCTGCTGGCCTGCCCACCTCAGGAAGCCGTCCGCCTGGCCCTGCTGGCGGCCGAAGACCAGCGCCTGCCCGCACGCGACGCGGTGGCTTACCAGCACTGGGCACAGACCGCGCAGGCGCTGGAGCACACGGCCATTGCCACGGTCTATGCGCGCACCAGCCATCGCCTTGCCGCCGGGCTGCCCTGGCTGGCACTGCAACCCGGCGAGCAGGCTCCAGCCCAGTTTGTTTTTGACCGCGGGCACCTACAGCCATCAGATGGCACCCAGCAAGGCCTGATGGCCTTTGTCGTCAGCGACTGCCGCACGGACCGCCAAGCCCTGGAGCAGCAGATGCTGGAACAAGCCCGTCAGCAACTGGGCTGGCAGGACATTCAAGCTGTGCTGACCGTGGTTGAAAAGCGCGCCACATTTGCCTGCCGACCCGGCGTGAAGCGCCCTGGCTTGGAGCTGGGCCATGGCCTCTGGGCTTGCGGCGACTATCTGAATGGGCCCTACCCGGCGACGCTGGAAGGCGCGGTGCGTTGCGGGATAACGGCAGCCGACGAACTGGTCCGGATGGACCAGGGCTGAGCAGCTCTAGAGCAAACCCTATCAGCACAATCCTGATGCCTGGATAGTCCTGCTGCACCAGGTTTGACAGCGATTTGACAGCCACAGTTGCAACCATGGCCGAAGAGGCAATCTCTCAGCCGCCAAAAGCCAAAAAGCAACGGAGACAACATGGCATCCACCTTCGACAAGTCCACTCGCGAAGTTCTGAGCATCTCGCGCCGCCATCTGCTGACCAGTGCAGGAGCCCTGGCCTGCAGCGGCCTGCTGCCCGGCATGGCCCGCGCTGCCGATGACGGCTGGCCCAGCCGTCCGATTCGCTTTGTCGTGCCTTTTGCGCCTGGCGGCAGCTCTGAAATCGTGGCCCGCTCCACCGCCGCAGAGCTGTCCAAGACCATAGGCCAGAACGTATTCGTGGACAACAAGCCCGGCGCCGCGGGCAATATCGCCATGCAGGAGGTGGCTCGCGCCGATGACCAGAGCACGGTCATCCTCGGCCATATCGGCACCCTGGCCGTCAACCCTTATATTTTCGACAAGCTGCCCTGGGACCCTAAAAAGGACTTTGTGCCCGTGAGCCTGCTGGCCAAGGTGCCCAGCCTCTATGTGGTGCACCCCGATCTGCCCGTCAAGAACATTGCCGATCTGGTGGCCTATGCCAAGAAGAACCCCGGCAAGCTCAGCTATGGCTCGGCCGGCAACGGCAGCGCGGGGCATCTGGCATTCGAATACCTGAAAATGACGGCCGACATCTTCATGCTCCACGTGCCCTACCGCGGCACCGGCCCCATGATGACCGACCTGCTCTCGGGCCGCCTTGATGCTGCCTCGGTCGGCGCCGCCGCGCTGCTGCCCTTCATCAAGGCCGGCAAGGTGCGCTGCATCGCTACCGGCTCGACCAGGCGCCTGCCGCAATTGCCCGATGTGCCCACGGTGGCCGAACAGGGCTTTTCGGGCTTCGAGATGACCCAGTGGTACGGCATGCTGGCCCCTTCCAGCCTGCCTCGCGCCCATGTAGAGAAGCTGGCTGCAGAGTGCGCCAAGGCCGTCAAGGCGCCCGATGCACTCAAGCGCTTGCAGGGCGACGCGGCCGAGCCCATTGGCAGCACGCCAGAGCAGTTTGCCCAGTTCATCGCCACCGAGCAGAACCGCTGGCAAAAAGTGCTCAAACGCGCACAGGTGAAACCGGGTTAATCCACTGAGACACCGCTTCTTCCCCCTTCTTTACGGAAGGGGGCTAGGTTCTCGCTGCGGGGCGGACCTTGCTCGAGTAGTGAGCCGGTCAGCGCCGCCCCATGTATCGGCTCAGCGGCTCTCTATCCACCATTGGATGATGATCTTGGCGAGATAGCCTACAAAGCCCACACCCAGGCCCAGAAAGATCACAAAGGTGCCGAACTTGCCTGCCTTGGATTGACGCGCCAGCTGCAGGATGATGAACACCATGAACAAGATGAAGGCGCCCACGCCCCAGGTCAGGAAAAAGTGGGCAAGCTGTTCTTCCGTATATCCGAATATCACGACAACCAGGTCCTTACAGCCTTTGCCAGGCCCTGGTCGCGCAGCGCTCAGACGGCAGACACTATCGCGTCATCCCTGGCCGGGAATGCAGAGGCATCCACCAGGTCTCGATAGGCGTGCCAGCTGGCATGGCCCAGCAGGGGCATCACAACCACCAGCCCCAGCAGATAGCTGCCAAGGCCCAGCAAAGTCAACATCACAATCAGCGCCGCCCACAAGGCCATAGGGCCAGGGTTGGCCAGCACCACGGACCAACTGGTCAACACGGCCTGGCGCACGGTCACTCGCCTGTCCAGCATCAGCGGCATGGCCACCACGCTGGACGCAAAAATCGGAGCAGCCAGAAAGCTGCCCAAAGCCATCCATTGCACAAATAGCTGACCATCCCTGGCCAGCACCACATGCGCAATGAAATCCTGCAGGGTCTGCACGCGCACGGGCGACATCACGGTGATCAGCGATGCCGAAATCAGCACCCAGCCCGTGGCGGCCAGCGCCAGCAAGGCGCCGAACCGAACCATGCACCAGTACCCTCCCCGGCCCGTGGCATGGCAGCTCTGCCACTGCGTCCAGGTGCGACGGATCAGACCCCAGTCTGCCACCTCACCGCGCTCCATGGCCCGGCTGACGGCATAGAGGCTGGTGGCCACCAGAGGCCCCACCACCAGAAAGCCCGACAAGGCCCCTGCCATCAACCAGAAGCGATTGTGCCCCAGGGTCAGGATTGCTGCACCGATCAGGATCAAGGCAAGACCATGCGCCAGACTGATTAACGGAGCGTTAGAAATGTCCTGCAAGGCTCTGGACAACCACACTAGAGGCCGGCTCCAGGCAATGGTTCGCACAGGTGCCAGTGGAGGCGTGTGAAGACAGGCAGACAGGCAGGTAGGCATAGGCGGTCCTTGTTCGCTGACCCGCAAAGCTCCCGCTCGTCCCGGTCAACGATCTGCCAGCCCCTGACACAACTGCCAAAGGCTGGCGACTGTGACGTGGGGTTCAGCTCCCACGCAAGGCCATGCTACCTGCCCGCGGTTGAGCCAGACTGCGTGCATACCCGCATCCATGGCGCCTCGGGCATCCAGCTCCGCATCGTCGCCGATGTGCAGCACATGCTCGGGGGCCACGCCAGCCGCATCGGCCGCGGCCTGGAAAAACCGCGTCTCGGGCTTGGCCATGCCGGCTCCGCTGGCAGACAGCGAGGCATGGAAGTGCTCGCCTATCCCCACCACATGCACATTCGCATTGCCATTGGACAGGGCCACCACCGGCCAGCGCTGCGAGAGAAACTGCAGCGCCGGCAAGGCGTCGTCAAACAGTTCGACCCGCTGGCGAGCGGCAAAGAACTCGTCAAAGGCCGGTTCGGCCAGGGCAGGATCGTCACCGGCACGGCTCAGCGCCAGCCGGATGGACTCGCGGCGCAGGCCGCTGAGGTCGGCTTTCAGATCCGGGCGCAAGGCCACGATTTCATGGCGCAGGGCGCGCACCTTGTCTGTATCGCCCAGGTGCTCGGCAGTAGCGGGAGCATGCTGCGCGAGCCACTGCAGCAAAACAGCCTCTGCCTTGGCAATCGTGGGCCAGATGGGCCAGAGCGTGTCGTCTAGATCCAGGCTGATGGCACGAATCCGGCCGCTGTGGCGCAGGCGCTGAAGGGTTTCAATGGCTGGGGCGGTGGTGTCTTGGGGTTGCATGTCCCGAAGAATAGCTCCCCGGCCAATGCCGCAGAGCGGCTGCGCCTATCCGATTAGCTGACACAATTGCGCCATGCCATCACGCTTTGCGCCCGAACCCCGCTTCCGTCACGATCAATCCGCACGCACCGGCATCCTGCTGTGCAATCTGGGCACGCCGGCCGCGCCCACGGCCGCCGCAGTGCGCCCGTATCTGGCGGAGTTTCTCGGTGACGATCGTGTGGTCGAGATTCCCAAGCTCGCCTGGTGGCCGATTCTGCACGGCATCATCCTGCGCACCCGTCCGGCCAAGTCGGCCGCCAAGTACGCCACCGTCTGGCATGAAAAAGACGGCTCCCCGCTGCTGCACTGGACCACACGCCAGGCCACCTTGCTGCGCGGCTGGCTGGGCGAGCGGGGCCACAATGTGCTGGTGCTGCCAGCCATGCGCTACGGCACGCCGTCCATTGCGGCCCAGTTGGATGCGCTCAAGAAAGACGGCGCAACGCGCATCCTGATCCTGCCGCTGTACCCCCAGTATTCGGGCACGACCACGGCCAGCGTGTTCGACGCCGTCTACGACTGGGCCAGGACCCAGCGCCATATTCCCGAGCTGCGTTTCGTCAACCGCTACCACGACGATGCCGGCTATATCGAAGCGCTGGCACAGCGCATAGAAGCCCATTGGCGCGGCCATGGTCGCGGGGACAAGCTGGTCATGAGCTTTCATGGTGTGCCTGAGCGCACTCTGCACCTGGGCGACCCCTATCACTGCGAATCGCACAAGACGGCACGCCTGCTGGCCGAGCGACTCAAGCTCGGCAACGAGCAGTATCTGGTGACCTTCCAATCGCGTTTTGGCAAGGCCAAATGGCTGGAACCCTATACCGAGCCTTCGCTGATTGCCATGGCCCAGGCTGGCACTCGGCGCGTCGACGTGGTCTGCCCCGGCTTTACCAGCGACTGCCTGGAGACGCTGGAGGAAATCAAGCAGGAAGCGCGCGAGGCCTTTTTGCATGCGGGCGGCCAGCAGTTCGAGTACATAGACTGCCTCAACGACAGTGCGCCCTGGATCACCGCCCTCAGCGATATTGCCCAGCAGCATATGCAAGGCTGGCCCACCGGGCGCGAGGACGATGTCGATCTCAAGGCCCGCGCCCAGCACGCCAAGGCGGCCGGCGCGCCGCAGTAGGCGGCCATCCAGCGAACTGGCACGGCATATGCTGCCTCCGGCAGCATGCATATTCACGCCCGCTCCATTCGCTATTTCGACATGATCCGCCGTTGCGGCTCCATACGCGAAGCCGCACGCCATCTGCATGTGGCCTCGTCGGCGGTCAACCGCCAGTTGCTGCAGCTCGAGGACGAAATCGGCAGCCCGCTGTTCGAGCGCCTGAGCTCGGGCCTGCGGCTCACGGCCGCCGGCGAAGTTTTTTCGCGCCATGTGATCACGGTGCTGCAGGACGAGCACCGCCTCAGCACCGAGCTGGAGCTGCTGCGTGGCGTGCGCCGCGGCTCGGTCAGCGTGGCCGCCGTGGAAGGCCTGAACGCCGACCTGATGCCGGCCGTGCTCACGCAGATGCACAGGCGCTACCCCACGATTCAGATTCATGTGCGCACCTGCGGCTCCCAGCAGGCGGCACAGGCGGTGATTCAGGGCGATGCGGACGTTGGCATAGGCTTTTCCGTCAAGCGCCACGACAATCTGCGCCAATGCACCATGGGCCGCTTTGCGCTGGGTGCCATCGTGCCGCCCAAGCACCCGATTGCCCAGCTGGAGCGCGTGGACTTTGCGCAATGCGCGGCCTTTCCGCTGATTCTGCCAACGCCCGAACTCTCCATGCACGACTTGCTGCAGCCCTTGCTGGCGCACCACAAGCGTGCATTGCAGGTGTTGCTGGAAACCTCGTCCATCGAGCTGGCCAAGAGTCTTGCCGAACGCGGCGTGGGCATTTTCTTCCAGAGCAGGCTGGGACTGGAGCGCGAGCTGCGCGAAGGCAGGCTGGTCCATGTGCCGCTGGATACGCCCACCACGCTGTACTCCGAACTCGGCGTCTATGTGCGTGCAGGACGCACGCTGCCATCGGCACTCGACGCCTTCAACCGCATCGCGGCCGATGCCATAGAAAGCCGCGAGGACGAGGAAAGCGTCGCCCTGCGTGAATGGGTGGCCCGCACGCAGACCGCCACTGCAGCGGCTTGCGCCAGAAGCTGAACCCGCCCCCGGCCTGTGCCTGCACCGGCATTGTGCGCATCGCTTTTTGCGAATGCACCAATGCCGTGCAGCGCTTTACCCATCAGCGACTGGCGCTCACATTTTTAGATCACCCTGCAGCAAAAGCTGCGCTATCCAGCACGGGCTGCGCTTTCTAAACTGACTCCAGTTCTTCAGTTTCTGGACGCCATTTGTGAGCATCTCTGCCCTCCCCCTCATCGACATCAGCGGCCTGCGCAGCCATGACCCTGTGGATCAGCATCTGGTGGCCGAGCAACTGCGCCAGGCTTGCGAACAGCGCGGCTTCTTCTATATCACCGGCCATGGCATAGACCCGGCGCTGATCAGCAGCCTGTTTGCCGCCAGCCAGCGCTTCTTCGACCTGCCCATGACCGAAAAGCTGGCCGTGGACAAAAAGCTCTCCCGCTGCAATCGCGGCTATGAGCCGCTGCGTGCCCAGACGCTGGAGAGCGGCGCACCGCCCGATCTCAAGGAAAGCTTTTACGCCGGCGCCGAGGTCGCGGCCAACGATGCGCGCGTGCTGGCCGGCCGCTTCAATACCGGCCCCAACCAATGGCCCGAAACCCTGCCCGACTTCCGCGCCGTGATGCAGAACTATTACCAGGCCGCCTACGGCCTGGGCGCGACCATTGTGCGCGGCCTGGCCTTGTCGCTGGGCGTGCCGGTCAGCCACTTCGACGGCTATCTCAAGGAGGCCGCCGCGACCCTGCGCCTGCTGCATTACCCGCCCCAGCCCGCCAACCCCGAACCCGGCGAGAAAGGCTGCGGCGAGCACACGGACTTCGGCGGCGTGACCTTGCTGCTGCAGGACGAGGCCGGCGGCCTGCAGGTCTGGGACAAGGACCTTGGCAGCTGGATCGACGCGCCCCCCGTGCCCGGCGCCTTCGTCGTCAACATCGGCGATCTGTTCGCGCGCTGGACCAACGACCGCTATGTCTCCACCTTGCACCGGGTCATCAACGTCTCGGGTCGCGAACGCTATTCCGTGCCCTTTTTCTTCACGGGCAACCCGCTGCACAAGGTGGAATGCATTCCCACCTGCCTGGACGAGGGCGAGCAGCCCAGATACCCGACCGTGACGGTGGAACAGCACCAGATCGAATGCTATCGCCGCACCTACGGTTGACGGAGGCCACGATGACAAGCTCACGCAATATGGTGCTGATCCACGGGGCCTGGCAAGGCAGCTGGGCTTTTGCGGCCTGGACGCCGCTGCTGCAGGCCCGGGGCTGGAAGGTGCTTGCCGTCAATCTGCCGGGCAACGATGCCGCCGCCGAAGACGACAGCTGCGCCAACCTCGACGGCTACACCGCCCATGTGCTGCGCGTGCTGGAGTCGTTGGACGGCCCTGCCGTGGTGGTCGGTCACAGCGGTGGCGGCATGACGGCATCTCAGGTCGCCCAGACCGCCCCCGAGCGGGTCAGCGCCCTGGTCTACCTGGCCGGAATGATGCTGCCCAGCGGCATGAGCTATGGCGATGTGATCGCACAATGCCGCGCCGCCGATCCGGGCTTTGACTACCAGGGCATAGGCCCGCATCTGGCCTGGAACGAGCAGCGCAATGCCAGCAGCGTGCCGCTGGAAGCCGCCATGGATTTGTTCCTGCATGACTGCCCTCCAACCGCAGCGCTCAAGGCGGCCAGCCGTCTCTGCGTCCAGCCCGAAGCGGGCCGGACCATGGTGAACCGGCTCAGCGCCGAGCGTTTTGGCCGGGTGCCACGTATCTATGTGGAATGTCGCCAGGACCGCTCCGTGACGCTGCCGCTGCAGCAACGCATGCAGCAGCTCACGCCGGGCGCCAGGCGCATCAGCCTCGATTGCGGCCATGTGCCCCAGCTGGCCTGCCCTCAGGCCCTGAGCGACGCCTTGCTGCCGGCTTTAGATGAAATCCAATCGAAACCTTTTATGAGCTTACGCATTCCGCTCATCAATGTATAGCAAACAATTGCCCCGAACTCGCATTCTTCAGGAGTTATTCATGACGCGTCCCACCACCCACTTCAAACGCTGCGCCCTTTTCGCCATGCTCGTCGCCTGTGGCGCAGCGGCCCAGGCGGCCGACAAGCTCACGGTACAACTCGACTGGCTGCCCGGGGGCGACAAGTCCTTTGTCTATGCCGGCGTGCAGCAGGGCTTTTTCAAGGACGAAGGCCTGGACGTGAAGATTGTTCCCGGCCGAGGTTCGGCCGATGCCGTCACCAAGGTGGCCTCGGGCTCTGCCGATGTGGGTTTTGGCGGCATCTCGGCGCTGATGATGGCCGCTGCCGAAGGCAGGATTCCCGTCAAGGCCGTGATGTCGCTGTATTCCAAACAGCCCGATGCGCTGTTCACGCGCGCCGACAGCAAGATCAGGAACCTGAAGGACATGGAAGGCAAGACGGTGGCCATGCCCACCTTCTCCTCGTCGAATGCGCTGTGGCCCATCGTGCTGCAGAAGAACGGCGTGGACGCCAGCAAGATCAAGGTCATCAAGTCGGACCCGGCCACGCTGGCTCCCATGCTGGCTCAGGGCCGCGTGGACGCGACCATCAACTGGGTGACCGTGGCTCCGGCCTTCGGCGCCGTGCTCAAGCAGGCCAGCAGGGAACTGTCGGTCCTGCCCTGGACGCAGTTCGGTCTGGACGGCTATGGCTGGTCCGTCATGGCCAGCGACAAGACCATCAAGGAACGCCCCGAGGTGCTCAAGCGCTATGTGCGGGCACTGGGCAAGTCGCTGGAGTTCTCCATCCAGAACCCGCAAAAGGCGGCCGAGTCGCTGAAGGCCCTGGTGCCCGAAGCCGACACTGCCGTGGTCAAGGCCGAATTTGAAGCCTCCATCCCGCTGCTCAGGAACGAGATCAGCCAGCGCGACGGCCTGGGCAAATTCGAGCCCCGGCTGCTGGCTGCCACCTGGGGCTGGGTGGCCCAGTCCATGAGTTACGACCTCAAGAAGGTCGACCCGGAAACGCTGGTGGATCGCCGCTTTCTGAGCCAGTAAATCCCATGCGAGGGCGGAGCAGCACCGCCCTCTCGCTCCCGCCCTTGTTCTTTCCTTGATCGCCTGCCATGCAATACGTAATCGATCTGAACGCGGTCACCCAGACCTTTGTCTCCAGCGATGGCAGCCCTGTCACGGCCCTGCAGGGCGTGGACCTCCATCTACGCCGCCACGAATTCGTCTCGCTGATCGGCCCCTCGGGCTGCGGCAAGTCCACCATACTGCGCCTGATTGCGGGCCTGATCCGCCCCAGCAGCGGCGAGGTACGTATCTTCGATCTGCCCGTGACCGAACCACGCGACGAGATCGGCATGGTGTTCCAGAAGCCCACGCTGCTGCCATGGCTCTCGGTGCTGGACAACATCACCTTCCCCATGCGCCACAAATACGGCCATGTGGAAATGAAGGAAGAGGCCCGCGCCCAGCAGCTGCTGGAGATGATCGGCCTCAGGGACTTCGGCCACAAGCGGCCCCACGAACTCTCGGGCGGCATGCAGCAGCGCGTCGCGATTGCACGCTCCTTGCTGCATGACCCGGACATCTTGCTGATGGACGAGCCCTTTTCGGCGCTGGACGCACTCACACGCGACGAAATGAGCCTGGAGCTGCTGCGTATCTGGAACGAGCGCCCCAAGACCGTGGTCTTTGTGACCCACTCCATCCAGGAGGCCTTGCTGCTGTCCGACCGCATCGTGGTCATGAGCGCCCGCCCGGGCCGTGTGGCCGACATCATCGATGTGCCGCTGGCACGCCCGCGCAGCATGGCCACCCTGGCCGATCCCGTGTTCACCGAAATGGCCAACGAGATTCGTCTCCAGGTCTTCAGCAAACACCCCGCACACGCCTGAAGATCCTCCCGCAGCCCCAAGAGGCCCCCTATGTCTGCCCTCATACAACGCCATGCTTCGCTGCTGGTCTTCCTCGCCGTCCTGCTGTTCTGGGAGTGCGCCTGCCGCCTGGCGCATATCCCCGAGTACATTTTTCCTGCTCCCAGCCAGATCTGGCTGGCTGCTGCCGAGATGGGGCTGCAGCGCTGGCTGGAGCATGTCACGGCCACCTTGCAGGTCGCGCTCATAGGCTATGCGCTGGCGATCGCGCTGGCCATCCCACTGGCCATTGCCATCACGCGCTCGCAGCTGCTGTCGAAAATCATCATGCCCTGGCTGGTGGTGATCCAGTCCACCCCCATCGTGGCCGTCGCCCCCATCATCGTCGTCACTCTGGGCGCCGGCCTGCTGCCCCGCGTGGTCATCACCACGCTGATTGCCTTTTTCCCGCTGGTGGTTTCCACGGCCCTGGGCCTGGCTTCGGTGCCGGCAGAGCTGGTGGAGCTGTCGCGCTCGCTGCGCGCCACCACCAGCCGCCAGTACTGGCAGATTCGCATGCCGTTTGCCGTGCCCTATGTGTTTTCGGCCCTCAAGGTCTCCATCACGCTGGCCATTGTGGGCGCCGTGGTCGCCGAGTTCGTGGCTGCGGAAAAAGGCCTGGGCTATCTGATTCTGTTTGCCACCTCCTCCTTCAAGGTACCCGTGGCCTTTGCCGCACTGGCACTGCTGGTGCTGTGCAGCCTGCTGCTCTATGGTGGCGTGCAGCAGTTGCACAAGCGCCTCTTTCCCTGGAGCCAGAGCACTCCCGCCTGATCAACACAAGGACCGCCACCATGACAGACCAGAACTTCCCCCCGCAGGGCCTGACGCCCTCTGCCGAACAAATCCAGCGCAATCTGCGTCGCGCCCAGGCGGTGGCCCAGCGCGCCACGCAAATGGGCCACCACCCCTTCGGCGCCGTCCTGGTGGGCCCCGATCAGGAGACCGTGCTCATGGAGCAGTGCAATATCGACACCGTCAATCACGCGGAATCGACCCTAGCGCGCATGGCGGCCACCAATTACACGGCCGAGTTTCTCTGGAGCTGCACGCTCTACACCAATGTGGAGCCCTGCTGCATGTGCGCCGGTACGGCCTACTGGGCCAATATCGGTCGCATCGTGTTCGGCATGACCGAGCATCGCCTGCTGGAATGCACAGGCAGCCATGGCGAGAACCCGACCATGAGCGTCTCGTCGCGCTATGTCTTCGACCATTGCCAGAAGGCCGTAGAGCTGATCGGCCCGATACCCGAGATGGAGGCCGAGATCGCCGCCCAGCAGCAAGCCTTCTGGGCGCAGCGCTGAGGACCACGCCAGCAGGAGGCTGCCATGCTGCTCACCCACCCCTCGTCACCCCAGGCCGCGCAGGCCCTGGCCCGCAAGCTCGGCAATGCCGCCTGCTTCATCGCCGGGGGCACGCTGCTGCAGCAGTCATGGGCAGAGCCTCGCCTGGCGCCGTCGGCCACGCATTTCATCAATGTGATGCACTGGCCCGAGATGCAGCAGATCAGCCTCGGCCCGCAGTATTTGCATATCGGTGCAGGCATGCGGCTGGAAGCCGTCCGCTGTCACCCCTGGGTACAGCAGCACGCGCCCGTGCTCGTCCAGGCCCTGGCTCAGCTCGGAGCCATGGGGATACGCCGTCTGGGAACCCTGGGCGGCAATATAGGCTGGGGCGAAGGCGACTGCTGCCCGGTATTGCTGGCCATGGATGCACAGGTCGAATTGACGGACGGCAACCTGCAGTCGCTGGCGCAGACATTGAAGCTCATGGACCGGCCTCTGATGCTGTCGTTCCTGCTGCCACGCAGCGATGTGATGGAGCCCCGGCCACTGGTGTTCGAGAAGGTCGGCTACCGCGCGGCATTCTCCCCCGCGCGCCTGCGCATGGCCTTGCGCTGGAGCGATGCACAACAGCTGCTGAGCGTGGACCGAATCGCCGTGGCGGCCCCCGGCATAGGCGTGCACCGTCTGCAAGCCACGGAAAAGCTGCTGAGCTATGCGCAGGAGCTGCAGATCCGTCCCTCCCTCGGCGATGTACGCACCACCTGCGAGCAAAGCCTGCCTCCCGATCTGGCCCGGATTGCCAGCCGCCTGATTGCCGGACATTGCGGGCTGCTGGCCTGAACCGTCATGGAATTCCTCACCTCTCATCACATCCGCGAGCTGGGCCTGGAGACTTTGCCGGTCCGGCCCGATGCCAGGGCCAAGCTCGGCGGCAACCCGGGCTTTCTGACCGACCGCATTCGACCGGGCCAGCTGCGCGCAGCGATTCTCGGCAGCCCCCACCCCCATGCGCGCATTCTGAGCATCGACACCAGCGCCGCCCAAGCCCTGCCAGGCGTCCATGCCGTGGTGACCCATGCCGATATTCCCGGCATCAAGCACTATGGCTTGCGCAAGGTGGACCGGCCCGTGCTCTGCATCGACAAGGTGCGCCATGTGGGCGACCCGGTCGCCGCCGTTGCGGCCGTGGACATGGAGACGGCGCGCCAGGCTCTGGCGCTCATCCGGGTTGACTACGAACCCCTGCCCCCGGTCTGCGACCCGGTCGCTGCCCTTGACGACACGGTGGCCTCCAAGCAGCCAGTACATCAGGGCGGCAATCTGCTGCATGCCGCCAGCCACCGCCAGGGCGATATATCTGCGGCCCGGACAAGCACAGTGCACCGGGTGCAGGACAGCTATGTGACGCCGCGCCAGATGCATGCCTTTCTCGAGACCGAAGGCGGTGTCGCCGAGCCCGATGGCGCGGGCGGCCTGCAGCTGTTCTTCGGCGGCCACAATCCCGCGCGGGACAAGCAGGTCATCGCCGACATGCTGGGCCTGCCTCACGACAGAGTGCATGCCGTGGGCACACCCGTGGGCGGCTCCTATGGCGGCAAGGACGAGCTGACGATTCAGCCGATTGCGGCCCTGCTGGCCTGGAAGGCGCAGCGCCCCGTACGGCTGCATCTGACACGCCCGCAATCGGTGGATCTGGGTGTCAAGCGACATCCCATGCAGATCGAAATGCAGACCGGCTGCGATGCACAGGGGCTGCTTACCTACCACCAGGTGCAGATAGTGGCCGACACCGGGGCCTATGCCACGCACGGCCCCGAGGTGCTGGATGCCGCGCTCGAGCATGCCCCCGGCCCCTACCGGTATCAGGCGCTGGACCTCGGCGCCAGGCTGGCTTATACAAACAACGGCATCGCGGGTGCGTTTCGCGGCTTCGGCGCCGTGCAGGTGCAATTTGCACTCGAGCAGCAGATGGACAGACTGGCTGCGCTGGTCGGCATGACAGCTGACGCGTTTCGCGCCCTCAATCTCGCCGCTCCCGAAGCGCCCGGCCCGCTGGGCCAGCATGTCGTACCGTTTGACGGTGCCCAGCGCGCACTCAATGTCGCCCGCCAGCAGGCGCTGTGGCGCGGGCCGCATCGCTGGGCCAGCGCGGACGGCCGCCATCTACACGGCGTGGGCCTCACGCTGATCCACCGCAGCGACGGCTTTGGCAAGGGTGGCCCCAGTGACTGCCGCATGGAGCTGGCCCTGGCCGCCGACGGTGCGATCGAGCTGCGCTGCGGCTTTACCGAGCTGGGACAGAACCTGGTCGGAGCCATACAGAGCCTGGGCGCGCAGCATCTGGGCTGTGCTGCCGATGCCATCCGGCCGGTGCTGGGCGATACCCGGCTGACGCCCGACTCGGGCCCAGTGGCCGCTTCGCGCGCCACCACGCTGGTATGGCGCGCCTTGCAGGAGGCGGCCCGGCCCTGGCAGCAAGCCTTGCTCCTGGCCGCAGCAAGACTGCTGCCCGATATCCCTCTGCGCTGCGGCGCACGGGGCCTGGAAAGCGCTGCGGGCCTGTGCCTGAACTACGCCGATCTGGCAAGGGCATCGGGCGAACAAGCGCCCTGTATCTCCCTAGACCTGCGCGCAGAGGACCCGGAGGGCAACGCGCATGACACCCACTTCGTCTTCGGAGCCTGCGCCGCCATTGCCCAGGTACGCGTCGACACCTGGAGCGGCATGGTCCAGGTGCAGCGGCTGGTGATGTGCACGGCGCTGGGCCCAGTGGCGTCGGCTCAGGGCTATCTCGGCCAGATGGAGGGCGGCGCCCTCATGGGCCTGGCCATGGGCACCCAGGAGGAGCTGACTTGCCTGGACGGCCACTACCAGGCGCGCAATCTCGACGGCTACCTGATCCCCACGCTGGCCGATGCCCCTGACATGCAGGTGCTGGCGATCGAGAACCTTCCCGAGGGCGATCCCATAGGCCCGCGCGGAGCCGGCGAGATCAGCGTCAACCTGGCCCTGCCCGCAGTCGCCAATGCACTGGCCACCGCACTGCTGCACCCCATCACGCAACTGCCCATGACCCCGGAGCGCGTGATCGCGCTGTTGGAGGCGGGCGCGGAGTCCTCCACACCATGACGACGACCCAGATCCCGGAGCATGGCGGCAAGCCACCCGCAGCCAGCGCAAAGGAGGCCCCGACTTTGGTGCTGCAGCTGAATCTGAACGGCCAGCTGGTCAGCGCCAGTTGCAGCCCCGATACCCGGCTGCTGACCTTGCTGCGCGAGCACTGGCACCTCACCGGGGCCAAGCCCGGCTGCGAAGTGGGACGCTGCGGCGCCTGCATGGTCTGGCTCAACGGCGAGCCCGTGAATGCCTGCCTGCTGATGGCCTATCAGATCCAGGGCCAGACCGTGCGCACCATCGAGTCCGTGGCACAGGACAGCGCCAGCGAACCCGTGCGTGAGGCGCTGGCGCGCTGCGGCGGCGTGCAATGCGGCTATTGCAGCTCCGGCATGGTCATGAGCATGAGCTGGCTGCACCAGCAGCAGCCCCGCCCCACGGCTGCCGAGGCCGAGGCTCAGATGTGCGGAAACCTTTGTCGCTGTACGGGCTATGGCGGCATCCGGCGGGCCGTGCAGGAGCTGTTTCCGGCCGGGCAAAGCGCATGATTATTCAAAATTAATAGCTGCAATCGCTTACCTACAAAGAGACTCAACCACTTTTAGCTATCATCATCAGAAGTCACACCGTTTGCTCTCCGGTTCATGACCCCAGGCAATAAGCAGACAAGTTTTTCTTGGTTGGCCCTGTCGCGGCAAGGCCGGACAATAGAGGCTCTGGGCATAGCCATGCCCCTGACGAATCGGCTTTGCCGACTCCTGCCATGAAAAACTCTCTGACAAGCTATGCGCTGGTTCTGGGCTTGGGCCTGAGCACCAGCGCCTGGGCGCTCGCAGCCCAACCCCTGCTCAACCCCGAGCAACTGCAGCCACTGCTGCAGCAGGCCGATGTCCGCCTCATCGATATCCGCGACCCCAAAGCCTTCGAGGCCGGCCATATCGCCCAGGCTGCCAACGCCCCCTACGGCAAATGGCGCGGCCCCGCCACCAATCCCGGCGAGCTGCCCGACCAGGCCAAGCTGGTGGCACTGGTGCAGTCCCTGGGCCTGACGCCAGCCACGCATGCCATCGTGATCTCCAGCGGAGCCGATGCCACGGACTTCGGCGCCGCGGCCCGCGTCTACTGGACGCTCAAAAGCCTGGGTCTCCAGGAGCTGTCCATCGTCAACGGCGGCATGAAGGCCTGGGAAAGCGCAGGCAAGCCCCTGGCCAAGACCCGCACGCAGATCGCACCCAGCAGCTACGCACCGACCTTTGACGCCAGTTGGCTGGCCACCCAGCAGGACGTGGGCAGGCATCTCGACCTGTCCAACGCGGCTCTGGTGGACTCGCGCCCCGACGCCTTCTATCTGGGCAAGACCCGTGCGCCCGCCGCCAAGCTCTCGGGCACCCTGCCCGGCGCCCAGCAGCTGGATTTCAACCAGTGGTTTGTGCCAGGTACTTCGCAGTTCGTGGATACCGCCAAGGCCAGGGAGATCGCCGCCAAGGTCCAGCGCCCGCAAGGCCAGGACATGGTGGCCTTCTGCAACACCGGTCACTGGGCGGCCACCGACTGGTTCGGCCTCTCCGAAATGGCCGGCCTGCCCAATGTGAAGCTGTATGCGGGCTCCATGGTGGACTGGACGCAATCCAAGGACGCGCCGCGCATGGCCAACCAGCCAGGCCGCGCCCAGTCATTGGCCTATGACGCCCAAAAATGGTGGGAAAAAACATTCAAGTAAGCCCCTGAGTCGCTTCGCGCCTTCCCCAAGCCGGGCGCCCCCAAGGGGACAACAACTTCGCTGCAGGGCGGCCTTTGCTCGTTGTCTCTGATCTGGGTGCATGCCCTTTGCGGAAAGTGCGTCGCAGTCCTTACCCATCAATTCCATAAAAACACATGAAACGACTTCCCATAACGGCCTTGCTGGCCGTTTTCTTTGGCTGGCTGCTGTGGTCGGTCTCGGTGCGTCAAGCGGCGCTGTTCGCTGTGGGCATAGGCCTTGGCGCAGTGCTGGCCGGCAAGCGCTTTGGTTTCACCACGGGCTGGCGCATGCTGGTCGAGGAAAAGGACGGCAGCGGCATCTTTGGCCAGTTGCTGCTGCTGGCGCTGGCTGCAGCCCTGGCCATGCCTTTGCTGGGCCATTTCCCCGAGCTGACGGCAGCTCTCGGCCCCCCCAGCATCAGCCTGCTGGTAGGAGCCTTTGTCTTCGGCCTGTGCATGCAGATCGCCGACGGTTGCGGTAGCGGCACGCTGTACAAAGCCGGCATGGGCATTCCCATGAACACGGCCATACTGCCCCTGTTTGCGATCGGCAGCTTTCTGGGCAGCCTGCACCTGGGCTGGTGGCTGGACCTGGGCAATACGGCACCCGTGGGTCTGGTCACGCAATGGGGCTGGGCTCCAGCGCTGATCGCCACGCTGGTCGCACTGGCCGTGATAGCGGCAGGCGTGGCCCTGTATGTGAAAAAGGCCAATGCCGCCCTGAACCGCCCGGCCAAGCCGCTGCTGGTGCGCAAATGGCTGGTCGGCGCCGTGCTGCTGGCCATCCTGGCCACGCTCAATCTGATCATTGCGGGCCAGCCCTGGGGCGTGGTCTACGGCTTTGGTCTGTGGGCCGCCAAGATCGTCAACGCCACGGGCGCCGTCGATCTGGCCAGCAACTGGTTCTGGAGCCAGCCCGGCAATGCGGCGCGCCTGCACGAAACCGTGCTGCTGGACGTGACCAGCATCACCAATATCGGCATTCTGGGCGGCGCACTGTGGATTGCCGCCGGCAAGCCCGCGGCTGCCAAGGCACTGACAGGCGCGCAATGGGTCGTGGCCCTGGTGGCGGGACTGGTGCTCGGCTATAGCTCGCGCCTGGCTTTCGGCTGCAATGTGGGCGCCATGCTCTCGGGCATCTCCACCGGCTCCATCCACGGCTGGATCTGGGTGCCGCTGGCATTTGCAGGCACCATCTTCGGCCTGCGCATCCGCCGCCATTTCGGCTTCTGAGCAAGGAACAACCATGACCTCACCAAGCACCTTGCGCACCGTATTCTGGGCTCTGCTGCTCGTCTTTCTGGCCTGGGACTTTCATACATCGCCGGCCATCGACCTGCGCTTTGAAGCGCCGCTGATCGCAGCCGGCTCCGGCCAGGCTGCACAGGGCGGACATTGCTCCATGCCTGCCGGAAAATAAGCGCCACAGTCCCTGCTCCGACGCCCTGCCCTACGGTCAGGGCGTTTTCTTTGGCGCCTGCTCAGGCCCGGGGCTTTTCCAGCTCGAAGCCCGCTGCCTCCCAGGCCGTCAGGCCACCGGACAATGGCCGGACGTTGTGAAATCCCGCACGCTGCAATTGCCGGGCCACGCGCGCGGCGGAGATCTCGTCGGGACAGTCGCAGTACACAACCAGGCCATGCTCATGCCGCTCGCGCGGCAGCAAATGTTCGTAGGCCGCCTTGCCCTTGCCCTGATGCTCCAGCCAGGAGCTGGCTCCGGGAATATGACCCTGACCGAAGAGCAGGGGTTCGCGCACATCGATCACCGTCGGCGTGATGCCCTGGGCGTTGAGCCCCGCCAGTTCCTCGACCGACATGCGCGGCATCTTCAGCGAACGCACGACGCGCTGCCTCTGCCACCATTTGCGCGCCACGAAGACCGCGAACGCCACGCACAGCAGCAGCAGCCCCCATTTGCCCAGCGCCGTCAGCACATCGAGCAGATCCTGCACCGTGGAGCTGAACAGCGAGCCCAGAAACACCGCCGAGCCCACCCAGATCAGGGCCCCCAGCGTATCGAACAACACAAAGGTGCGCAGCGGCGTGCCCACCACACCGGCCAACGCACTGGCAATGGAGGCAAAGCCCGGCACGAACTTGGCCACCAGCAGGGACTTGGCCCCCCAACGCCCATAAACCGACTCGGTCTGGCGTATGCAGGCATCGGGCGAGAGCGAAATGCGGCAGATACGTCCCAGCACCCTGTGCCCATAGGCCCTGCCAGCGTGGTACCAGAGCACATCGGCTATCAGCGCTGCGGCCACTGCAATCACGGTGAGCCAGCCCAGACGTGCCAGGCTGCCCCCCTCCAGCGCTCCGGTCACCACCAGCACCGGATAGGCAGGGATGGGCGCGCCCAGCTGCTCTATCAGCACATTGAGAAAGACAATGCCGAAGCCGTATTCCCGAATCAGATCCACGACAAAACCCATGACCCACGCTCCTTACCCCGACCAGGGTTAGCCACCGATGCTAGCGAGACGCGAACATCCCCGGGCCTGCGAGGTTTTGCGCGTCAAGCCTGGTGCAGATGGGACAGAACGGCCTCGAAATGCGCGCTCACATTGAGCGCCGGCGCATGGCCGCAGTCCGGCACTTCCAGCCAGGTCAGCAGACCTCGGGCACCGGGGCCACGCTGCTGCATCTGCTCGGCCACCGGCTTGAGCACCAGATCGGACTCCTCGCCGCGCAGCAACAGCACGGGCAGTTGCAGCGCGTCATAGTGATCCCAGAGCAGATAGTCGTTGTCATGCTCGGTGAACTGCTCGATCATGCGCGGATCGTAATGCGGGGTGACGCGGCCGTCATCGCAACGACGCGTGCTGGTCTCGGTCAGCTTGCGCCACTCGAAATCGCTGAGCCAGCCATAGGGCTTGTAGGCCGCGCGGAAAAAACCTTCCAGCTCGGCGACGGTGTCGAACACCGGCGGCCGGCCCGCGTAGCTCTTGATGCGGGCCAGCGCAGCCTCGGCCAGTTCGGGCGCATTGTCGTTGAGCGTGAGCGTGAGAATGCGCTGCCTGAGATCCGGCTCGAACAGGCCGGATGCACAGACCGTGCCTATCGCTCCGCCCATGCTGGTGCCCACCCAGTGCACCTGCTGCAGCTCCAGCGCATCCATCAGCTCGCGTGCCAGCCGGGCATAGAAGCGCAGCTGATACTCCTCGCGCGGGTTGCGGCTCCATTGGCTCAGGCCGCGGCCCAGCGTATCCGGGCAGATGACGCGATAGCCTTGCACTGCAAGAAACTGCGCCAGTGCATCCATGTCGCGCCCCGTGCGTGCCAGGCCATGCCAGGCGATCACCGTAGCCTTGGTCGGGCCTTGCGGCTTCCAGTCAAGGTAATGAATCTCGTAGCCAGCGCAGTTCGCATAGCAGGATGCCGGCACGATGGCCGCAGAAGCGCAGTGGTTGGGCATGGCAGGTTTCAGCATCAAAAAGGCCTCCAGCGCATATGTGATAAGCGCTATCAGCTATCAACTTCGGTAGTCAGCCGGCAGCCGTAGCCACCGGCCGGTCATGCGTATCAGTCCGGCACGCGGATGGCTCCGGCACTGACCTCTATCCTGTCGGCCGCTGCCGGCGTGCCGGCAATCAGCGGCAGATTGGCTGGCTGTATGGCCGGTGCCTGGCCCGGGTTGCCACCACGCGGCACGGTGCGCACCACCTGGCTCGGGGGCAGCGCCTTGCCGTTGGCAAGGTGGTCATACATGGCATCGAGCGCGCGGTTCAGATAGACATGCAGCGGGATGTAACGCGTGTCGTACCCCGGCAGCACGGTGGGCAGGCCGATGAAGCTGTCGAAGTGCTGGGCATTCGTGACCTCCACATAGCTGAGCTTGCTGGCAGCGCCTTCCACTTTCCGGTTGAGCGCCACATAGGGCCGCGTCGTGTGGTTCACGGGCAGCAGCGCATCCGCGCGGCCATGGACGATGATGGCCGGCTTGCCCTGCAGATTGCCGTTGCGCCTTGTCTCGTCGACACCGGCCTGCAGCGCCCTGGCGGCGCCATCATTGCCCGTGACGAGATTGCGCAGGCATAGCGCACCCGGCGTGTTCCAGTCGGCCAGGCCCGAGTTCACCGAGACGGAGAGGAAGTCGCGCGCGGCACCGAACTTGCCCTTGTTGTTGATGAGCTGCACGCCGCTCGATGGCGGCACGCCGTTGCCCGTGGAGAACATGCTGGCCAGCGCCTCTGGGGCCAGCGGCGTCACTGCGCCCGCAGCCGTCGCACCGGCATAGCTGTAGCCGCAGAGGTTGTCCTTCACGCTGGCGCGCGAGAGCGAGTTGGCAAAAGTGACCGACACGGCGGGCGCCACCTCAAAGGCGGCCAGCGAGGCGTGCAGCTCGCTGGACTCCGGCTCCCAGCCATAGTCGCGCAGCTTCTGCAAAGCTTCCTCGGCCTGGGCCGCCGTGGTCGTGGCATTCAGCAAGCCGGCAGTCCTGAGTGCCGCGCAGCGGTTGGGCGCAATCGGCAGAGCCGTGCTGGCAAACCCCGCAGCAAACGCAGCCGCATAGGGAGATCCGCTGACCGATGCCGCCAGCGAGGCGCAGGATTGATAGAGGTTGGCATAGCTCGTGAAGTCCACCAGCGTCTTGCCCACCACAGGCAGTGCCGTGCCGCCGCGCTGCACGGTCACGCCGGGGCTGGCAGGCAACTCCACCGCAGGCTCGGACACGGCCACGCCGTTGATCAGCCCCTGCGAGTCCTGCTCGGCGGCGGCAATCGCCGCGCCGCCGCCGTTGGAGATGCTGGACGCGATGACGATGGTGTTGCTCGGCTTGAGCGTCCGCAGGCGTTCGCCCAGAATATTGCGCTCCCCATGGCGCTCGTTGAGCACGTAGTAGGCGAACTCCACGGCCTGCAGCGTGGTGCGGCCCCAGTCCTTCTCGGGGTTCTGGCCCGAGTGCGCATGCTTGAAGGCAAAGCGGTTGGGCGTGGCAGTGTTGAAGGCGGCCAGTTCGCCAGCCGTGAGCCCCGCATTGAATGCAGCCTGCTTGCCCGCTGCGGCAGCCGTGCTGCGCGTGCCGTCGATCAGCGGCACGGTGTCGTTCATGAGGTCATATGGCGCGGCGCCCGTGCCCTTGTCGGAATAAGCCACCGCGCAGCCGCGCTTGAGCCCCCATTCGCCCGTGGTGATGGCGCCGTACACGCCGCGCGAGCCCGAAGCCGTGGCGGTGATGATGCAGGCCTTCCTGGGATCGAAGCTGTCCGGCACCTGCACCATGAGCGTGACGTTCTTGCGGCCCGTGCCGTCGTCCGAGAACGCGATGTACTCGGTGCCGGCAATCCTGCCTTCGCCGGCCGTCACCCGGCCCTGCGCATCCACATTGGGGCCGTAGAGCGTGCCGTAGCCGCCCGCTGCCGTCATGTCCAGCATGGCGCGGTAATTGGTGTAGATGGCCAGGCGGCGCAGCTCGGCCGCCGTGGGTTGGAGCGCGCTGGCAAAGCCCGGCGCCGTGGCCACGGCCAGGCCGCTCTTGCCCAGGCCCGCGGTCAGCAGGTCATCGCTGCTGCCGTCATAGCTCTGCTGCCGCACCGTGCCCAGGTAACCGGGTTTGGCATTGAGCTCGCCTCCATCGCCGCCCCCGCAGGCGGTCAGCACGGCAGCCGCCAGCACCGCAAGGGCGCCAAGGGAAAGAGGCGGCAAGGCAATCGCATAGGTCTTCTGCATGGGCTTTGTCTCCTGTCGTAGTGAAAGCAGTCAGAGAAGGGATGCCAGTAAAAGATGTCAGGGCTTGCGCGCCGCAGCCGCGCGCAGCCTCCCCACGACACCCGTGGGGAAGTAATAGACCGAAAGCACGAACAGCAGGCCCAGCCACAGCAGCCAGCGGTCGGGCGACAGCAGTGCGGCCAGCCAAGGCAGACCGGCACTGGCCTCGCTGGCCATGCGCAGCAGATCCTGCAGATAGCTCTGGGCGATCAGGAACACCACCGCGCCTATCACCGCGCCGTAGATGGTGCCCATGCCGCCGATCACCACGATGAGCAGGCAGTCCATCATGATTTCGAACGAGAGCGAGGTATCGGGCCCGTTGTAGCGCAACCAGACAGCCAGCATGGCACCCGCCACGCAGGCAAACAGGGCCGATAGCACGCTGGAGGTGGTGCGGTAGACCACCACGCGGTAGCCAATGGCTTCGGCACGGAATTCGTTCTCGCGGATAGCTTGCAGCACGCGGCCGAACGGCGAATTGACGATGCGCAGCAGCATCAGCACCAGGGCCACGGCCACGGCAAACAGCAGGTAGTAGCTGAGGATCTTGCCGTCGATGGTCACGCCGAAGATATCGTTCTCGAAAGGCTCGAAGCTGGGTGACAGCCATTCGGGCATCTTGAAGGTCAGGCCGTCCTCGCCCCCGGTCCAGTCCGACAGCTGAGATGCCAGAGTCTGGAAGGCCGCCGCCACGGCCAGCGTGATCATGGCGAAGAAGATGGCCCGCACGCGCAACGAAAACAGGCCTATGGCCAGCGACAGCAGCAGCGAGACCACGAGCGCACCGCCCAGCCCCGCGGCCAGCGCGCCCCAGCCCGCGCCCAGGCGCGTGGAGGCAATGGCCACGCCATAGGCGCCTATGCCGAAAAACATGGTGTGGGCAAAGCTCACGATGCCGGTATAGCCGAGCAGCAGGTCGAAGCTGGCCACCAGCACCACGAAGATCAGCACCTTGGCCGCCACATTGAGCGCCTTGACGCCGGGGAAGAGAAACGGCGCCAGGGCCAGGCCCGCGAAGATGGCCAGCAGCAACACGGCCAGCACGCGGCTGCGCGGCAGGTCGCCGGAGAGCAAACGGTTGAGCATCAGACTAGCCTTTCAAACTTTCATGGCGCCACGTATGCAGCCGGCATGCACCAAGCCAGTTGCCACCGAGCAAGGGCCTGGGCCGGCCGCGCCGCCCCGCAGCGAGGGTGGCGTCCCCCTTCCAGGGGGGAAGGCGCGAAGCGACTCAGGGGGTATCTCATCTGTTGGCGACCGGATAGATGCCCTGGGGTCGCCACAGCAGGACGGCCACCATGAGCGCAATATTGGAGAACAGCGCCACCTTGGGCACGAGGAAGCCCGTGTAGTTGGCCATCAGCCCGACGAGCAGCGCACCGATCAGCGCACCGCCCGTGCTGCCCAGACCGCCGATGATGATGACGATAAAGATCAGCACATTGACCTGGGCGCCCATCTGGGCCACCACGTTCTGCTGGTACAGGCCCCACATCACGCCGCCCAGGCCGGCCAGGGCCGAGCCCGCGACGAACACGGCCACGAACAATCGGCGCACGCGGTAGCCCAGGGACTCGACCATCTCGCGGTCCTGCACGCCGGCGCGGATCAGCAGACCAATCTTGGTGCGCGCCAGAGTCCAGGCCAGCACAGCGAACACGGCAGCCCCCACCAGCACGGCAAAGACCCGGTATTTCTCCACGGCCGCGTCGCCCAGCAGCCAGGCGCCCTTCATGGCTTCGGGCAGCTGCAGCGGAATCTGCTGCGGCCCCCAGATGACCTTGATCAGCTCCTCCCCGATGATCATGCCGCCCATGGTGATGAGAATCTGCTTGAGATGCTGACCGTAGACAGGCCGCACGATGAAGCGTTCGAAGGCCAGGCCCAGGGCCCCCGCCACCAGCATGGCCACGACCATGGCCGGCAGCACGGCCACCAGGTTGCGCCACAGCTGCGCCGAACCCGTCCAATCGCCCATGGCACCGAGCACGCTGGTGGCGACGAAGGCGCCCAGCGCGATGAACACGCCATGGCCGAAGTTGAGCACGTCCATGAGGCCGAACACCAGGGTCAGGCCCGAGGCGATGACGAAGATGATCATGCCCATGGCCAGGCCCGCCACCGTCAGCGTGAGCCAGGTGCTGGGAGAGCCCACCAGGGGCAAGGTAGCCAGCGCCAGCAGCGGCACCAGCAGCAGCGGCTTGTAATCCAGGTCCTTGCGCATCATGTCTTTACCTCGGCACCAACTTTCATATCCATAGCTGCCAGCGCTTGAGCTGCTTTTGGCTTTGATTTTTGTGACCTCATAGCGCCAGCCCCAGCAGCGACTGCTGCAGTTCCTCGTCGGCCGCAAGATCGGCCATGCGGCCCGCGTGTACGACACGGCCGTTGTCCATTACGGCCACGCCGTCGCCCAGGCGCTTGGCGAAGGCAAGGTTCTGCTCGACCAGCAAAATGCTCACGCCGCTGGCCTTGAGCTGGGCGAAGGCCTCGATCATGTTGTTGATGATGGCCGGAGCCAGACCTTTGCTGGGTTCATCCACGATGAGCAGATCGCGCGGCTCGACGATGGCGCGCGCCACGGCCACCATCTGCTTTTGCCCGCCGCTGAGCTTGCCGGCCGGATGGTCCCAGAATTTCTGCACGGCCGGGAACAGCTCGTAGATCCAGTCCAGGCGCGAGCGGTCCATGCGCGCAGCATGCGAGGCCGAGCGTGCAGCCAGCAGCAGGTTTTCCTTGACCGTGAGGTCGGCAAAAATGCCCATGTTCTCGGGCACATAGGCGATGTTGAGCTGGGCAATCGCCGGCGTGGCCAGGCGCGTGATGTCCTGCTGGCCGAAACGGATGCTGCCCTGGCTGGCCTGCCACAGGCCCATGATGGTGCGCAGCGTGGTGGTCTTGCCCGCGCCATTGCGGCCCAGCAGCATGGTGACCTCTCCGCGCGGCACAGCCAAGTCCACGCCGTGGAGGATGTGATAGGCGCCGATATGGGTGTGCACGCCCTGGAGTTCCAACAGTAGCTCGCTCATGGCTGTTCTCCCCTTCCCCCGGACGGGGGAAGGCTGGGATGGGGGGGAGCGTCAGTGCCGCCAACGGCATCCTGGGGCGTCAGCCCCAGATACGCCTGCTGCACCACGGGAGAGGCAATGACTTCGGCCGGTTTGCCGTCAGCCACCAGCGTGCCGTTGGTCAGCACGATGATGCGGTCGGCCAGTTCGCGCACCACGTCCATCTTGTGCTCCACCAGCAAAATGGTCTTGCTGTGGTCCTTCTTGAGTTCGCGAATCAGGTCGAGGATCACCGGCGCCTCGTCATGGCTCATGCCCGCCGTGGGCTCGTCGAACATATAGACCTGCGGCTCCAGCGCCATGAGCAGCGCCACCTCCAGCTTGCGCTGGTCGCCATGCGGCAGGGCCGAAACCGGCTCATCGCGCCGCGCCCAAAGCGCCACCTGCTCCAGGATTTGCTGCGCGCGCGCCAGCAATGCGCGGTGGTCGCTCCAGATGCTCCAGAGGTTCATGCCGCGCCGGTGCGCGCCCTGGCGCGTGGCCTGCACGGCCAGGCGCACGTTCTCCAGCACCGACAGGGCCGGAAACAGATTCGTGAGCTGGAAGGCCCGTCCCAGGCCGGCGCGCGTGCGCGCCGAGGGTGCCAGACCCGTGAGGTCGCGCCCCTGCAGCGACACCCGGCCCTCCGTGGCCCGCAGCTGCCCCGAGATCAGATTGAAGTAGGTGGTCTTGCCCGCGCCATTGGGGCCGACGATGGCCGTCAGCGTGCCCGGCTCGAAGGAGCAGGTCACACTATTGACCGCCACATGGCCGCCAAAGCGAATGGTGAGCTTGTCAGTGGTCAGCATGAGAAATAGGCAAATCAGCCCCTAGCGCCCTATGCACAAGCGCATGCAGCTATCAAAAAGTGAACTTAACCTTGCCCGCGCGCTGACCAAGTCAGAGACGCCGAGCAAGAGCCGCCTCGCGGCGATGGCGTCGTCTCCCTCCCAAAGAGAGAGGGGACGTCCGGTTAGGGGAAGGCGCGGGGCCGCCTGGGCGAAGTAACTCAGGGAGTTAGCGCCCGTTCCGGACGGGAACGTTCATTTCTTCAGGCTTGATCTCGCGCACCAGCTCGGGCACGCCCCAGGCAAAGGCCGGGTCGTTCTTGATCCTGAAGTGGTACATGCTCTGCATGGCCTGGTGGTCCTGCTTTCGGAAGGTCATCTGGCCCTTGGGCGTATCGAAGCTCATGCCCTCCATGGCCTTGATCAGCGTATTCGCCTTGGTGTCGCCATTGGTCTTCTTGAGCGCCGTGACGATGGCCATGGCGGCCGAGAAGCCCCCCGCCGTGAAGAAGTCCGGCGGCGCCTTGAACTGCTTGTAGTTCATGGACACCAGCGCCTCGTTGACCGGGTTCTTGGGAATGCCGTAGTAGTAATAGGTCGCGCCTTCCATGCCCGGCAGGTTCTTGTAGGCCGCCATGGCGGGCAGGATGTTTCCACCCGTGGCGATCTCGATGCCGTAGCGCTTGAGGTCCATGTCGGCGATCTTGAAGGGATTGCCGGCGCCGGCCCAGACGATCCAGATGATCTTCTTGCCCGGCTGGTCCTTGAGTTTGTCGATCAGGCGCTGGGCGCCGGCCGTGAAGTCGGTCGTGGCTGCGGGCAGGTACTCCTCGTGCACCAGCTTGCCTTTTTTGACAGCCTCCTTGAAGGCCTTGACGCCGTCGCGGCCGAAGGCGTTGTCCTGGGCCAGCGTGGCGATGGTCACGCCGGGCTTGTCTATGGCCACGGCATTGCCGATCGCGTCCTGGCTGGAATTGCGGCCCGTGCGGAAGATGTACTTGTTCCACTTGTCGCCCGTAATGGAATCGGCCACGGCAGGCTCGACGAGCAGGATCTTCTTGTACTCCTCGGCCACGGGCAGCATGGCCAGCGCCACGCCCGAAGCGCTGGGCCCCACGGCCAGATCGGCCTTGTCGTCCGAATACGCGGTGGCCAGCTGGCTCTTGCCGAGGTCGGGCTTGCCCTGGTCGTCCTTCTCGATCACCACCAGCTTCTTGCCCGCCACCGTCATGCTGCCACCCGTCGCATATTCCAGGCCCATCATCAGGCCTGCCTGGGTCTGCTTGCCGTAGGCTTCCAGAGGCCCGGTCTTGCTGTAGACATGGGCAATGCGGATTTCGGATTGCGCCAGGGCGCCGGGAACATGAACCACCATGGCCGCCAGAACGGCCGCCTGCAGCAGGCTGCGCTTGTGCATGTATTGTCTCCTTGAGGATGGATGCGGTGTGTCCGCTTGTCTTTCTATGGTGTGCAGACAGCAGTCTTCGTGCCAGTCTGGTTTTCCTCTGAAGAGCCACCATACGCAGCTCCATATCGACTGAAAATCAGACAATTAATGTATTTAATTCATGCAGTGACTGATTTCAATACAAATCAACAGCCGCCTTAGGGCCCATCCCAGGCTTTGCTCAATCCACCATGAAAAAAGGATCACCGGGGTGATCCTTGTGGCTTTCATGCGGCATCGCGTTTTCTGTCCAGCTCCAGCAGCCGCACGGCGTTGTCCTTGAGAATGCCGGGCATGACCTCGGGCTTGAAGCCGGCGACCTCGAAGTCCTTCATCCAGCGCTCGGGCGTGATCAGCGGGAAGTCGCTGCCGAACAACACACGGTCCTTGAGCAGGGTGTTGGCGTACTGCACCAGCTGCTTGGGGAAATACTTGGGACTCCAGCCCGAAAGATCGATCCAGACATTGGGCTTGTGCAGCGCCACCGAGATCGCCTCGTCCTGCCAGGGAAAGCTGGGATGGGCCATGACGATCTGCATATCGCCGAAGTCCACGGCCACGTCGTCCAGCAGCATGGGGTTGCTGTAGGCCAGGCGCAGACCGCCGCCGCACTTCATGCCGCTGCCGATGCCGCTGTGGCCGGTGTGGAAGATGGCGGGCAGCTTGTAGTGGTTGATGACCTCGTAGATGGGCCAGGCCATGCGGTCGTAGGGATGAAAGCCCTGCACCGTGGGATGGAACTTGAAGCCCTTGACGCCGCATTCGGTGATCAGGCGTTCGGCCTCGCGCGCGCCCATCTTGCCCTTGTGCGGGTCGATGCTGGCGAACGCCACCATCATGTCGCTGTTCTCGCGCGCGGCATCGGCAATCTCTTCGTTGGGGATGCGGCGGCGACCCAGTTGCGCCTCGCTGTCCACCGTGAACATCACCAGACCGATCTTGCGCTCGCGGTAATAGGCAATGGTTTCGGCGATCGTCGGGCGCAGCGAGCTGCCGAAGTATTTGTCGGCCGCGCGGTCGTACTCCTCGCCGTAGCTGTCAAAGGGATTGCGGCAGCTGACTTCCGCATGGGTGTGGAAGTCGATGGCGATCAGATCTTGATGATTCATGGGTGGGCCTGCTTTGGGTATTGAGTCAAATCAGCCTCAAGCGCTTGTCACGCCTGCGGTACCTGCTCTCGAAATTGAATAAAGAAATCAATGCTGGATGGATTGGCCATGGCATCGGGGCTAGCCACCTTGGCCGCGTCCGCTCCCAGCAGCAGCTTGCGCACCGGCACCTCCATCTTCTTGCCGGTGAGGGTGCGCGGAATCTCGGCCACCTGAACCACCACATTGGGCACGTGGCGTGCCGAAGCCTTGGTCTTGATGGCGTTCTTGATCTGGGCGGTCAGCTCGCCTGTCAATGCCTGGCCTTCGGCCAGAGTCACGAACAGCGGCATGAAGGAAGGTCGACCCAGGTATTCGAGATCGACCACCAGGCTGTCCTTGACGGCGTCGAGCTCCTCGACGACACGGTAGATCTCCGCCGTGCCCATGCGTATGCCGAAGCGGTTGATGGTGCTGTCCGAGCGTCCGTAGATCACGGCCGTGCCGCGCTCGCTGAACTCGATCCAGTCACCGTGGCGCCAGCAGCCGGCAAACACGTCGAAATAGCTGTCGTGGTAGCGCGCCCCGCTCTTGTCGTTCCAGAAGAACACGGGCATGGAGGGCATGGGCTCGGTGATCACCAGCTCGCCGACTTCGCCGACCACGCTCTGCCCCTGTTCATTGAAGGCATAGGCGGCCACGCCCAGCTCGCGGCACTGAATCTCGCCCGCGTTGACGGGCAGTATGGGCGCGCAGGCCACAAAGCCCGAGGCGATATCCGTGCCGCCGCTGATCGAGGCCAGCCACAGATCATTTTTGACGTTATCGTAGACCCAGGCATAGGCATCGAGAGGCAGCGGCGAGCCCGTGGAGTTGATGGCACGCAGCTTCTCGAACTGGCGCCCCTTCTTCGGCGAGACGCCATCCTTCATGCTCTTGGTGAGGAAGGCCGCACCGCAACCGAAGATGCTGACCTGGTATTGGTCGATGAAGTCCCAGAGCGCATCGTCGCTCGGCGCCGTCGGGTTGCCGTCGGACAGGACCACGGTCGCGCCGGCCAGCAGGCTGCCTATCATCAGGTTCCAAACAATCCAGCCCGTGCTGCCCAGGAACATGAAACGATCGCCGGGCAACACGTCGTGCTGCAGGCGATTGGTTTTGAGATGGGTGAGCACGATGCCGCCATGACTGTGCACCATGGCCTTGGGCAGGCCGGTGGTTCCCGACGAGTACACCACCCACAGCGGATGGGAGAACGGCAGGCGCTCGAACTGCAGCGGCGCTGCATGGCACGTTGCATCGGCCCAACTCATGCAGTCACGCCAGGGCACGGCCGCGTGTTCGGCATCGCTGCCGAACAAGGGCCCCGGCACATGAATCACCCGGGCAATATCGGGCAGACCCTGGAGCACCTCGTCCAGCACTTCACGGCGATCGAACTGCCTGCCGGCATAGCTATAGCTGTCGGTCGCGAAAATCAGCTTGGGCGCAATCTGCTGGAAGCGATCCAGCACCACGGATACGCCCATCTCCGGCGCGCAACTGGACCAGATGGCGCCAATGCTGGCACAGGCCAGAAACGCCACCACGGTCTGCGGCACATTGGGCAGATAGGCCACCACGCGATCGCCACGCACGATGCCCAGACCGCGCAGGCTTGCCGCCAGGGCGCCCACATCGCGCTGCAGTTGCTGCCAGGAGACTTCGACCGGGGTCTGGCCCTCGCAGCGCGCAATGATGGCCGGACGCTGGTCGCTGGCCTGGCGGAAGATGTGTTCGGCATAGTTGAGCCGGGTTTCGGGAAACCACTCGGCACCCGGCATCTTGCGGCCGGCCAGCACCTGCGTCGGGTCACCATCGGCCTGAATGTCGAAATAGTCCCAGACGGAGCGCCAAAAGCCTTCGATATCCGTCGCCGACCATTGCCACAGCGCTTCATAGTCGGAGAAGTCACGGCCACGGCTGTCGCGCAGCCAGTCCATGTAATGCCACAGGCCGCTTTGCTCCTGCTGCTGCTGCGTGGGCCTCCACAACTCCTGCCCTTGTACCAATGCCATGCTGTCTCCGGACTCAAATTAGATATTTTTTATAACTATAAAAACAAACCAAGTCCTACCCACCAAGGGCAATCCCTAGCATGGCTCAGAAATTCAGCTTCTCGAGCCGGTCGTAGAGCTTGGCGCGCGATATGCCGAGCGTCCTTGCAACGGCCAGCTTGTTGCCTCCATGGGCCTGCATCGCGGCCCTTATCGCACGGGCTTCGAGCTCGGCCATTTGCTCGGCAAGCGGCTTGAGCAAATCGCCCGCCGCAGCCACGGGTTCCTGCGTCAAGGGCTGCCGATGCGGAACCTGCAGCTCTACCCCGGACGAGCGCAGCACCTGTGCCAGCAGGCCGGCATCAATGTGCGAGTCATCGCAGCGCATGGCTGCCTGCTCCAGCACATTGCGCAGCTCGCGAATATTGCCGCGCCAGGCCTGTGCGACCAGCAATTCCAGCGCCCCCTTTCCCAGCTCCGGTGGAACCATGTCGTTGCGCAGCGCCAGGTCCTCGCAGAGCATTTCCACCAGGGCCGGGATATCGCTGCTGCGCTCGCGCAGCGGCGGCACGCGCACGGGCAGCACATGCAGCCGGTAGAACAGGTCTTCCCGGAAGCGCCCGTCGCGCACCATCTGCAGCAGATCCCGAGAGGTGGCGGCCACCACGCGCACATCGAAATGCACGATCTGGTTAGAGCCCAGCGGCTCGATCTCTCCCTCCTGCAAGGCCCGCAGCAGCTTGGCCTGCAGACTGGCGGGCATGTCGCCGATTTCGTCGAGAAACAGGGTGCCGCCATCGGCGAGCTTGAACTTGCCATCGCGCGTCTTGCGGTCGGCTCCGGTGAATGCGCCCGGAGCCACGCCGAAGAATTCGGCCTCCAGCAGCGTTTCGGGAATGGCCGCGATATTGACGCTCACAAAAGGACCGGCAGACCGCGCCGATGCGGCATGGATGGCATGGGCCAGCACCTCCTTGCCGGTACCGGTCTCGCCCAGCAGCAGCACCGGACTCATGGACTGGGCCGCCCGTCGCGCCTGGCGCTTGACCTCGACCGCAGCCGGGCTGCTGCCCACAAAGCTGGCAAAGCTGTATTTGCTGCGGCGCGAACCCTGTACGGACGCCTGCAAGCTGCGGCTGCGCTGGGCAGCCAGCTCGCGCCGCGCTTCATCGAGATCGCGCTGCAGCATCGCAAACTTGCTGATCAGCGGCTGCAAGGTCGTCTCGGGCTGATCGAACAGCACAATGCCGATGGCACCGATCACGCCACCTTCATCGTCATGCAGCGGCAGGCGGCTGACGACAAAGGTTCCGGCGCTATTGGTCAGCAGATCGATCAAGACCGGCTTGCCGGTCTCCAGCACGTTGCGCATCTGCGTGTTGGGGATGACCTCCTCCACCTTATGCCCGAGAAAATCGCCCACACCGGCTACTCCCAGGCGTGGCAAAAAACGCTCGTAGCCTTTGTTGACCCAGACAATGCGCCCGCTTCTGTCGACCAGAAACATGCCCTGGCTCATTGACGAGAACAGCTGAAACATGGACCGTGCCGCCAATGCATAGATGCCGTCGGCATCGTCGGGCAGCTCGCAAGCGAAATCGTTGGGTAGCCGTTGGCTCATTTCCATCATTGCGCCATGGTAGGGCGACATTGCCCCAAAACCATCGGCACAGACCTCCAGCTAGCGCATTCAAAGCAATGCTTTAGCCGGCCTCCATAAAAAAATCCCCTGTCCAGCTCACCGAACAGGGGATATGAATGCAACGGGCTCCATGCGTACAGCTCCCGCAGCAGGCTAGGAAACGGGACTCAGGCGGCGCTTGCCTCCCGGGCATGCTTGGCCTCCGACAGGCGCTTGAGCACGCGGGGAATGATCAGTACGGCCAGCACGATGATGATCAGCGTCAGCGACATGGGGCGCTGCAGGAAGATCCACCAGCTGCCTTCGCCGATCGACACGGCATTGCGCATCTGCGCTTCCGCCAAGGGGCCGAGGATCATGCCTACCACCACGGGGGCGGTGGGGAAGTCGAAGCGGCGCATGATCACACCGAGCAAGCCAATGCCGTAGAGCAGGAACAGATCGAACGCGCTCTGGCGCATGCCGTAGGCACCGACCGTTGCAAAGATCAAGATGCCGGCATACAGCTGGGGACGCGGAATCTTCAGCAGCTTGACCCACAGACCCACCATGGGCAGGTTGAGCACCAGCAGCATCACGTTGCCGATGTACAGCGAGGCAATCAGCGCCCAGACCAGGGCCGCCGAGCTGGTGAACAGCTGGGGGCCGGGGTTGATGCCGTAGTTCTGGAAGGCGCCCAGCAGCACGGCCGTGGTGTTGCTGGTAGGAATGCCCAGCGTCAGCAGCGGAATCAGGGCTGCGGTCACGGTGGCATTGTTGGCAGCTTCCGGACCGGCCACGCCTTCGATGGCGCCCTTGCCGCCGAACTCGGCCTTGTCTTCGCCCTTGGCCAGCTTCTTCTCTGTCGCGTAGCTCAGAAAGGTCGGGATCTCGGTGCCGCCAGCGGGAATGCAGCCAAACGGTGTACCCAGCAGCGTGCCGCGCATCCAGGCGGGCCAGGAACGCTTCCAGTCACGCTTGGTCATGTGCACACGGGTCAGCTTGTTCTGCGACTCCTCGACCTTGCCTTCATACATGGCGGCATACAGCACTTCAGCCACGGCAAACAGACCCACTGCCACCAGCACGATGTCGATGCCGTCCAGCAGTTCCATCTTGCCGCCGGTATAGCGCGCGGCACCGGAGATCTGATCCATGCCGATGCAGCCTGCAGCCAGGCCGACAAACAGCGCCGTCATGCCGCGCAGCGAGCTTTGGCCCAGCACGGCGCTCACGGTGGTGAAGGCCAGCACCATCAGCATGAAGTACTCGGGCGGGCCCAGCTTCACGGCGAAGTCGGCGACATAGGGAGCAAACAGGGTCACCACCACGGTGGCAAAGGTCCCCGCGACAAACGAGCCGATGGCGGCGGTTGCCAGCGCCGCGCCCGCTCGGCCGCTCTTGGCCATCTTGTTGCCCTCCATGGCCGTGACCATGGACGCCGTTTCGCCGGGCGTGTTCAGCAGAATCGAGGTGGTCGAGCCGCCATACATGGCACCGTAGTAGATGCCGGCAAAAAAGATCATGGAAGCCGTCACATCCACCTTGGCGGTGATGGGCAGCAGCATGGCCACTGCCACGGCCGGGCCGATACCGGGCAGCACGCCCACAGCCGTACCCAGGGCACAGCCCACCAGAGCCCACAACAGATTGACGGGCGTGATGGCGGTGGCAAAGCCTGCCATCAAAGCATTGAAGATATCCATTACAGCCACCCCGTCTGAGTCAAGCCAGGCAGATTGATTGCCAGGAACTGAGTAAACATCCAGAAAACGGGCGCTGAAATCAGCAAGCCAGTGATCACATCCTTCACCCAGGTACCGATTTCAGAGGCCTGAGGCTGATGCGCGGCGCGGCGCAGGCCTTGCACGGCCAAGACATAGCAAATCGTGCAGCTGAAGATAAAGCCGACGGTTCCAATCAAAGCCGCATTGATCAGCAGGCCTGCAGAAACCCAGACAAAAGACAATATATCGGCCTTGGCATGGCCGCCAGGATCCGCCGCATGGCGAAAGCCGCCGCTCCGAGCTTCCCAGATCAGCAACGCACCGCAAACGGCCAGCACGATGGCGCACAGCCAGGGCAGAAAGTTGGGGCCGACGCCACCATAGCCCGAATCGGAAGGAATCTGCAGTGCGCCGACAGCCAGGCCGACAGCGACCAGCAGCACGCCCGAACCGACAATGGTTTGTGCTCTTTTGGACGGTACATTGGGGCTTTGCGGCTCATCGGGGTCTGCATAGGCCGAAACCTGTGCGGCCTCCGCTGCCCGGGCCAGATCTTGGAATGAATCAGACATGATGAATGTGTTTGATTTCAATGGTTTTCGGAACCCGTCAGAGCAAACTTGCCAGCAGCTCTCACGGCATCATGGGGTTGCACAAACCCTGGCTTGCGCCGTCAGGGGCAGGCCATCAATCAGTGCGGGGGAAAACTGCAGGACACAACGCGATCAGGGCTGAAGTCGCCAGCCCTGTGCCATGTCCTGAAAAGGCCGCTGCAGAACGCAGCGGCCTGGAGATCATCAGATCATGCCGGACTTGGCCATGGTGGCGCGCAGGCTGGCGAACTCGTCGTCGACGAACTTGCCAAAGGCATCGCCGCTCAGCCAGGCAGGTGTCCAGTCATTCTTTTGCAGCGCTTCGGCCCAGGCCTTGCTCTTGGTAGCTTTTTCGATCTGGGCGACCAGCTCGTCGCGCTGGGCCTTGGAGATGCCGGGAGCGCCATACACACCGCGCCAGTTGCCGATTTCCACGTTGATGCCCTGCTCCTTGAGCGTGGGAATGCTGGACGCCGCACCCTTGAGGCGTTGAGCCGAAGTCACGCCGATGGGCTTCATCTTGCCGGTCGCGATGTACTCGGCAAACTCGCTGAAGCCGCTGCCGCCCACGGTGACGTTGCCGCCCAGAATGGCGGAGATGGCCTCACCGCCCCCACGGAAAGCCACGTAGTTGATCTTGGCGGGGTCCACACCCACTTCACGGGCGATCATGGCAGCAGCAATGTGTTCGGTGGAGCCGCGCGAGCCACCGCCCCACTTGATGGAGCCAGGGTCCTTCTTGAGCTGGGCCACCACTTCCGCCATGTTCTTGTAGGGCGAATTGGCGGGCAGCACAAACACGTTGTACTCGCTGGTCAGGCGTGCCAAAGGCGTGGCCTGGCTCAGGTTGACAGGAGGCTTGCCGGTAATGATGCCGCCCAGCATCACGGCGCCCATGACCATCATGGCATTGGGATCGCCCTTGCTGCCGTTGACGAACTGGGCCAGACCGATGGCGCCGGCAGCGCCGCCCTTGTTGTCATAAGTGACGGAAGAAGCCACACCTGCGTCCTGCAAGGCCTTGCCCAGGGCACGGCCTGTCGTGTCCCAGCCGCCACCAGGGTTGGCGGGCAGCATCATCTTGATGGCTGCCGCTGCCTGGGCCGACAGGGGCAAAGCACCGGCCGCCGCCAGGGCTGCCAGAGACTTCAGAAACGTATCACGACGCATGATGTACTCCTTATGTAGTTGGTGAATGCAATCATGGACAGCCTGCCTGTCAAACGGCTGTCCAATCACCTAGGGCTATCCCTTAAGCAAGCCCGGTAGTTTCACGACTTGTCTTCGCATTCGCAGCACAGTGCTATGTTCGGCTGCATGCAATTACTGCTTGTTGAAGATGATTCCGCCATGCGCACCACGCTGCAGCGCACCCTGATGCGCCGCGGGCTGCATGTGGATGTGGCGGCCGACGGCCCCAGTGCCCTTGCTCACTGGCAGACCCGCGAACCCGATGCCGTGGTGCTGGACCTGAGTCTGCCCGGCCTCGACGGCCTGCAGGTGCTGGAGCGCGCCCGGGCCCTGGGCCTGCGCACACCGGTGCTGATACTGACGGCACGTGGCACCGTGGGCGACCGCGTCATGGGGCTGAACGCCGGTGCCGACGACTATCTGGCCAAGCCCTTTGACCTCGACGAACTGGAAGCACGCCTGCGCGCCCTGCTGCGCCGCAGCCAGGATAGCTTCACCCCCAGATCGGCCTCTGAAGTTATCACCCTGGGCGCATTGCGCTATGAAAAGGAAAGCGGCGCCATTTATCTCGACGACAAGGTTCTGGAGCTGACCCCGCGCGAGCTGTCCATGATGCATGCGTTGCTGGCCCGCCCCGGCCATGCGGTCACCAAGGAACGGCTGTTCAGTCTGGTCTTCCCCGGCGAGGTCGATGTGCAATACGAGGCCGTGGAAGTCGTGGCCTACCGGCTGCGCAAAAAGCTGGGCGGCACCGGCGTGCAACTGGTCACGCTGCGCGGACTGGGCTATCTGGTCAAGGCCGAGGCCGCGGCATGACAGCCGCTGCGGCCAAAGCGCAGCCCAAGACAGCCTGGTCGCTGCGGCGCCTGCTGCTCACCGGCATCTTGCTGCCTGTGCTGGCGCTGATTGCCCTCAACGCCTGGAGCCTCTATCAGCAAACCCTGGCATCGCTGCACACGGCTTACGACAGAACCCTGCTGGCCTCGGCCAAAAGCATCAGCGAGCAAATTGGCGTCACGGGATACGACGATCAGGCACAGTTGCGTGCCATCGTTCCCTATTCGGCACTGGAAATTTTCGAGGCTGACAACCAAAGCCGCATGTTCTACCGCGTCTCCACGCTGGACGGACAGTTGATCTCCGGCTTCGAGGAACTGCCTGTCTGGAACGGCAGGATTCCACAGCGCCCGCCCTATGCGGCGCTGGTGGACTTCTATGACGACGAGTTTCGCGGCCACCCCGTGCGCGTGGCCGTGCTGCTGCAGCCGGTTGCCAGTGCCGACGGACGCGGCATGGCCGTGATCCAGGTGGCCGAAACCCTGGAGCTGCGCGAATCCCTGGCCTTGCAGATTCTGCGTGACACTCTGATTCGTCAGGCCCTGCTGGTGCTGGTCGTCGCGCTGATCGTCATCATCGTGGTACAGCGCGCCACCCAGCCCATACGCCAGCTCAGCCAGGACCTGCAGGGCCGTGCCCAGGGGGATCTGAGTCCGCTGGCTGCGCCCGAGGTCCCGCGCGAAGTCCAGCCCCTGCTGGAAGCCACCAACCAGACCATGCAGCGCCTGCAAGGCCTGCTGAGCAATCAGAAGCGCTTTGTGCGCGACGCCTCGCACCAGCTACGCACGCCGCTGGCCGTGCTCAAGGTTCAGGTCCAGTCTGCCAAGCGCGGCGATATTCCACCGGCCCAGGCCTTTGCCGAGATTGACGACACGGTGGACCGCGCCACCCGCGTCGCCAATCAGATGCTGGCCCTGGCCAAGGTCGAGCAGCTGCGCCAGGAAGACAGCAACCAGAACAGCTCCATGCTCGCCCAGCTCGACGATATCGTGCGCGACGTGGCGCTGGAGCTGTCACCGCTGATTGCCGATCACGACATGGATTTCGGCATCGAAACCCAGGCCTGCTGCGTGGCCGCCCATGAATGGATGCTGCGCGAGCTGACCCGCAACCTGCTGCACAACGCCATACGCCACACCCCCAGGCACGGGAGTCTGCAGGTCGATGTGCGCGCGCACGATGGCATGGCGCAGCTGAGTATCGAAGACAGCGGCAGCGGCATCGACGATGAATTGGCCCAGCGGCTGTTCCAGCCCTTTTCGGCGGGCAATACGCGCAGCGGCTCCGGCCTGGGCCTGGCCATCTGCCAGGAAATCGTGCAGACCCTGGACGGCCAGATCGAGCTGCGCAACCTGCACGACGGACTCGGCCGCGTGCGTGGCCTGCAGGCGCTGATTCAGCTGCCCCTGCACAATGGCGATGCCCAGGACATGGATACTGCTCTGACTTGAATCGCCATCCCTTCACGCCGCAAAATACCGATATGAGTGAAACTGAATCCATGCGTCTGGACAAATGGCTATGGTGCGCGCGGTTCTACAAGACCCGCAGCCTGGCTGTGGAGGAGATTGGCAAAGGCCGGGTCACGGTCAACAACGCCAATGCCAAGGCCTCGCGTGAAATCCGCCCGGGCGACCACATCCACCTGCGCCAGGGCAATATTCCCAGGGAAGTCATAGTGCGCGGGCTGAGCGGCATGCGCGGCCCGGCACCCGTGGCCCAACAGCTATACGAGGAAACAGCACAAAGCATTGCCCAGCGCGAACAGCTGGCCGAGCAGCGCCGTCTGGCACCCGAGCCCGCCGAAGCACTGGCGGCCCAGCACACCGGCCGCCCCACCAAGCGCGACCGCCGCGAAATCGATCGCGTGCGTCAGGACCGCAGCGGCTGGGGCGACCGCTGGAGCGCTTCCATCGATGACTGAAAACCTTCGCCCATGAAGCGCAGGCTGCTGATCTCCACACTCTCCACCCTGGCAGTTGCGGCAACCGGCGCCTTGAGCTGGTCGTGGCTGCGCAAGCGTCAGGGCAGTACCGAACGTCGAGCCGTGATCCAGACGGTCTTCAGCCAGGCGCTGCCGCCGCTGAGCGCCCAGCATCTGCAGCTGATGCGCCTGCTGCGGGTGCAGTGGATGCCCGTAGAGTCTGGGGCACCCGGCTTCGATCCCGTGCAGCCCTTTGGCGGCGATCTGTCCACCCTCGACACGGCCCAGCAAGTGCTGCGCAGTCACGATCCTGCTGTGGCCACCCGGCTCCTGGCCGAGGTCTGCCTTTGGCTGCCGCAGTTTGTGGCCACCGCCACCTTGGCGCCCGGTCGCTATGCCTTGCCGCCCGACTTCTCGGGTCAGGCGCCAGACAGCAGCTTCGACTTTCGCCCCGAACACCTGACGCTGCTGCATGCCGCCCTGTGGCGTGAAGTCGGTACCGATGACCTGCCTTATGTCTTGGCCGAGGAGGAGGACGGCCAGGCGATCTGGCCCTTGCCCTATATCGACGGCAAGCGCCCGTACGGCGACCGCAGCTACTATCAGATCGATATGGCCGACATTCTGGGCAAGCCCTATGCGAAGAACGCACAGGGCCAGTACATTTTGCCGCCCCAGAAAGATGAGGCGCTCAAGCAGCTGCATCTGCAGACCCGAGCCGCACTTCAGATCCTGCTCATGCATGGAACGCCCTCAGGGATCCGAAGCTTGGCGACGTAAGCAGGGACAGGACATCCAGCCTTCATAAAATATGAGCACTCAACGCTTTATTAGAAAGCTTTTCAGGAAACTTTTACCTTGAAAAGCTTTCAAAGCTTGCGCAAGCAGCTCTTATTCAAGTAGCAATCAATCATCCTCGATGACGGCCAGACTCGCTCTTGCGCCTGGGCTGCTGGCACTCTTTTCATCTCCCTCGGCCTTTTTCGCGCATGTCTTTCGCTTTTTCAGCACCGCTTTCCTCTTTCTCCTCACGAGTCCCGCTATGGCTGCGCCATGCCGGCATCGCAATGCTGGCCATCGGCAGCGTGGCCTGCTCCGCCCGGATGCCTGCACCCTCGGCAGCGGTCGGCCCAGCATCGCTCATCCAGGTCAAGAATCCCACGCGCAGCACCCAGGGCTTTGAGCAATGCCCGCAGTTCTTTGCCAATGGCAAGCCCCCCGTGCTCAGCGATCAGCCCAAGCTGCGTGCGCTGTGCTATGACGCGTTTGCCGTGCTGCACAGCGGCCAGAGCAAGACGCCCGTCTTCGTTGCTCAACGTCTGAACAAGGCCCTGGTCGCCGATGCCGACGAAAAGCGCACCAACAAGTTCTACAGCGATGCCCGCCTGCCCCGCGATGAACGCGCCGAGCTGGACGACTACAAGCGCTCCGGCTACTCACGCGGCCACATGGCTCCCGCTGGCGACATGCCAACCGCACAGGCCATGGCCCAGAGCTTCTCGCTGGCCAATATGGTGCCCCAGTCCATCAAGCAGAACGGCGGCCCCTGGGCTCGCATCGAAAAAGACACGCGCAGCTATGCGCAGCGGGCTCAGGGCGATGTCTACATCATCACCGGCCCGGTCTTTGAGGCCGGCGCAGCCTCCGTCGGCCACAACCAGGTGCGTGTGCCCAGCTTTCTCTACAAGCTGGTTTACGACGCTCAGAGCCAGCGTACCTGGGCGCACTGGCAGGCCAATGATGACGCAGCCCGCGTCACCGAGCCCATCAGCTATGCGGAGCTGGTGCGCCGCACCGGCATCGAATTCCTGCCCGGCGCTGCGCTGCAAACTTCGGGCCAGCTCCAGCAGGCGTCCATGCTCCCTGCGCAGCGGCACTGATTTCCCGTGTCGCCAATCAAAAAGCCTGCTGGCGCAAGCCAGCAGGCTTTTTATCTTGCTTTGTCTTACTTGCCCGGCTTGAACAATTCCAGCTCATCCGCCGTAAGCCAGCGCCATTGGCCAGGCTCCAGCTCTGCGGGCAACTCCATGCCGCCGATTCTTCTGCGATGCAGACCTTCGACCCGGTTGCTCACAGCCGCAATCATGCGCTTGACCTGGTGATACTTGCCCTCGGTCAGCGTCAGATCCAGCACATGGCTGTCAACCTGCTCGCAGGCCGCTGCCTTGACGGGCTTGGGATCATCATCGAGTACGACACCATCCAGCAGCCGCTGTATCTGCTTGGCATCCACCGGATGCTTGCAAGTCACTCGATAAACTTTGGAGACATGCTTTTTGGGCGACGACATGCGATGGATGAACTGGCCATCATCGCTGAGCAGCAGCATGCCCGTCGTATCCTGGTCCAGACGACCCACCGCCTGAACACCTTGCACCGCCCCTTTGTTGGGTCGCTGACGCAGCGGAGCCGGTAGCAAGGTATAGATGCTGGGATAGGCCGATGGCTTTTGCGAGCATTCGGTGCCGGCTGGCTTGTTCAGCAGCACATAACCCAGCTCGTGATACTCCCACTCCACGCCTTGCACCCTGAAACGCAGACCTTCGGGATCCACCTGCTGGGTGGAATCCAGGACCTTCTCCCAGTCAGAAGTCTGCGGGTTCCACAGCTCCACCCAGCCTTGCTGCACCAAGCCGGAGCAGACACGGCGAATGCCAAAGCCCTGTGAATACAACATGTCCTGCAGCTGCATGCTCATCCTTTCCATGTCCACTACTGCGCAAGCAATATCAAGAATACCGATTGATCAAATAAAAAACCCCGTAATCTTTCGACTACGGGGTTTTCACTGTAAGAGCCTGACGATGACCTACTTTCACACGGGAA
>NZ_JBSIFD010000028.1:0-59801 GCF_053615495.1 Comamonas sp. HJ-2 | reverse complement strand
GAGCCTTACGGCTCAAGCCAAAGGGTGGGTCAGTTTGAGATGGAAATGGCGGGTCAGTTTTGCGTGGAAATTAACACTGTGAGGCAGAAATTCTGCAAGTTGCAGCGCTATTCCTTCTTCCTGGATGACAAGGGCAACGTCCGCCGGACTCCAGATTACTGCGGCAACTGGGTCGAATTCGAAGCCGTGCACACTTTGTTTGAACCGGCAGCGGTTGAAGCTGCCCTCGCTGCCCAGGCAACCCAAGGGGGTGATTGATGGCCGCGATCACGCTTTCAAGCCGCCCCGTGTATCGCGCGCCAACAAAGGGGCGCGACTACCTGACTGCCCGCGCTGCAGCCAAAAATGAAGCCGACGCGATGCTGAACAAGCAGTATCCGCGAGAGCACCCCGAGTATGAGCAAGGCTTTTGCTATTTCTCCGGATGGCATTGGACCCAGGACAAGGATCTTGTGCGGGCTCATGCACGCCTTGTGCGATTCATTCTTCGCTCATTCAGAGCCGCTCAGCGCGCGCAGGCACAGAAGGAGCTGAGCAATGGGAAGTGATACCTCTCCCCCAGTTCAAGCAGGCATTCCACCGCTCCCGTGGTGGATGTACGAGAAAGCAGCCAAGGAAGGAGCGCCGCAAGCATGAGCACTGAAGCAGCAAAAGCAATTGGCGAGGGCATCGCATGGCTGGGCTTCTGGCTTGCTGCCGGCGCTGTCCTTGTCGCCGCAATCATGAATGGATGGAAGCCATGGGAGTGAAGACCCTGCACCTGTCGCTCAAGGGCGAGTACTTCGATGCAATCAAGGCCGGCACCAAAGCGGAGGAATACCGCCTCGTGACCCCCTACTGGCGCAAGCGCCTGGACGGACGGCACTACGAGGGTATCGAACTGGCCAAGGGCTACCCGGCGCGCGATGACCTCGCTCGCCGCGTATCCCGCCCCTGGCGCGGCTACACGATCAAGACCATAACCCACCCGCATTTCGGCGAAAGCCCGGTGCAGGTGTTCGCTATCAAGGTGAATTGATATGGCCCAGGACACCAACATACGCCATTTCCCCAGCACAGAGATCCCGGAGCAGACGCTCACAGCCAATAAGAACTGGCACAACTTCTGCGAACACAAAAAGATATCCCTGGATGATCACAGCCGCACCGTGCGGTGCGCCGCTTGCGACCAGGTTTTCGACCCGTTCGACTTTCTGCAAAAGGAAGTCACTCGCTTGCAGCGTGCCTGGGAAGACCACAAGCATGTTCAGAAAAGCCTAAATGACCTCAGAGATGGAGTCGAGTCCTTAAAAAAGGAAGAGGCCCGCCTGAAGGCGCGCATCAGAACAGCTAAGGCCAAGGTGGCGCCAGTGATTGATGTGAGAAACCGCGCGCTATGAACCGCCTATCTAAACGTGAGATCCGCCGCGCTCGAAAAGAGAAGCAGCAAAACCGAAACCCCGAGCCCCGCCGATGCGGGGTTTTTCATGGAGGCGAACATGAACAATCCATGGCCATACCTCACCGATGCGGAGATCAATGAGATCTGCTCTCCTCTGAAAAATGGGGCCGCGCAGATCCGCTTTCTGGAGCGCCTGGGCATGGTGGTGAAGCCAAAGCCCAGCGGTCGCCCTCTTGTCGCGCGCACGGAGTTCGACAGAGTCATGACCGGCAGCAATGCCGTGACCTCGGGCCATAGCACGAGCGCAGCCTCATCCACACCCAACGTAATCGGGCTGCAATCCTTCTTCAAACAGAGAAAACATGGGACGAGCACGTAAAGATGGAGACCCTATGGGTCTCGCTGGCACTCGCCTTTCCTTCAAACACAATGCCTTCTACTACCGCCACAGGGACGGCCGGTGGGAGCGCATGGGCACTGATGTCCGTGCTGCGAAGGAGCGAGCTGCCATCTACAACAGCCCGGCGGACAACTATGGCACCACCGCGTACTGGCTGGATCAGTTCTTGGTGGACTGCCAACAGCGTGTGTCCATAAAGGACCTGGCCCCGCGGACTCTCTCCGACTACACAAAGGATTCAGAGCCGCTCAAAGTGTTCTTTGGGGCAATGCTCCCTGAGCACATTGAGCCCCACCATGTCCAAGCCTATTTGGATGCAGGCTCTGCGGCTGAGCGTGGAGTGCGCGCCAACCGGGAAAAGGCATGCCTTAGTTCGTGCCTGTCCTGGCTGATTCGCACAAACAAATGCCCCGGCCTCAAGATCAACCCGTGTATGCAAAAAAGCGGCACGCGCGAAAACTCAGAGAAAAAGCGCGATCGGTATGTCACTCATCAGGAGTATCAGGAGGTCTATGCCTTGGCCTGGCCCCAGGTGCGCGTACTGATGGAGCTTACCTACCGTACCCTGCAACGGCCGGAGAGCGACATCATCTACTGGACGCCGAAAGTCCTCGCACGCGATCCACACACAGGGAATCGCATCATCACCTTCGAGCAGGGAAAGACGGGCACAAGGCTGAAGATTGCGATGACTGAGGGCTTGGAAAAACTGATCAATCGTGCCGTGGGCACGAATCCACAGATGGACCAACCACTGGTGCACACCCGAGCGGGCACTGGGTACACCTACGGTGGCATCAATTCCATGCTCGGCAAGGCCATCAGGACCGCAAACGAGATCAGGGCAACCAAGAACATCCCGCCCATGGCCTCCTTCGGTTTCCGCGACCTCAAGGGCAAAGGTGCCACCGATATGTGGCTAGCCGGGACGCCCATCGAGCAGATCCAGCTGCTCTGTGGCCACTCGGACAAGGCCACAACGGAGCGTTACATCAAGGCCCGATGGCGGGCGACTGCGCAGCCGAACGAGACAGCCGTAATGACTGTATGACCACTGTATGGAATCACTGGATATGAGACCCGTCACATATGTGGTCACATAAAGCAGAAAAGCCGCTACAACTTTAATAGCTGTAGCGGCTTATGCATTCTGGTGGGTCCTGCGAGATTCGAACTCGCGACCAACGGATTAAAAGTCCGCTGCTCTACCGACTGAGCTAAAGACCCTGCCACACATCAAAAGCAGTAGTTGCCTAATCAGTGGAATGACGTTATTGTAATCTATTTTTTCCGGCTCTTTGCCTAATTCTTGAATTAGTTGGATTAGCTTGGTTTGCGGGCCAATTGATCAAGTACCCAGCCTGCTGCGCACTGACCAAAGGTAGCTGTCACAGCCACGACCGAGCCATAACCGTGGCAGTTGAGACTGCCATCACCGCCCTCGATTGAGCAAGATGCATCCGGTAGTGCGACGGCCTCGCGGCTGAACACACAAGTCACCCCCATGCGCTTGCCATCCTTGGGGGCACCATGCTGCTTGCGCAGCCGGTAGCGCAGCTGCGACAGAAGCGGATCATGGGTTGTCGCACTCAGGTCTGCAATGTCCACCAAGTGGGCCATGCGCTTGCCACCTGCAGCACCGACGGAGATAAAGCACTGCCTGGTTTTGCGCGCATGAGCCGCCATTTCGGCCTTGGCCTTGATCTGATCGCAAGCATCTATCACCGCATCGGCATCTGCCGGCAAGAGTTGCAGCCAGTTGTCTGGGTCGACAAATTCATCGATGCAATTGACCTCGCAGGCTGGATTGATCTCGGCGATGCGATCACGCATGGCATCGATCTTGGCCTGACCGACAGTGCTGGTCAGCGCATGAATCTGGCGATTGATATTGGACTCGGCCACATGGTCCATATCGATCAGAGTCAAGCGGCTCACGCCGCTGCGCGCCAGAGCCTCGGCCGTCCATGAACCGACTCCGCCCACACCGACCACCACCACATGGGCCGCACGAATCCGGGCTGCCCCCTGCACGCCGTAGAGGCGCTCCAAACCGCCAAAGCGGCGCTGCACATCTGCTTCTTCCATAGAAAAAACAGCGCCGGATCGGGGCGCTGTTTCCGCTTGAGGCTGTGAATATTCGGCCATTACTTGAGCGTCGCCAGCTTGGACTTGGCAATCCCTGCGGCTTCCGAGTTCGGATAGGCCTGCAGCAGCTCTTCCAGGGTCTTGCGAGCTGCCTTGGTGTCCTTGAGTTCCACCAGACAGTTGGCGATGGACAGGGCCGCTTCGGGTGCACGAGCATGCATGGGCGCATTGGTCATGACCGAACGGAAATTGGCGATGGCATTCTTGTAGTCGCGCGTGGCGTACTGCGAGTTGCCCAGCCAGAAGCGCACCGACGGCGTATAGCCGCTCTTGGGCCATTGGCGCAGGAAAGCGGCGAAGGCCTGACCGGCCTCGGGGAACTTGCCCGAACGGAACATGCCCAGAGCCTGCTCGAATTCCTGCTGCTCATTGCGATCGGCAGTGAACTCCACGCCGTCCACGGTGACGCTCACGGGCTCGAACTGGCGCAGGCGCTCGTCAAAGCCCTTGGCCAGATCTTTCTGGCCACGCTGCAACTCCGCAGCGTCGCGTGTCAGTTGCTCGTTCTGACCTCGCAGCTTGGCCTGGTCCGACTTGAGCGACTCGATCTGCGACTGCAGATCCAGCAGGCTGCGGCGGGTCTGCTCCTGCGATTGCTGCAGGCTGTCAACGCGCTGGCGCAGTTCGATGATGGCGCGGCGCGCCTCGTCATCACCAAACAGGGCTGCATGGGCGCTGATGGCAGAGCCGGCCAGCAGGCCGGCCGCCACCATGCGAGGCAGCATTGCGTGACGGAGAGTCAACAAGGCCTGCTTCATCATTAACGGTAGTTGATTTCAACGCGACGGTTCTGGGCGTAAGCGTCTTCGCTATGACCTTCAGCAGCGGGCTTTTCCTTGCCGTAGCTCACCGCTTCAACCTGAGCGTCGTTCACGCCCAGCAGGCCCAGAGAACGGCGCACGGCTTCAGCGCGCTTTTGACCCAGGGCCAGGTTGTATTCACGGCCGCCGCGCTCGTCGGTATGGCCTTCCAGCTGCACCTTGGCAGCGGGGTTGGCCTTGATGAACTTGGCATGGGCTTCGATCTGGGGCTGTGCATCAGCCTTGACGGAGTAGCTGTCAAAGTCGAAGTAGACGATGCGGCTGACACCCTGAGGGCCTGCCTTGGAAGCGGCGGAACCGGTCAGGTCCACGCCCGACACGCCACTTTGGCCCTGGCCGCTGGTGCCGGCACCCTGGCTGGACAGCGAACCGTCAACGGGCTTGTCGTCCAGCTTGACGCCAGAGCTGCAACCTGCGACCAGCGCGGTCACAGCCAAAGCCAGGGAAAGACGTTTGATAGTCAACATGAGATTTCTCCGAACAGTCCACAACGGACTTCATCACTAGAAAGAAAGAGGGAAAGCAAACTTCAGATCAGTGTTTTTGGAACGGGCCCCAGTCGGGCTCACGTATGTCTCCACTTGCACCGGCCAGACGCGCCTTGATCTTGCCGTCCAGCGTTGTGGTCATGAGTGCTTCACGGCCGCCCTGAATGGTGGCGTAAACAATCAGACGGCTATTGGGCGCAAAACTCGGGCTTTCGTCCGCCGTGGTGTCCGTGACCGAGTTCACTGTGCCTGTCGCCAGATCCATGACCTGGAGCTTGAAACCACCGCCTACGCGGGAGATATAGGCCAGCCATTTGCCGTCGGGGCTGATGGCGGGCGAGATGTTGTAGTTGCCGGTGAAGGTCACTCGCTCGGCGCTGCCGCCCGAGGACGAGACCTTGTAGACCTGAGGTGCACCGCCACGATCGCTGACAAAGTAAATGGTGCGACCGTCACTGGAGAAGCAGGGCTCGGTATCGATGCCGCTGCTTTGCATGAGACGGCGGGGCTCACCGCCCTGGGCGCTGAGCAGATACAGCTGCGAGCCGCCGTCGCGGCTCAGCGTCACGGCCAGACGGCTGCCGTCTGGCGACCAGGCGGGAGCGCTGTTGGAGCCGCGGAAGTTGGCCAGCAGACGACGATGGCCGCTGGCTACATCGTGCACATAGACCACGGGCTTGCGTGACTCGAAGGACACATAGGCCAGCTGGGTGCCGTTGGGCGCCCAGGCGGGGGAAATGATGGGCTCGGGGCTGGACAGCGCGGACTGGGCATTCTCGCCGTCCGCATCGGCAATCCACAGGCGGTAATGGGCACCGGCCTTGGTCACATAGGCAATGCGGGTGGAGAAAATGCCTTTCTCGCCCGTGAGCTTTTCATAGATGTAATCGGCAATGCGGTGGGCCACGAGGCGCAGATCGCCGGTGGTGACTGCGAAGCCCTGACCACCCAGATCCTGGCCCTTGACCACATCCCAAAGGCGGAAGCGCACATCCCAGCGGCCATCCGCCAGACGCGTGATGCTGCCGGTCGCCAGCGAATCGGCACCCTTCTGACGCCACTGGGCCACATCGGGGCGTGAGGTCTCGTCAAGCGCCAGGCCCGAGGCATCCACGCCGCGGAACTGTCCGCTGCGCTCCAGGTCGGCCTGGATGATGGCGGAAATCTTCTGTGGGGCCGAGCCTTCTCCCTTGAACTGGGCAATTGCGATCGGCAACTGTGTCAGGCCCACGCCTGTTACCTCAACCCTGAACTGGGCCAGTGCCGGAAGGGCCGGCGTGGCGGCTAACGTTGCCAGCATGGCTCTGCGGGAAGCGCGCGGCCCTGCCGCCCAGGTTGTCAGGGATGGAAGTCGGTCAATAGTCATTGGCAGCCATCAAAATTTCCGGAATTGCCCGGTACAAACACAAGCGCGAATGTTACACACACTGACGGATTCCTGATGTAAGAACGTGCTCAGTAGGGTGATCAAACGCAAGTGCCACAAAACTTTCAGATCGGGAGCATGCCAGAGTCTGCATGAGCGCAGAGGCAATCCCCTCGCCGATTCTGCCGCAGGCTTGCGCTTTATATTCAAACAGGCATAGTTAGTTACAACTTCATCCAGAATTTCATCTATTGAGATCCGTGCGGACTCCAAAAGCACAAGCCCTAAAATCACGCGCTTATGCAAGCCACACCGTCCCCATCGCCGAGCGAGACCGCCAAGGCCGTCCCTGCCCCAGCTCCCGCTCAAGCAGCCCCCGTCAATCCATCCGAGCTGCCGCTGATGCAGCGCCTCAAGCGCCTGACGCCTTATTTCTCGGGCCAGCGCTGGGCCTGGGGTCTGGCCATCCTGGCCACGCTGGTGGGGGCAGCCACCGAGCCCGCCATGCCGGCACTGCTCAAGCCTTTGCTCGACAGCGGCTTTACGGCTGGCTCGCTTGCGCTGTGGACGGTGCCGGTGTTTCTGATCGGCCTGTTCGTCATCCGCGGCCTGGCCCAGTTCACGGGGCAGTACGCGCTGGCACGCATCACCAATGACGGCATGCTGGGTCTGCGCCAGAAGCTGTTCGAGCGCCTGCTGGCCGCCGACATGAGCCTGTTTTCCAGGCAATCGGCATCGGCGCTGTCCAACACCATCGTCTACGAGGTGCAGACCGGTGCCCAGCAGCTGGTGCAGGCCATGATGAGTATCTCCCGCGACGGCTTCACGCTGATCGCCCTGCTTGGCTACCTGATCTATCTGAACTGGCAGCTCACGCTGATCGTGGCCTTCATGGTGCCGGGCGTGGCCTGGGTCATGAAGACGCTGTCGCGCCGCCTCTACCGCATCACCAAGTCCAGCCAGACGGCCACCGACGAGCTGGCCTATGTGGTGGAGGAGAACGTGCTGGCCCACCGCATGGTGCGCCTGCATGGTGCCCAGGCTTCGCAGCAGTCGCGCTTTGGCGAATTGAGCCGTCAGCTGCGCGGCCTGAACACCAAGGCCACCATTGCCTCGGCCGCCATGACGCCGCTGACCCAGGTGCTGGCAGCGATTGCGCTGTCGGTGATTCTCTGCATCGCCCTGTGGCAAAGCCGCGAAGGCGGCGCCGCCATCGGCTCGGCCAGCGTGCAGGATGTGACCGTGGGCGGCTTTGCCGCATTCATCTCGGCCATGCTGATGCTGATTGCGCCCATTCGCCGCATGGCCGATGTGGCCAACCCCATCACGCGCGGCGTGGCCGCACTGGAGCGTGGCCTGGCCCTGCTCGAAGGCTCCACCGACGAGCAAGGCGGCAGTTTCAAGCCCGCCGCCAAGGTCAGCGGCGCGCTGCAGCTGAGCGATGTGAGCGTGCAGTTCGGCGCGGACAAGGCTCCGGCCCTCTCGCACCTGAGCCTGAACGTCAGGGCCGGCGAAGTCGTGGCCCTGGTCGGGCCGTCCGGTGCCGGCAAGACCACGCTGGTCAATCTGCTGCCCCGCTTTTTCTCGCCCACCAGCGGCCAGATCACTCTGGAAGGCGTGCCCGTGGCCGACTGGGACCTGAACACGCTGCGCCAGCAGTTCGCCATGGTCAGCCAGGACGTGGTCATGCTCAACGACAGCGTCGCGGCCAATGTGGCGCTGGGCAAGGATATTGACGAGGCCCGCGTCTGGTCCGCGCTGGAGGCGGCCAATCTGGGCGACTTTGTGCGCAATCTGCCTCAGGGCCTGCACACCCTGGTGGGCCACAATGCCAGCCAGCTCTCGGGCGGTCAGCGCCAGCGCCTGGCCATTGCGCGCGCGCTCTACAAGGATGCGCCCATCCTGATTCTGGACGAAGCCACCTCGGCGCTGGACAACGAGTCCGAGCGCCTGGTCCAGCAAGCCCTGAACCGGCTGATGCAGGGACGCACCACGCTGGTGATCGCCCACCGCCTGTCCACCATCGAGCATGCGGACCGCGTGGTGGTCATGGAGCGCGGCCAGATTGCCGAGCAGGGCTCGCATGCACAGCTGATGGAGCTGGGCGGCCTCTACGCCCGCCTGCACAACCAGGTGCGCAGCTCGACCCCTGGCGAGCCTCAAATTTAAGAGCTGCTACCGCATATAAATAAAGGACTTCAGAGTCAAACAACTCTGAAGTCCTTTTTCATTGGACGCTAGCAGCTATCAAAATAGCTAGACCGGTACTGAACCCGTCCGCTACCAGCTCCCTCGGGGAGGCTGAGTACGGCGCTCATGCTGCAGCGCCTTGCCCAGCAGATCGACCATGTACTGCCGGTCCGCGAGTCTGGCGAAGTCCGCTGCCGTCATGTTGCGCTGGTTGCGCAGCGTGATGTCCGCCCCCTCCTGCAGCAGCAGCCTGACCACGGCTTCGCTGCTGTACTGGGCGGCCAGCATCAGCGGCGTGCTGCCGTTCGGTGAGGCGGCATCGATATAGGCGCTTTCCTCCAGCAGCAGCTTGATGATGTCCAGCGTCTGCGGCGTATCGGCAGAGGCCGCGTAATGCAGCGGCGCCCAGCCCTCTCGATTCACATCGGCACCGCGCTTGATCAGCTCGCGCACAATGTCGAGATGGCCCTTGATACAGGCCATCATCAGCGGTGTCTCATTCTGGCGCGAGGCCAGATTGACATCGATGCGCGGAGCCTTGAGCAGCACGTCGAAGACTTTGAGCGAGTCCTGATGCAGGGCCGCCACCAGCCCCGGCCGCCCGCGCGAATCCAGAGTGTTGGCGTTGAAGCCGCGAAAGATCAGATTCACCATGGCACTGGAGTTGTCGCTGACCAGCGCCCGCGAATAGTCCTCGTAGTCATTGGCTCGTGCCAGTCCTGGCAGGCCCGCCACCCCGACGACAGCAGCACCGGCCCAGCGCAGGCTCTGGCGGCGGCTCAATGACGATGCAATCGATGGGGCAGCAAAAAGACTCATGCACTGGCTCCAGAGTTCGCTGACAAGGTCACGCCCTTGAACAGGCGGTCAAAGTTGGCACTGGTGGCGGCGGCCACCTCCTCGATGGAAATGCCGCGCACCTCGGCAATCTGCTTGGCCACAAAGGGCACGTATGAAGGATTATTGGTCTTGCCGCGGTAGGGCACGGGCGCCAGATAAGGACTGTCGGTTTCTATCAACAGCCTGTCCAGTGGCACGAAAGCCGCCACGTCGCGCAGATGCTGGGCATTCTTGAAGGTCACGATGCCCGACAGGGAGATGTAGTAACCCATGTCCAGACCGGCACGGGCCACTTCGGCCGTTTCGGTGAAACAGTGAAAGACACCGCCGGCCTGGGTGGCGGAATCGGCCTCCCCGCATTCGCGCAAAATGCCCAGGGTGTCGTCGGAGCTGCTGCGGGTGTGGATGACCAGCGGCTTTTGCGTGATCTGCGCAGCCCTGATATGCGTGCGGAAACGCTCGCGCTGCCATTCCAGATCGGCAATCGTGCGACCGCCCTTGCGGTCTTCCATGCCGTAGTAATCGAGACCGGTCTCGCCGATGGCCACCACGCGCGGCAACGCGGCGCGCTCCACCAGGTCCTGCACGCTGGGCTCGGTCATGTCCTCGGTATCGGGGTGCACGCCCACGGTGGCCCAGAAATTGTCGTAGTCCAGCGCCAGCTGGTGCACTTCGGGAAACTCTTCCATCGTCGTGCTGATGCACAGCGCGCGCGTGACCTTGGCGGCAGCCATGGCTTCGCGGATCTGCGCAATATTGGCGCTCAGCTCGGGGAAATTCAGGTGGCAGTGGGAATCGGTAAACATAGAAATTGGACCTCCCCTGAGCGGCTGCGCCGCTTCCCCCAGGAGTCGACGCCATCGCTGCGAGACGGCTCTTGCTCGGCGTCTCTGATGTGGGAGCGCGCCAGTGTTAAAAATCAGATTGTCTGGGTCGGCTTCTCGGAGCTCAGGGCCGTGCCCAGAATCTGCTCGATCTTGGCCTTGAGCTCGGCGGACTTGGCATCCTTGGGAAACTGGATGCCCACGCCCTGGGTGCGATTGCCGGAAGCACGCTCGGGCGTCACCCAGGCCACACGGCCCGCGACCGGGTAGCGCTGCGGATCGTCGGGCAGGGTCAGCAGCACATAGACATCATCGCCCAATCGGTAGTCACGCTGCGTGGGCACAAAAATCCCCCCTTCGGCGAACAACGGAATATAGGCGGCATACAGCGCCGCCTTCTCCTTGATCGCCAGCTGCATCACGCTGGGACGAGGGGTGGTAGTTGCGTTCATAGTGGATAGCAGAATTCTTGTGGCAGCCGGGCGGCTGTACTCGCGAGGTTAACACCCGGAAAAATTTTGACCAAACCCTTGCCTCATGACCTAGCGCACGGCTCTGGCGGCTTTGCCCGAGATCAGCACCGCCCGCGCCCTGGAAGCCAGGGCCTCCATCATCAACCCGGCATTGAAGGGGTGATCGGCCGTGCGCGCCGCCTGCACCAGCTCGCGCGACCATTCGGCCAGCAGCGCCATGGGCAGCGGCTTGCCCGGCAGATCGGCAGGTGAGAAATACCGGGGCTCGCCGCCGCCGGCCAGAGCCATCAGGTCGTGGCAGATTTTCTGCAGCGCCTGCACGGCATCCACGGGAGCAAAAGCCGCCAGCGCAGCCACATCTCCCTTGGCCAGCTGTCTTGGCAGTTGCGCCCAGGCTGCGGCCTTGCCTGCGTCCGCCGCCATGCGCAGCGCATCGCCGGGTCGACCGCCGGCGGCCTGCAAGGCCGCTGCGGCATCCGGCTCGTTCAAACCTTGCGCCTGCAGCCACTGTGCGGCCTCGGCCGCTGCGGGCCAGGTCATGGTGTGCGTCAGGCAGCGGCTGCGAATGGTGGGCAGCAGCTGGTGCGCTGCCTCGCTGGCCAGCACGAAGCGGGTGTCTCCGGGCGGCTCCTCCAGCGTCTTGAGCAAGGCGTTGGCGGTAATCGCATTCATTTGCTCGGCCGGGTAGACCAGCACGGCCTTGCCGCGTCCGCGCGCGCTGGTGCGCTGGCAGAACTCCACGGCATCGCGCATGGCTTCCACGCGGATTTCCTTGCTGGGCTTGCGCTTTTTGTCGTCGATGTCGGCCTGGGCCTTTTCCGGCAGCGGCCAGCCCAGCTCCATCATCTGCACCTCGGGCATGAGCACGCACAGATCGGCATGGGCACGCACCTCAATGGCATGGCAGCTGGCGCAGTGGCCGCAAGCGCCTTGCGCAGACGGCTGCTCGCAAAGCCAGGCGCGCACCAGCGACAGGCCCAGTGCGTACTGGCCCAGACCCGAAGGCCCTTGCAGCAGCCAGGCATGACCACGCTGGGCCAGCAGGCGGCCACGCTGCGCGGCGATCCAGGGCGCTTCAACGTCGCCGGCACTCATGGCTTGCTGCCCACCATGATGGCCAGCCAGCCCTTGCGCACCACGGCCTGGGTGATCTGCTGCCACACGGCGTGGCGGCTGGCATGGGCGTCGATACGCACAAAGCGCTGAGGCGCCGTCCGGGCTCGCTCCGCATAGCCTTGGGCCACGCGGGCAAAGAACTCGCCGGGCTGGGCTTCAAAGCGGTCGGGAACACGGGCCGTGGCCAGGCGCTCGGCCGCCACTTCGGCGGGCAGGTCAAACCACAGCGTCATGTCGGGCTCGCGCATGAAGTCCAGGGACGGCCCTGCCTGCAGCGCGGTACCGGTCTGAGCCATGCGCTCCAGAGCCGACAGTTGCTCCCAGCTGAAGCCGCGGCCCGCGCCCTGGTAGGCGAAAGTGGCATCGGTGAAGCGGTCGCTGATGACCACCTCGCCACGCGCCAGCGCCGGCTCTATGACCTGCACCAGATGGTCGCGCCGGGCCGCGAAGGCGATCAGCGCCTCGGTCAGCGGGTCCATGGCGTCATGCAGCATCAGGGCGCGCAGCTTTTCGGCCAATGGCGTGCCTCCGGGCTCGCGCGTGAGCGTGACCACCCGGCCCTGATCGCGAAAAGCCTGGGCCAGTGCCTCGATATGCGAGGACTTGCCCGCGCCATCGATGCCCTCAAAACTGATGAACAGACCCTTGGATAAAGCTGTACTCACTGATATTTCCTCTAGTGCGGCGCATGGCGGCACCAGTTGTTTGATTCGACACAGGGCTCAGACCACGGCCTGCCGCCCTCAAGGATTGCTTATTGACCGCGTTGGTAGCGGTTGACGGCCCTATTGTGCTCGTCCAGCGAGGCGCTGAAATGGCTGGTGCCATCACCCTTGGCCACGAAATACAGGGCCTTCGTCTGATCGGGCTGCACGGCCGCCATCAGCGCAGCCTTGCCGGGCATGGCGATCGGCGTGACGGGCAGACCCGCACGGGTATAGGTGTTCCAGGGCGTGTCCTCCAGCAGATCACGCTTGCGCAGATTGCCGTCAAAGCTGGCCCCCACGCCATAGATGACCGAAGGATCGGTCTGCAGACGCATGCCTATGCGCAGGCGGTTGGAGAAAACGCCGGCAATCTGCGCGCGGTCTGCGGCGCGGCCGGTTTCCTTTTCCACGATGCTGGCCAGGATCAGGGCCTCATCGGCGGATTTGAGCGGGGTATTGGCCGCCCGCATGGCCCAGGCATCGGCCAGACGACGATCCATGGCATGCAGCGCACGGCGCAGCACAGCCATGTCCGAGCTGCCCTTGGCGTAGGTATAGGTATCGGGGAAGAAGCGGCCTTCGGGCGGCACGCCCGCGCGCTCCAGTGCCGTCATCACGGCCTCGTCGCTGAGCCCTGCGCTGTCCTGCTTGAGGAATTCCTCACGCGCCAGCGCCGCACGCACCTGGCGCCAGTTCCAGCCTTCGACAAGAGTCAGCGCACGCAGGCTTTCCTCGCCGCGCGCCAGCTTTTGCAGCAGCACATAGGGCGTGAGACCCGTGCTCAGTTCGTAGTTGCCGGCCTTGATGGCGCGGTCCTTGCCCGAGAGGCGAAACCACGCATAGAGCAGGCGCGCATCGGTTTGCACCCCGGCCTTGACCACGTTCTGCGCCACGCCACGCGGCGTGGTGCCGGGCTCTATCTCCAGCTCCAGACTGGGCTCGGACAACTGCAGCGGCTGGTTCAGCCACCACCAGGCGCCTCCCGCCGCCAGGGCAGCCAGAAGCAGCAAAAATATCAGTGCTCGAATAAGGGCACGCACAAGCTAGATCCATCAGTACACAGAGCGACGATCATAATTCAGCCATGACCCAGCCCAAGACGCTGCCCCTGAACGGCATTACCCCCATTTCCCACCTTGGTGTCATCCGCGCCGTTGGCGCCGACGCAGCCAGCTTTCTCCACGGCCAGTTGAGCAACGATTTCGCGCTGCTCAAGTTCGATCAGGCCCGCCTTGCGGCTTTTTGCACGGCCAAGGGCCGCATGCTGGCCAGCTTCATCGGCTTCAGGCTCAGCGCCGACGAAATCGTGCTGATCTGTGACCGCAGCCTGCTGGCCCCCACGCTCAAGCGCCTGTCCATGTTTGTGCTGCGCGCCCAGTGCAAGCTCAGCGATGCAACAGCCGACTTTGCTCTCTACGGCCTGGCCGGCCAGGCCGCCGAGCAGCTTGCCGGCAAGAATGCTGCTGCCTGGGCGCTCCAGCAGCAAGGCGATGCCCATGTGATCGCGCTCTACCCCGCTGCAGGCAACCAGCGTGCGCTTTGGGTAGGCCCTACGGGCCAGGCCCCCGAAGGGCAGTTGCTGAGCGAAGACCTCTGGCAATGGTCCGAAGTCCAGAGCGGCGTGGCCACGCTATCGGCTCCCGTGGTCGATGCCTTCGTGCCCCAGATGCTGAACTACGAATCCCTGGGCGGCGTCAACTTCAAGAAGGGCTGCTACCCCGGCCAGGAAGTGGTGGCTCGCAGCCAGTTCCGCGGCACGCTCAAGCGCCGCGCCTATCTGGTTCATGCCGAGCAGGCTCTGAGCGTCGGCCAGGAAGTCTTCAGCGCCGAAGACCTCGAGCAGGCAACCGGCACCGTGGTGCAGGCAGCAGCAGCTGTGCAAGGCGGCTGGGATGCCATCGTCTCGATGCAGATTGCCTCTTCCACCCGCGACGATCTGTTTGCCCATGCAGCGCTGGCCGAAGGCCAGAGCGCCGATGCGGGCAAGGGAATCGCACTGCAGACCCAGCCCCTGCCCTACGAGCTGCTGGCGGATATCTGAACGTCTCGAACCCGCACTGCCGCAGGCCTGGCAGTGCGGGCCCGGCCACCGCTAAACTTTACTTGCACCCGGGTCATTATCTTTTCCTCAAAAAGATAGCAGACCCCGAAAGCTGGCTCTGCGTTCGCATTGATTCCTCTCACTTGCTGGACGACAACGTCCTGCCGGATGGCAGTGGTCTGCGACGCCTCAACGGCCAGACTTTGCTGGAGCCCGCAGCGCAGCTCCAGCGACCGCCTCCACCCGTAACATTGCCAGCACCAGCGCCGTGCAGTTGGCCCGGCAGACCGTGGTGCCCTGCAGCGCCGACGGCTACAACGTCAGCGCCTCGGTGGTGGACCGCTTTGGCGTGCTGCTGGCCATGGTGCGTGCCGATGGTGCCGACCCTCACACCGCTGAAGCCTCGCACGCCAAGACCTTCACCTCTGCTTCGTCGCGCAACCCCACCAGCGGCCTCGCCAAAGCCATTCAGTCCAATCCCGATGCAGCCGGCATGGCGAATATCCCCGGCTTCCTGGTGCTGGGCGGCGGCGTGCCCCTGAAGATCGGCAATGAAGCCATTGATGCCATTAGTGCCATTGGCGTAGCCGGTGCGCCTGGCGGCCATCTGGACGAAGCCTGCGCTCATAGGGCCATCACCGCGCTGAAGGATCAGCTGCAGCAATGCCGCCGGCACGCAGCGGAGAAAGGGCTGGGCTCGAGCCTGCGTGCGGCAAGGCCTGCGAAGCAGGCCGCCGCAGAGCGCTCTCGCCAGCGGGTGGCCCCCACCTTCAGCCGCCCGCCCACCTCTGTCCAGGACCTCGGCCGAACGGACTCAGAAGACCCCGTAGCGATAAGCCACATAGGCGGCCACCGCCACCCCGATCAGGCTGAGGACGGTCATGATTCTTGCCATGGGCGCTCCTTCACATCAAGCATAAAATCGAGCCTGAACGCCTTCAGACAAAGCGCTTCAAGCTATCAAAAAAGATGTATCAAAGCACTCTGCACATCGTGATGTGGGGAATGCCTGCCTCCTCATAAGGCTCGCCTACCGGCGTAAAGCCGGCGCGCAGATAGAAGGCTTCGGCATGGCGCTGCGCGTGCAGCACGATTTCCTTGTCGCCGCGATCGCGCGCCGCATCCATCAGGCTCTCGAGCACCATGCGCCCCCAGCGGCCGCCGCGCACGCTGCGATCCACGGCCATGCGGCCGATACGCCCCACGCCCGGCGCATCGCTGACCAGCCGGCCCGTGGCCACGGGCTGGTTCAAGCCGTTGAACAAGACCACATGACGCGCCACAGGGTCGAGCTCGTCGATCTCGATCTCGCGCGGCACGCCCTGCTCGCGCACAAACACGGCCAGGCGCAGGCGCTCGGCATCGCGCCCCAGATCATTCCAGCTGCCCGAGCGCAGCGTGACGACCTCCTGCCCTGCTTCATAGGCCGTGAGCAGATCCCGCATGGCCTGGGGTACGGGCCTGGGGGTCTGCGTCGCCGCGTCGGCAAACACATAGACCAGCTCCACGGTGTTGAGCAGCTCCATGCCCCGGAAGATGCCTGCCTCGAACTGCAGCGAGGTATTGCCTTGTTTGACGCAGCGGATGCCGACATCCAGCACATCGCCCAAAGTGGCCGATCCGTGATAGACCGTGCTGGCCTTTTTCACAAACAGCTCGCCGCCCAGCGATGCAAAGCCTGCCTCGTAAGGAATGGCCAGCTGGCGCCAGTAGTTGGTGATGGCCACATCGGCATACATCAGATAGTGGGCATTGAAGACGATCTTCTGCGCGTCCACTTCGGCCCAGCGCACCTCGATACGGGTAAAGCTGCGAAAGTCCTGTCGATTCATGGTTCTCACTCTGGTTTCAATTCAATCCAAACGCGCCGCACAAGGCCTGCGCCATGTCCCGGTGCGCCTGACGCGCCTCGGCAATCACGCGCCCCATCTTGACGAACTCATGGGTCACGCCCTTGTAGATTTCCAGATCCACAGGCACGCCTGCCATGCGCAACTTGTCAGCATATTCCACGCCCTCATCCACAAGGGGATCGCACTCGGCCAGGCCGATCCAGGCGGGTGCGACATCGTCGACATCGGGAGCCAGCAAAGGAGCGAAGCGCCAATCCTCGCGATCCTGGCGTCTGGCGATATATTGCGCAAAAAACCAGGTGATGGAAGCTTCTTCAAGAACCAGTCCATGGGCAAAGCGGCGATGAGAGTCGGTATCCTGGTGCGCCGTGGTGCCCGGGTAGATCAGCAGTTGCAAGGCCAGCTTGAGGCCGGCGTTGCGCGCTTCAATGGCACAGGCTGCCGCCAGCGTACCGCCGGCGCTGTCGCCACCGACAGCCATGCGGCTGCCATCCGCCCCTAGGCTCGCCGCATGGGTCGTCAGCCACTGCAGCGCATCCCAGGCATCGTTATGTGCAACGGGGAACTGGAACTGCGGCGCCAGGCGGTAGTCCAGCGACACAACCATGCAACCCGCCAGGTGTGCGAGCTGGCGGCAAAGCTGGTCATGCGTGGCCACGCTGCCTACCGTAAAGCCGCCACCATGCAGATACAGCAGCGCAGGCAAGCCCGCAGCGGGGGCTTCATCGCGGGTCACAGGAGCATAGAGGCGGGCCGGCAGATTCGCTCCGTCGCGTGAGGGAATCTGCAGGTCCTCCACACGGGGCAAGGCCTGCTTGGGGATCTCAAGCACGCCGGCGCCAGCTTCATAAGCCGCCTTGGCAGCTTCCGCACCGAGCTCGTGCATGGGAGCGCGCGCGGCCCGCTCCATGCGACGCAGCACATCGCGCATGGATGGTGTCAGACTGGCTGGCAAAGCCGCAGAAGAATCGGACATGATCACGACGATTAAAAAACACAGGCTGGCATTGTGCGTTGCAACTCCGAAGTCTGCAGGCCAATGCCGACAATTGTTGGTAATCGATACCGTCGCAGACGTTCCATGGAGCCAGCCCATGACAAGCAGCAGCACGGCGGCAGCCGCGGGATCCCGGTGAAGCAGGACCTGCGGCAGGAGCATCAGCCCGTAGAGCAGGCCCGACATCGTCGCTCACCTGAGTCGAGGTGAACCACAACAGCAAAGAGACCAGAACGGCCAGAGAGCCCATGCAGGGCCTGTGCATCGCGGCTGCCCATTCCGCCCGCCAACACAGCGGCAAAAAAGCACGCTCCTGCAATTCCTGCGAGTACTGACTGAGAAGACGCATGAAGGTGTCCTGTGCCAGATCCTAAGCATCCTGCACACAATGCACTCGCCGCTTCAGCCAGTTCAGCTGCCATCCGTGGTGGTCGCAATAGAGCGTGTGCAGAAGAGAAGAAGAACTAGCTTGCGCACCAGGTAGGGCTCAGGGGAATACCGGTCTGCCCCGGCGATGAGTCGCCCACCGCTCCAGGAAGGGCCTTCAGGCGTCCGCCAGGCAGGCAATGGCCCAATGATGGGAAGAACTTCAGATGTCGCTTTTTAGGCTCTGTAAGCCGAATAACAAATAAATAACAATCATTCTCAATTACATCTATAATCGGCTTTACATTTCTTCGCATGCCAGCATGATTTCTTGACACAAGCCAGCCAGCGAACCGACTGCATCGTTTGGTTGTCTGTCATGCTGAGCTCTCCGTATACCTGCTTTTCCTCGCCAAGGGTGATTCACCCGCGCTTTGTCGTTGCAGCTCCTGTCTGCGGCAATCCTTGCCGCCCAGCTCCAGCGCATCAGGAGGCGGTATGAAAGCCACATCGCCCCTTATTCACTACCGCCTTGCGGTTGCCTCGCGCAGTTTGGCTGCCGTCCTTGGAGGCTATGCGCTGGCCGCAGTCAGTACGGCGACCCTGAGTCTTCTGCTGAGTTCCCTGATGGGCCGCGTGGAGGCGGTGATGACCGCTACTTTGCTGTCCTGGGTCATCTACGCCATGGCTATTGCCTGGACCTTCTATGCACGCACGGCTTGGCTTGCCTGGGCCGGTGTACTCCTTCCTGCCCTAGCCCTAAGCGCAGCGCTGTATGGGCCATTGTGGTTGGGGGCGGAAGCATGACCGCCCCTCAAGCCAAGACAAGCGCCAAAACCACGCGCCAGCCCGAGCAGGAGGGTTTTCGCCAGGCCATGTCCTGGCTGCATACCTGGTCGGGACTGATTCTGGGCTGGCTTCTGTTTGCGATTTTCGTCACCGGCACGCTGAGCTTCTTCAAGAACGAATTCAATCTGTGGATGCGACCCGAGCTGCATGGCCTGCCACCGTCCGACAGCGACGTTGCGCAACGCGCCCAGGCGGCGCTGCACGAGCACGCGCCGGGTGTCAGCAACTTCATCATGCGTCTGCCCGATGAACGCACGCCGGCCGTCAATATGCTGTGGCGCGACAAGCCCAACAGCCGCTTCGAGACTTTGCTGCTGCACCCGCAAACCGGGGCCGCACTGCAGGCCCGAGAGACCGCTGGCGGAGAATTTTTCTACCGCTTCCATTTCGAGCTTCGCACCGCTCACAAGGGCCGCTGGACGATCCAGGGCCGCTGGGTGGTGGGCGCGGCGACGCTGATGATGTTCATTGCCTTGCTGACCGGCGTGGTCACGCATCGCCGCATCTTCAAGGACTTCTTCACCTTTCGCCCGCGCAAGGGCGGACAGCGCGCCTGGCTGGACGCACACAACGTCTCGGGGGTACTGGTGCTGCCGTTCTATCTGATGATTACGTTCAGCGGTCTGATGATCTTTCACGCCATGTATATGCCGGCCGGCATAGCCGCCGCCTACCCTGGCGCAAAAGGAACGGATTCGCAAAGCTATTTCTCCGAGTTGCAGGGCGATGTTCCCGGTGCGCGCAGCGCCAGGCGTGGCAGCAACGCACAGGCCGAACCCCTGCCCATGCTGGATCTGGGCCCCATGCTGAGCCAGGCCAGTCAGCTATGGCGGGGCGGTCGTGTCGGCAGCATCACCGTGCGCAGCGACAGCCAGGGCCCGCTGGTGGAGATCACCCGCCACGACGGCGACAGGCTGCAATACGGACCAGCGCGGCTGCGTTTCGATGGCCGCACCGGCCAGCTGCAAACCCAGGTCGATCCGCAAAGCCCGGCCATCAAAACCTATGGCGTGCTCTACGGCCTGCATCTGGGGCGTTTCGCCGACATCGGGATGCGCTGGGTGCTGTTTGGCTTTGGCGTCATGGGCTCGATGATGATTGCCTCGGGCCTGATACTGTGGTCGGTCAAGCGCCGCGCCCAGGCCCTGCGCAAGACACCTGCCGCCCCCCTGCCCTTTGGCGAACGGCTGGTGGCAAGTTTCAATATCGGCCTCATGGGCGGTCTGCCGCTGGCGATCGCGGCCTATCTGCTGGCCAACCGGCTGCTGCCATTGGAGATGCCAGGCCGCCCCGATGCCGAACTGTCCTGCTTCTTCGGCACCTGGGCGCTGGCCTTGCTGCTGGGCCTGATCCGGCCCACACGCCAAGGATGGGCACTGGTGCTGGGCATGGCCGCCACCGCATACCTGCTATTGCCTTTGGTCAATGCCTTGACCACTTCAACGCATCTGGGCATCAGCCTGCCAGCCATGGACTGGAGCTGGGCCGGCATGGACCTGAGTTTTGCGGCCATGGGGCTGATGCTTGCCGCCCTCACCCGACATCTGCTGCAACGCAAATCCCAGCCTGCAGCCAGACATGCGCTCCCCGCCAAGGCTGCGACAGCCCCGGGACGCAAGCCCGGCTCCCAAGGGATCCCTGGCGACAACACTGCGCAGGAGGCATAGCAATGCTGCTCGACTTTCTGTTGTGCTTTGCCGCCTGGACGGCTCTTGCCCTGGCCATGGACCGACACCATGAAGACGCTTGGCCGAATATCGATAGTGAAGCTCCCGCCGCAGTACTGCGCCGCCAGCGCCTGTTCCAAGCCGGCTGGCTCCTGCTGGCCTTGTCACTGGGCATTGCTCTGGGCTTTCCGGGCGCAGCCACCACTGCCATGTCGGCCACCGTGTGGACGGCCGCTCTGTGCCTGGCGGCTCTGGCCGCCACCAGCATGGCGACCTGGCAAGCGCAGCGCCTGCCTCTGTTTGGCTTGATGGCACTGGCGCTGGGAATACTGGTTTTTACCTTCGACCGCCTCGGTCCTTGACGGACTGCACTCGGAACCCGCAGGGGCTACGAATCAGCGAGTCGCTGAGCATCAATGACTGAGAACCCAGGCAGCTATTGATGCAACAGGAATCCCGATCATGACCGGGCAAGGACATTGCATGCGCATCGCGATGCAGCAGCCGCCTCGGCCCTTGCATGGCTGGCCGTGGCCAATCGATTGAACAAGAGGTGCAAGGAAAGAGCACAGGGCCATACAAAAGATCAACAGGCTCTCTTTTCTTGGAATCCAGACCGGTGCTTGAGTCTGGATATCGGGCAGAAGACCTTCACTCGTGCAGAGCAATTCATTCACCTATCCAGCATCCAAGGAGATTTTCATGCGCAATTTTTATCATCCCATTGCTCTCGCCACTCTGCTGCTTGCCAGTCTGGGCACAGCCCATGCTCATCAAGTCTGGCTGGAGAACGATGGCGGCCAGGCCCAGTTGTTTTTTGGTGAGTTCAATGACAACCTGCGTGAGACTTCGCCCGGGGCGCTGGACAAATTTCTGGCCACGCCCACGCTGGCCCAGCAAACAGCCGGCGGCACGCAGCAACTGAGCGGCCGGCGAAATGCCACGGGTTTCAGCTACAACGCGGCAAGCCAGGCCCAAACCCTTTTTGCCAGCGCCTCCTATCCCTTGATTGACCGCAGCAAGCGCAATGAGCCAGCTTTGCTGTGGGTACCTGCGGCCCGCTGGGTAGCAACGTCGACACAGGCCGTGGCCGTCAATGCCCAGGCCCTGGATTTGGTGCCCACGGGCCAGCCGGGCCAATTCATGGTGAGCTTCAACGGTCAGGCCCTGCCCAAGGCCAAGGTGCAAATCGTCGCCCCCTCGGGCTGGTCGCGCGAGGCACAAAGCGACGAGCAGGGCCGGGTCAACTTTGCCCTGCCCTGGAAGGGCCTGTACGTGGCCGAAGTACATCACAGCGACAAGCAAGGCGGCGAAGCACAAGGCAAGCGCTATGGCGAGGCCAGCTATGTGACCACGTTGAGCTTCAGCGTCAAGGACGGCATGCCATCCCCCGCCCTGCCGTCTGCCATCAGGCCCTGACGCAGCCCCCCATTCACTCCGGCAACCGCTCCGACCACCCCTGGTGGTCATTGTCCGTGACCATCTATTTGACAGCAGCACCATGAACCACCCATTCCCCGGCATACCCAGCCGACCATCGCTGGCCTTGCTCAGCGCCCTGGCCTGCCTGAGCCTTGGCACTCAGGCACAGACCTCGCTTCCCGCACACAGCGCAGACGGCAGTGCCGAAGTCATGCTGGCCCCCGTTACCGTGCAAGACAGCCTGGCCGGCGAAACAGCCACAGGTCCGGTCAGCGGCTTTGTCGCCCGGCGTGCGATCTCGGCCACCAAGACAGATACGCCCCTGATCGAAACGCCGCAATCCATCAGCGTAGTCACGCGCGACCAGTTCGAAGCCCAGGGCGTGACCACACTGCGCGAAACCACACGCTACACGGCGGGCATCAACTCCAGCTATTTCGACAACCGCGTGGACTCTTTCAAGGCCCGCGGCGGTGATGTCAGCCAGTACCAGGACGGGTTGCTGCGCACTTACGGCACCTACAACAACATCAAGGTCGAGCCCTACACGCTGGAGCGCGTGGAATTCCTGCGCGGCCCCTCCTCCGTGCTTTATGGCCAGGGCAGCGTGGGCGGTGTGCTCAACCTGACCAGCAAACGCCCCCAGGCCGAGCGCATGCGTGAGGTGCAGATACAGCTGGGCAGCCACGGCCGCAAGCAGATTGCCAGCGACATGACAGGCGCCATGGACGACGAAGGAAAGTGGCTCTACCGCCTGGTGGCCGTGGGCCGCGACAGCAACACCCAGGTCGATCATGTCAAGGACGACCGCGTGGTGATTGCGCCTTCGCTGACCTATCGTCCCAGTACCGATACTTCGCTGACGCTGCAAGCCTTGTACCAAAAGGACAAGAGCGGCTCCATCACCCAGTTCTTTCCCTGGCAGGGCACGCGCCTGCCCAGCCCCTACGGACAGATTCCGACAAACACCTTTATCAGCGAACCAGGCTGGGACAAGTACGACTCCGAAAACAAGTCCTTTGGCTATCTGTTCAGCCATCGTCTGAGCCCTCAATGGACACTGCGTCAGAACCTGCGCCGCACCATCAGCGAGGTGGACTACCGCACGCTCTACACCAGCTTTGCAGCCAACGCAGCCACGGGCCGTCCGGCACGTCCGGTGTTTGACGCCAACGGCCGCACCGTACAGCGCGATGCCGTATGGCAGATCAATGGCGGACGCATGCTGCTGGTCGACACACAGCTCGAAGGGCTGCTGCAAACCGGTGAGGTTCAGCACCAGCTGCTTGCAGGCATGGACTGGCAGCGCAACACCAGCAACCAATCCAGCTGGCGCGGGCCAGGCACGGCACTGGATGTCTACAACCCCGTGTATGGCACGTTCACGCCGCCCTCGGCCTCCCGGCTGCTACGTGCGCCCAACGTGTCACAGCGCCAGCTCGGTTTCTATCTGCAGGACCAGTTGCGTTGGGGCCCCTGGACCGCGACAGTAGGCTTGCGTCACGACAAGGCCAAAACCGAGACCGAAGGTCGCCCGGCAGCGGCTGCCGACGACTCTGCCACCACCAAGCGCCTGGGTGTGACCTATCAGGCCGGTGGCGGCTGGGCTCCGTATGTCAGCTACACGGAGTCCTTCCAGCCACTGGGCGGCGTGGACTTCTACGGCACGCCGTTCAAGCCCCAGCGCGGCAAGCAGTTGGAAGCCGGCGTGAAATGGATTCCCGAGGGCAAAGGCATTTCTGGCTATGCCGCGGTTTACGGCCTGCGCGAACAGAATCGCAAGACCAATGATCCGGGCAACCCGCTCAACAGCCTGCAACTGGGCGAGGTCAAAACCCAGGGCTTTGAAGCCGAGCTGATCGCAAGCCTGGCCAGAAACTGGGACTGGACGCTGGCCTATGCCTATACCGACGCAAAAATCAGCCGCAGCAACGCTGGCGACCAGGGGCAGCGCGTGGCCTCGGTATCGCGCCATATGGCCTCCAGTTGGCTGATGCATCGATTTGCCGCTCAGGGCCGCGGAGGCTGGAGTCTCGGCGCCGGTCTGCGCTATATCGGACCACAGTGGAGCGGCACCTCTGCCATCGACACGCCCTCGTCCCTGCTGGCAGACGCGATGGTGGCCTATGACGCCGGCGACTGGCGCCTTGCCCTGCATGCCAACAATATCGGCGACAAGGTGGTGATCACCCAATGCCTGTCGCGCGGCGACTGCTTCTACGGCGAACGCCGCAACTTTCTGCTGACTGCCACCTATCGTTACTGAACGGGCAGGCAATGCGAACAATGTCCAGCCGCCACCATGAAATCCGAGGCGAAGGCGTCAAAGACACCCTCTCTTCAGTTTGTGAGGTCGGCTGGCGAGGCAGGCTGCGCTTGATTGAAGTGCCGCACGCAAGCGGCTGGAGAACCTCATTTCAGCGCAGCAAATTCGTTTCTGAGCGCCTTGGTGCTGCGCTGATAGGCGCGCGGTGGCAGACCGCACCAGCGCTTGAAGGCGCGGGCAAAAACACGCTCTGACTCGTAGCCGCAATCCTCGGCGATCTGGGCCAGCGGCAAACCCGATTCCAGTTGCTGGGCTGCATGAGCCATACGCTGCTGCTGCAGATAGGCCATGGGCGATTCTCCAACCAGCGCCTTGAATTTTTCGGCAAAGAGCGAGCGCGACATGGCAGCCTCCCTGGCCAGGGCCTGCAAGGTCCAGCCGTGGCTGGGGCGGCCGTGGATGGCAGCCATGGCCCGGGCAATCTGCACATCGGCCAGGCCGCGCACCCAGCCTTGACCGCGCTGCTGCTGTGCGGCGAAATGGTTGCTGAGCACGTGGATCAGGACCAACTCACCCAGGCGCGCAGCGGCCAAACGCCAGCCGGCGCGTCGCGCCAGCGAGTCCTCTATCAGAGTCTGCAGCATATTGCCCAGCATGGCCGGCGGAACGGCCTGCGCTGCAGGTATGTGCAGCAGCGGCGGCAGCAGAGTCAATATGGAGTGCCGGCAGTAGGCCGATATCCAGAGCAGCACCGAATCGATGCGAGTCTGGGCCCCGCCTCCGCCATGCTCGAACGTCAGAGGATTCTCGTCCTTCGGACCCTGGGCAAAGCATTCGATCATGCGTGCGAACGGAACCGGTGCCAGGGCGAGGTCCGACGCAATTACGTGCGGACTGCCCAGCGGCAACACCACCAGATCGCCAGGCAAGACCTGCAACGGTGCCTGGCCTTGTACTTGCAGCCAGTACGGCTGCCCCTGGGCGATGCGGATCATGGTCCCCGGCACTCCCTCGGACGCCAGCGCCCAAGGCTCACCCAATGCAAAGCTGGCCGTCACCGCGCGCTCGGCTCGGCAGATGGCCAACACGTCGCTTAAATGGTCGCTGCTTTGCTTCATGGAGGATTCCGGACGATTTGTGTCATTTTATGGATGCTTTGCGCTTCACGTGACAGGCGGCCTTGTCGACACTGGCTGGCACCGTATGCGGGCTGCCTGCGCAGCCCGGAACGAGCAAACCATACCCATATCAAGGAGCAAACATGTCCAAGACACGATTGAAAATAGGCATTGTGGGCGGCGGCATTGGTGGCCTGGCCGCCGCCAACGCGCTGCACCGCAGCGGACACGAGGTGACGGTGTTCGAGCAGAGCCGGCAATACCTGCGCGTGGGCGCCGACATCAATCTGACGCCCAATGCTGTACGCGCGCTAGACGGACTGGGCGATGGCATTGCAGCTGCCGTACGGGCTTCGGCAGCCCGCCCAACGCACCGTATCAGCCGCAACTGGGACAACGGCGAGGAAACATCGCGCCTGACCATGGGCAATGAGGCCGAGCGTCAATACGGTGCGCCGCAGCTCACCATCCATCGCGCCGACCTGCTGGCTGCGCTGGCCGATGCCTTTCCCCATGAGCAGGTGAAGTTCGCCAAACGCGTCAACCGGATTGTGCAAACCGATGACGGTGTTGCCGTGGAATTTTCCGACGGCGCGCGAGTCGATGGACTGGATGCGCTGATAGGCTCGGACGGGATTCATTCGGTGGTGCGCACATCCCTGTTTGGCGCAGAGAGCCCACGCTTTACCGGTGTGGTGGCGTTTCGCACCGTGGTGCCCACCGAGCGCGTGCGTCATATTCCCGATATCGGGGCCTTCACCAAATGGTGGGGACCGACTCCGGACAGCCAGATCGTGACCTTTCCGCTCAACCAGGGCCGCGACACCTTCATCTTCGCCACCACGGCGCAGGCCTCCTGGCATGAGGAATCCTGGACCACCGAGGGCAGCGTGGCCGAACTGCGCGGCTTTTATGCCAGCTTTCATCCACATGCACGAGCCTTGCTGGATGCGTGTGACAGCGTGCTCAAGACGGCTTTGTATGAGCGCGACCCGCTGCCGCACTGGTCGCAGGGGCGAGTGTCGCTGCTCGGAGATGCCAGCCATCCCATGATGCCGTTCATGGCCCAGGGCGCCGGCATGGCGATCGAGGATGCCGTGGTGCTGGCCCGCAACCTTGATGCAGTGCAGGATGCCGAAGGCGTTGCGCAAGCCTTGCAGAACTACGAGGCCATGCGCAAGCAGCGCACCAGCCAGATCCAGATAGGCTCGCGAGGCAATAACTGGCTGCGTGCCGGAGGCAATGCCGACTGGGTCTATGGCTATGACGCGTGGCAAGTTGCTTTGACGGCCGAGCCGGTTGCCTGCTCTACCTGAACGGCGGTACACCCCGGCAGTGTTGCCCTGCGCAGCGCCTTCGGGGGTCGATGGTGCGGTCTTGAGCGGGCATCGTGGCGCTGTCGGCATCTGGCGAAAAGCCACGGTGCATGGCTGGCAGACGCCCATGCCTGGCTTGGCCCATTGCATGAGCCTGCCTCTGCCCATGAGCAAGAAGACAGGTGTCTGCGGGAGCGCATCTGCCATGGCGGATCCGGATCTCGCCAAGCGCTGCTGACTTGCGAGACATGTCAGAGGACGGTGACGAGCGGCCTCGGAAGCCAGGCGAGAAAGTATTGGCCTGTGACTTCCGACCGCTGCTTTGGAAGTTGCGGACCCCGGCCCTCATTCTCAAATGGCGCATCAACCGGCGAAGCACATTTAATGTGCGGATGACCCCGCCTGCAGCATGCGGAAATTCGTGCGTCTATATGTGTTGCAACAGCATCCTGGCGGTTGTCCAACACAGGGCCGCAGGAACTATTCCAGACCTGCTTCATCCTCGCCGGACAAAGCGCCTGCTTTCTCGCAATGTGCACGCAAGCGCATCAGCGCGTTGTACATGGCATTGCGCTCATCTTCAGGCAATGCCCGAATGGCGGCAGCCTGGCTGGCACGCGCCAAGGGCATGACCTGTGCATGCAGGGCCTCGCCCTGTTCGGTGACCTGACAAAAAATCTTCTTGCGCGGCGTATTGCCTTCACCCTGCAGATCCACCAGGCCTTTGGCTTGCAGCCGCTTGAGAGCGCGGCTCACCAAGGCCTTGTCCGAGGTGGACTGAATGACCAGATCCGAGAAGGCCAACCGCTTCGAGTGGGCAATCAAGGCCAGCAAGCGCCACTCCGAGACCGTCAGATCGTGCTTTTCGGCATAGGGCACGGTAATCGTGCGCCGCAGAGCATTTCCCACCTGGCTCATCAAGGTGGTGATGAAGTCGTCCACCGTCAGTCCGTCGCCTTGCGCATTGAGCTGCGACCAGGGCGTTTCGCATGTTTTCTTGTTCATGCGCCATTGTTCCATCCGAATTAACAAATTCAGATGTCAATAGTGAAAACGGCAATTTGATCGATCAACTATAAGCGTATAACTCCGTTTATTGTTTCTCTCCAGATTCAATGTTTCATTAATGAAACAAAAAGATTGCACACAAAATTTATACCCACGGCCCAAGGAGAGGCGACCATGTCAGTTGATAGACGCCAGTTTTGCTTTACCGCTCTTGCCTGCGGCACGCTGCTTGCGCAGCCGGTGCTTGCCGAAGAGAGTTATCCCAGCAAGCCCATCACGGTGATCGTGTCCTACCCGCCGGGCGGGGATACCGATGCAATCGCCCGCCTCTTTGCCGACAAGCTCAGTCACAGGCTCAAGCAGACAGTGCTGATCGACAACCGCCCGGGTGCCGGCGGGGCGATAGGCAACGGCATGGTGGGGCGTGCACGCTCCGATGGCTACACATTGCTGTTCACTCCCAACCCCTTCACCACCGCCCCCCTGGTCATGAAGCTGTCGGGCGCTGCAGCCTACGACGTACTCAAGGGCTACGAAGCCATCATCAACACCGCCACCCAGCCCCTGGTGCTGGTCACGAGCCCCAAGCTCGGTGTCAAAAACCTGCCCGAGCTGATTGCCAGGGCCAAGAGTGGCGCTACCGTCTCCTATGCCAGCCCTGGCGCCGGCTCGCCCATGCACATCGCCGGCGAATGGCTGAACAAGGCCGCTGGCGTCAAGTTGTCCCATGTTCCATACCGCGGCGTCGGCCCCTCGGTGACCGATGTCGTGGCCGGCCATGTCGATACTGCCTGGGTCACTTTCGGGCCTGTGCGCCAGTATCTGGACTCCGGCAAGCTGGTGGCGCTGGCCATCGGCGATACCAAGCGCTCATCGCTGGCACCTGCCGTTCCGACATTGACCGAGCTGGGCTACAAGGATGTGGTGGTCAGCGCCTGGAACGGCTTCTTCGCGCCGAAAAAGACTCCGGCAGCGGTAATCAATCTGCTCAACGAGCACCTCAATGCCATTTTGCGTGAGCCCGAAGTCGTGGAAAAACTGGCTGTCTTCGGCGCCCTGCCTGCGGGCGGGTCGCCCAAGGTGCTCAGCGATCTCAATCAACGCGAGTACATGGTGATGGGCAAAGCCATCAAGGAACTCGGCATCGTGGCCGAGTGACACCAATGAATCGTTCAGGCCCAGTCCTGGGCGATTCCAACAGACCTCTATATGACTGAAGTGGCACAAGCCTCTGGTCCGCAGCGACCCGGGGCCTTCCGCTGCGAGGTACGGATATGACATCTGCTCTTTCATCTCGATCCACGCTGGGCATGGACACTCCACAGGTGACGGCCAAGGCAAAAGTGCTTGGCCGGGCCATCTACGCAGGAGATCTCAAGCTTGCCGGCATGCTGCATGGCAAGGTTCTGCGCAGCCCTTACCCGCATGCGCGCATCGCTCGCATAGACACCACCGAGGCGCGCGCGCTGCCTGGCGTCAAGGCGGTTCTGACCGGCGAGGATGCGCCCGCCAATCTTTGGGGGGCGCATCACAAGGAGCGCGCCGTCCTGGCCAAAGGCGTGGTGCGTTATTGCGGCGAAGAGGTGGCCGCCGTGGCCGCTGTTTCCGAAGAGGTCGCACGCGACGCGCTGGATCTGATTCGGGTGGAATATGAAGAACTGCCGGCCATTCTGACGCCCGAGGAAGCCATGGACGAGGAAGCCTTCGGCATCCATCCAGGGCGCAACAATGTGGGCCACCATATCCAGTTCGAGCGCGGTGACGTGGAGGCAGGTTTTGCCGCTGCGGATCTGACTCACGAAGCCACCTACACCACGCATTCTCAATACCCCGGCTATATGGAGCCCATGGCTACGGTGGCCTCGCTGGACCCCGATGGCCGGCTTGTGCTCTATACCTCGACCCAGGCAGTGAATCTGGTGCGCATGCAGGTGGCCATGACCCTTGGCCTGCCCATTTCCCGCGTGCGCGTGATTCAGGCCGCGACCGGAGGTGGCTTCGGCGGCAAGATCGTGGAGGACGACAACCAGTTGCTTGCCGGCCTGCTGGCTCTGCATACCCGACGTCCGGTGCGGCTGGTCAACAACCGCCTGGAGGACTTCCAGGCCGCATGCGCCAGCGTGCCCGAGCGCATCACCCTCAAGCTGGGCATGCTCAAGGACGGAAGCATTGTCGCCAAGCAGGTTCGCATCATTGCCGAATGCGGTGCATATGCAGGCCTTGCCGGTGATGTGATGCACGTCAGTGCCATGCGCAGCGACAACATGCACCGCAATCCCAATGTGCGTTCTGAAGCAACGCTGTACTACACCAACAATCCGCCACGCGGTGCCTTCCGGGGCTTTGGCGGAACCCAGATGCAGTTTGCGCTCAACAGCCATATCCACACCATGGCGGAGAAACTGGGCCTGGACCCTGTGCAGGTGCACAAGATCAACGCGCTCAAGGCCGGTGATGTCTCGATTCACGGCTGGCATATCGGCAGCACAGGACTGCTGGAGTGCATAGACATGGCAACCGAGGCCATAGGGTGGGCAAGCAAACGCCAACGCGTCAAGGCCAGTGGCATCAAGCGCCGCGGCGTGGGCATGGCAGCGGCCATGCATGTGAGCGGCAATCGCACCATAGGCAACTGGGATGGATCGACGCTGGTCATCAAGATCAATGAGGACGGTCGAGTTTTCCTCATCAGCGGTGAATGCGATATGGGCCAGGGAACGAGCACCATGCTCAGCCAGATCGTGGCCCATGAACTGGACCTGCCTCTGGCCGATATTCATGTGCTTGCACCCGACACCGATGTCGCACCAGTGGCCGTGGGTACTCTGGCTTCACGCGTCACCATGTCGGGCGGCAACGCGGCCATCATCGCTGCGCGCAAGGCGCGGCAAGAGTTGCTGAGCCTGGCTGCCGAGCGCCTGGGTGCACCGCACGACGCGCTGACGCTGAAAGACGGTGCCGTCTATGTGAGCGCGGAGCCTGAACGCCGCAGCACCGTGGCCGAGCTGGCGCGCCAGCATATCTGGCGCCATGGTGGAGGTGGTATCCAGGTCGCCGGAACCTGGGACCCAAAGACCGTCATGCATGACGACAAGCTCTACGGCAATATCGCCGCTGCCTACTCCTACGCCGCCCAGGCCGTTGAAGTCGAAGTGGATATCGAGACTGGCCAGGTCAGCGTCATCGACAGCTATGTCGCCGACGACTGCGGCAAGGCGCTCAACCCCACTGCGATTCACGGCCAGACCAATGGTGCCACCGTTCAGGCCATAGGCTGGACGCTGTATGAGCAGTTGCACTACGAGGGCGGGCGCCTGGCGAACGGCAATTTCGCGGACTACAACATGGCCACCGCCGATGCGGTTCCCATGCTGCGCGGCGGCCTTGTGGAATCCAACGATCCCAACGGCCCCTATGGCGCCAAGGGTGCCAGCGAAACAGCCATCCTGCCCGGCGCGCCAGCCATAGCCAACGCCGTCTATGACGCGATTGGCGTGCGCATCACCGATCTGCCCATCACCCCGGAAAAAGTGCTGGCTGCATTGCGCGACAAGCAGCAGCAAGGAGCAAGCCATGCGTGAATTTGATTTTGCGGAGCCCCGCTCGGTTGCAGAGGCCAGCCAGATGCTGGCCGAGTACGGTGACGATGCACGCATCATCGCGGGCGGGTCGGCGCTGATGCTGGCCATGCGCCAACGCATGCTTGCGCCCACGCACCTGATCTCGGTGGCAAGGCTGCCCCGGCTGCATGGCATCGATTTCGATCCGCACCAAGGTCTGCGTATCGGGGCCATGAGCCGCCATATCGATGTGGCTCGCTCCGAGCTCGTGAAGGCGCATGCACCGGTGCTGGCCCGGATGGCCGCCCAGGTGGCCAATCCGCAGGTGCGCAACCAGGGCACGATTGGCGGCAATCTCTGTTATGCCGACCCATCCACGGACCCGCCCGGCTGTCTGATGGCCCTCGACGCCTCGGTCGTTCTGGGCAGCACACGCGGAGAACGCGTGCTGTCGATGGAAGAGTTCCTGGTCGACTACTACACCACGGCCATGGAGAGTGATGAGCTACTGCTGGAAATCCGGGTGCCGCTGCAGGCGCCCGGCACCCAGGGGGAATACACGCGCTTTCTGCGCACGGCAGCAGAGCACCGTCCCCTGGTCAGCGTGGCCCTGGTCGTGCAAAGAGAGGGGCAGATATGTCACCAGGCACGTCTGGCTATTGGGGCATCCACGCCCATTCCCACCAGGCTGCGCCGTGCCGAAGACTGCTTGCGCGGCAAGACCGTGAATGCGCAGCTCGCTTCAGAGGTCGCAAGCATCGTGGCCGAGGACATCCAGCCGGTCTCCGACCTGCGGGGCAGCAGCGAGTTTCGCCGCGCCATGGTGCGCACGGTGACCCGCCGCACGGTGGCCACGTTGTTCGGAATTGATATCAATGAAGGAGTTGCCGCATGAGCACGCATCGCATCGAATGCCAGGTCAACGGCGAATCGCACAGCGCCGAAGTCGCATCACGGCGACTGCTATCGGATTTCCTGCGGGACGACCTGCACCTGACCGGCACCAAGCGGGGTTGCGAGACCGGCACCTGCGGCGCCTGCTCGGTGCTGCTGGACGGTGAAGTCATCAAATCCTGTCTGATGCTGGCCGTGCAGGTTCAGGGGCGCAGCATCACCACCATCGAAGGGCTGGCCGCCAACGAGCAGCTGCACCCCCTGCAGAAGAACTTCATGCAGTGCGGCGGCCTGCAATGCGGCTACTGCACGCCGGGTTTCATCATGGCCTCCTGTGACCTGCTCAAGAACACGCCCCAGCCCAACTGCGAGGAAGTGCGCCACGGCCTCGCCGGCAATCTCTGCCGTTGCACCGGCTACACCCAAATCGTCGAATCCGTGCTGCATGCAGCACAGGAGATGCATCATGGAAATTGAAAAAACCCTGACCGTTTCAGCCCCTCCCCAGCAGGTCTGGGATCTGCTCCTCAATCCCCAGATCATGGCCGGCGCCGTGCCCGGAATGAAGTCCATCGATGTCATCAGCCCCACGGAATACGTGGCGGAGATGCACCAGAAGATTTCCTTCATCAGCGCCAAGTTCAAGCTCAAGACCAAGATCGTCGAGCAGAAGGCTCCGGAATACATGCGCGTGGAAGGCACCGGCGAGGATGCCTCGGTGGCCAGTTCGCTCAAGCAGACCAGCGAAGTGTTCCTGACGCCTGCTGCCAACGGTGGCACTGATCTACGGATCAAGGTCAATGTCGACGTGCTGGGCCGCCTGGGCGCCTTCGGCCTGTCGGTCATGAAAACCAAGGCCGACCGTCTCTGGGAAGAGTTTGGCAGCAATCTGGCTGCTCGCATCGAGGCTGGTGGCTTGATCGTTGATGCAGCACCACATTCCTCCGCCAGCCCCTCGACAGCGCCCACCATGCCTTCATTGGCCAAGCAAGCTGTCGCGAGCCCTGAGATCAAGCCTGTCGCCGCATCGACCGTCTCCTCTAGCGCAGTACCGCAGGGACAGATGGAAGCCGCCATCACAGCCTCGACACAGGACACATACAGCGAAGCCGGCTGGTGGGCCCGCATCTTCGGAGGTGCCCGCAATGCACGCCGCGGCGGCCAGGTCATACGCGTAGAAGTGCGTCAGATGGACAAGACGATCTGTGTCGAGTGGCCTGCCACAGCTGCATCCGAATGCCGGGAATGGCTCCAGTCTCTGCACAAGTAAGCACTGTTTTTGCTCCGACCAGCAAGGAGGCTCACGACTCAACAGCTCAATCACATCAAGCCACGCATGCAAAAAATACTGAACGACATTAAAAATTGGAGACATTCATGCTGAAGAAGGTAGCGAGCGCCATTGCGCTTCTGGGGGTGGGAGGATTGGCACATGCACAATCGTCCGTACAGATTTACGGCATCATGGACACGGCCGTCGAAACCATGAACAACGTGGGCGCAACCAAGTCCAGCCTCACACGCATGCCCAATCTGACGGGCAGCGTTCCATCGCGCCTGGGCTTTCGCGGCCGCGAGGATCTGGGAGGCGGATTGAGCGCATCCTTCACGCTGGAGATGGGTATCGGCCCCGACAGCGGAGCTCTCAATCAGGGCGGTCGCGGTTTCGGCCGCCAGTCCTTCGTCAGCCTCAACGGCCCCTGGGGATCGCTGGGGCTGGGCCGTCAATACACCATGCTGTTCTGGTCCGTACTCGACGCTGACGTGATCGGTCCGAGCCTGCACAGCATGGCCAGTCTGGACAACTACTTTCCCAATGCACGTGCCGACAATGCGATCTCCTACAAGGGCACGTTCTCGGGCCTGACGGTCGGCGCAACCTATAGCTTCGGCCGCGATGCCGTCAATGCGGGCCCCAGTCCCGGTGGCACCAACTGCGCGGGAGAAAGCAGCACCGACTCCAAGACCTGCCGCGAGTGGTCGGCCATGCTCAAGTACGACACCGCGACATGGGGGGCAGCGCTGGCGCATGACGAGCTGCGCGGCGGCCCCGGTGCTTTCGCGGGGCTGACCAGCAGCGACAAAATCGACAAGCGCACCATGCTCAACGGCTATGTGAAGCTTGGTGGCGCCAAGATTGGTGGTGGCTATATGCGCCGCAAGAATGACGGCTATATCGCATCGCCGCGCAACGACCTGTGGTTTGTGGGCATGACCTACCCCATTGGTCAATGGAGCGTGGACGCCCAGTACAACCAGCTCAAGTACAAGGACAACGCGGACAAGGGTCAGCTGCTGGTACTGCGCGGTACTTACAACCTGTCCAAGCGCACTGCGGCCTATGCCTCGCTGGGCTATATGAAGAACAGCGGCAATGCGGCCTTTGGAGCAAGCAGCGCTCAAGCTGGAGGAACACCAATGCCTGGCGTCAACCAGACTGGCTTTGGCATGGGTCTGCGCCATACGTTCTAAAGCCGGAGCCAATACAGCGGGTGCGGGTAGCCTGGTGGCCTGCACCCGCTTTTCAGAAGAGGCGGCAATCCCTCAAGCGGGGCTCGTTCAACAACATAGACCGGACATATCTACCTGCCCAAGGGCAGTCCAGGTCGGCATGAGAAGAAGCTGACAACAATGTCACCGCGCTGTCCCGCTTCTGTTGGGGTCGGATTTCTAAGATCCACACATCTCCTCCTTACCTCTATCAAGGCCTGGGAGATTGTGTTTCACCGACTTTCTTAGGAGCTTCCACCATGTCTCAACGTCGTCTCTCCATCGCGTCCGTATTTGCAAGCGCAGCAGCAGTAGCTGTACTAGCCATGCCGGGGATGGCTTCGGCAGCCTATGAACACCCAGCCAATAACGAGCAAGGCGTGACTATTCACCCCGAACATTTCGTGAGTCAGAAGACGCGTGATCAAGTCAGGGCCGAAACTGCAGATGCGATGAAGAACGGTCGCCTGTCGTATGGAGAAAGCAGTTTCCCCAACTTTGCCCCCCCTGCAGGTCCCGGTAAAACACGCGAAGAAGTGATTAACGAATTGCTGCGCGAATCTCCAGCAGCACGGGAAGCTCGTATGCAGTCCATCGCTCGCTGAGACCTATAGAGGCCTTGTTGGGGCGCCGGTCTTCCTTGACCGGCATGCTTGATCTGACTACCGGCAGCAACTGCCCCATGCTGCCGGCCGAGTGGCGATGATCAATGCTTGGATTGCCGGCATCACCCAATCCAAGCCTTTATCCGCTTCCTTCAATTGATCATCGCCGCCCCCTGAGCCGTTCTTGAAGACCAACCAACGGGGGCGGGCGAGCAGCAGACAGTGCCCGTCAATTGGCAAAGCGCAGCTCACATCAAGCTTTATCGCTCACAGATAGCTTAGGTGCGCAGGCTGGAATTAGGGCTGCAGCCATCGCCACAGTTCTTTGTTAACGGATTGTCTTGCCATGAAGGCATGAAACATCAGTGCTTCAGGTTGGCATCGAAGGGGATGGCGTGATCGACTCTGCCCAGCCGCCCTGTCCCCTGGGAGACGATTTTTCCACCCCCCCTAGGGTTTGCTGTCTTTGCGTGGCCGCATTCGGCTTCTAGGCTTCTAGATTGCCAAGACTCCCTTTTTACTGAGCAAACAGAACATGGCCTTCATCAATTACGTGACTCAGATCCAGTTTGACTTTGGCGCCGTTCAAATGCTGCGCCAGGAATGCGAGCGTGTCGGTATCAGCAAGCCACTGATCGTGACCGACCCAGGCGTCAAGGCGGCAGGAATCTTGCAAAAAGCCATAAATGCACTGGGTGGCCTGCCCCATGCAGTATTTGACCAGACTCCTTCCAACCCCACCGAAGCGGCTGTGCGCGCTGCGGCTGAAATCTACAGTTCCCAGAACTGCGATGGATTGATCGCTGTGGGCGGTGGCAGTGCCATTGACTGCGCCAAAGGCGTGGCAATTGCGGCTACGCATGAAGGCCCGCTCTCGTACTACGCAACGATTGAAGGCGGCTCGCCTCGTATTACGGAGCGAGTCGCTCCGCTGATTGCCATCCCCACCACCAGCGGCACAGGCAGCGAGGTAGCGCGTGGCGCCATCATCATCGTGGACGACCATCGAAAACTGGGATTTCACAGCTGGCATCTGGTGCCCAAGGCTGCCATCTGCGACCCCGAGCTCACCTTCGGCCTCCCCCCCATGCTGACGGCAGCAACCGGCATGGATGCCATAGCCCATTGCATGGAAACCTTTATGGCCTCGGCCTTCAATCCACCAGCTGACGGCATTGGCCTGGACGGGCTGACCCGGGGCTGGGCGCATATCGAGCGGGCCATGCTCAATGGCAACGACGCGGAAGCCCGCCGCCAATTGATGAGCGCAAGCATGCAAGGGGCCATGGCTTTTCAGAAAGGGCTGGGCTGCGTGCATAGCCTCAGTCACAGCCTGGGCGGCATCAACCCTCGCCTGCACCACGGCACGCTCAACGCTATGTTCCTGCCCGCAGTCGTGCGCTTCAATGCCGAAGCCGAAAGCGTTCAGCGCGAGGACCGCCTCAACCGCATGGCACATGCCATGGGTCTCAGCAGCGGAAGCGATATCCCCGACGCGATTCGAGATATGAATGCCCGCCTGAACCTGCCATCGGGTCTGGCTGCCATGGGCGTGGAGCGCGCGCAGTTTGATGCAATCATCAGCGGTGCACTCAAGGACCACTGCCACGCCACCAATCCACGGCTGGCATCCGCACAGGACTATGAGCAGATGCTCAGCACCTCGCTCTGACAGACTGCACACAGTGCTCAAGCCTCAACGACAGGGCTCTGCTTGAGCGCTTCGCGCACATCGTCCATCAATTGCCTCGCCATGCTGCTGAGCACCTCGAGCTCATCGTCGGACATGTTTCGAGGCTCGTCATCAAGTATGGAAAGGCAGCCCAGCACATTGCCTTTTTTGTCCACCAGAGGCACACCCGCGTAAAAGCGCAGCTTAAGGCTATGCACCACCGAGTCGCTTGCAAATCGGGGGTCTCGCGCCAAGTCTCCGACCACAATGGCCTCTTCCTCATACACGACATAGGAGCACACCGTGCCATCACGAGGGACGCCTTGTTGAGCGCCCTCCTGCGCTGACAGCGGCAGCAGACTGCCCGGCGCAAAGACACGTTCAGCATCCACCCAGGAAACTTGAGCCCACTTGGTGTTGAAAGCGTTGACGGCCTTCTTGGCCGTATCGCGATATAGCGCTGTCAATGCTGGTGCCAGCACTCCGCTTTCATGCAGCATTTTGACGCGCTGCTCATCGTCATCGGGAATCGGGGCTGCAATCACACACTCGCCGGGATCTCCAACCTGCATGGCCTCTACCCACAGATGCAACTCACGCAGACTGGTAACGCAGGCCTGCGCTCCTGTCTGTCGGGCAAACTCGGGGGCAGCTGCCACGGCTGGAGCATTCCACAGGCACAGCACCACTCGTGCACCCGGCCAATGGCGGCGAATGCGCCGCACAATGCGTCTCGCCATGCTTTGTGGCTGGTGATTGAAAATCGACAGCACCAATAGATCCGATTGCTTTACGGCCTGAACCCACTCGCGATCCGCCAACAAGCCATTGGCGTCAAACTGCAAGGACTTCGAGTCCGGGGCAAGTGCCCATCCGGAGCAGCTAACCTCATGACCATGCAAACTCTCTGCATGGGCCACCATGGCTGCGCCCAGGGCATCCACCTCCCAGCGCACACCCGCGCAATGAATGCGCAGGCATCGACGCTGATCACCTTCACCGGGAGCCGCCTGGGCATGCTCGCCACTGCTTCTGAATGCATATTGGTCCTGCAACTCATCAAGCAAGGCTGCCATGCCATTGGACAGCCGCAAGCGATGTTCGGCCGTTGCCGACTCCAGATGCTGCTGGGTTGCAATACGCAGAGCAGGAATGGCAACCTCATCATAAAACCCGCTGACGGCACTGGCTCTGTCATCCTGGCTGGACTTCGAGAGCAGACGCTCCTCCACGGACTGTACGGCCATGCTGATGGCATCATCAGCGTCATCGGCCAGCAGACGCTGGTACAGCCGTTGCTGCGGCCCGAGAACAGGCTCGCTGCCCAGCAATACCTCCATGAATTTGAGCGAGGGAATGTAGCGCCCCAGCACCAGCAGGCACACCGTCAAAGGTGTGGAAAGAATCAGGCCGATCGGCCCCCAAAGCGCTGTCCAGAAAGTTGCGGCAACAATGATTGACAAGGTCGACAAACCTGTACTTGAGCCATATAGCCACGGCTCGATCACATTGTTGCTGATCAACTCCAGCAGCAGAATCAGGCCCAAAGTCATCAAAAACATATCCCAGCTGGGATCGACCGCAAAGGCCAGCGCCAGCGGAAATACCGCAGACATCATCGGACCCACATATGGCACAAATCGCATGATGGCGCCCAGCACCCCCCAGAGAATTGCCCCTGGCACACCAATGAGCAACAATCCCATGGCGAGTGGCACGCCATAGCTGACGTTGACGATGAACTGCATGCGCAGATATTTGCCAATGCGCTGCGAGGCCTCATCCAGCGCATCGGTGGCCACATTGAGGTTGCCCCCCACCAGCCTAAGCAACCGATCCCTCAGCTCGTCCCTGTCAAGCAGAATCAATATGACAAACAGCAACACGATACCTGCGGTCGTCACCGGCTCGGCAATACGCCCCAGCCACTGCAGCATCCGTGTAGTGGGCTTGGACTCGGGAGGCTGAACCTCCACTTTCTGCACCCGCGCCCTGGCGTTGTCCACGCTGGCAATCTCTTTCTCAACGGTGTTGTAGGTCTTGAAAACGCCATCCCAGGCGCTGGGCATGTTTGCGCTCTTGCGCAGGCTGCGCAATTTGTCGCGAATCGTCGATTGATAGGTCGGCAGATCGGCACTGAGTTGCTGCACCTGACTGCCCAGATACATGCCCAAGCCGCCGAGTGCTGCCAGAGAAAAAGCCACGACCACAATGGCCGAAGCCATTCGCGGCAGCCCCCAGCGCTTGAGCTTGCTGACAGCAGGGTCGAGCAAGAAGCCGAACAGCATTGCCAGGGCCAGAGGAATCAGCATGTCCCGCCCGAAATAGAGGGCAAGAATCACGATGGAAGCAATCATCAGCCCGATGAGCAAACGCAGGGCCGGCAGCATTTCTGCCAGATGCACAAGCCCCGGAGCCACGTTGGCCCTGGCTCGTCTGTCCATGCCCTCCCACAAACCGGGAGCTGGCTGCCGGCCCTCTCCGGCCGAACCCGCCTCTCGCGAGAAAGTCTCGATTTCGACCGGTGCCCCCGCATACGGCTTGGTTGGCGCAACCGCGCCAAAGTTGACCTCGGGGATTGCAGACGACTCATCGGACGGGGAATTCTCGTTTCGGTTCTCTGACATTGGCATCCTTGATGGACTGTTGTCTATGATTTTCTGAGACAAAGTGCGCTCATCCAGAATTCCAACTGGCTCTGCCCCCCTCTGCTGTCAGGCTTTGTCGTAATTTGCAAAAAAGCGCTATAGAGCCTCGACTCGACCCGGATCAGGTGCATGCAGCCACTGCGCAAACTCATCGGCCAGTTGCAGACTGGCCGCCGCCGCGGTATTCCAGGCCTTGGCGCGCGCATCATGGTCTGTGCCATAGCTCAGAAAATCGTGCCGATCCGGCAACTTGGCGTTCGGCAGGCAAGCCACCCAGGCGGGATCAGGGGCCAGCACAATCATCGAGTCCAGATACGAACTCGGTCCATGACGCCATTTCAGCCCCTTGTCCAGCCATCCGGGAATCACCGCCTTCTGGAAATGAGGATATAGCACCACCCCATCGCCGTTACGAGAGGCCAGATAATCCAGATGCATGTGATAGTCGGTAATACCGCCATCCCAGTAGGCACCCTTGGGAGCATCTGAAATGTCTTGCACGGCATCCAGCACAAAAGGGATGGAGCAACTGGCTCGCAAGGCTTCCATGAAATTACTCTCCGTCAGCCGGGTCTGTGCAGACCGAATGTCCGCAACACCAAAGGGAAGAGCATGCACGGCATCGCTTGCAGAAGAGGAAAAGATCACACGCTCCAGCAAGCAGCCCAATGCCGACCGATGCAATGCATTGCCTGCAAACGCGGCCGCATAGCCCAATGGAGTGCGCCAGGGCGATGCACGTGACAGCAGGCCACGCCCGCGGGCGGCGATCACATGCAGCCTATAGCGCGGATTCGCCAGAACCTCACTCACACGCCCCCCGTAAAAATCCTGCAGCGACTGCGCAAACCGCTCACTGACCAGCGACGACGGCGTGCGCCTCTGCCCTTCGGGGGGATCGAAGCGCTGTGCAATATAGTCACGCTCCAGTCGCTCAAAAGCTTCCACTGGTGCGTCCAGGCAAGCCGTCGCCATGCGCCAGGCACCAATGGAGGCACCAATCAGATCCACCGGCTGCGCGCTGGCCTGCAACCACTGTCCAAAGATGAAGCGATCCAGAGGTCCGAGAATCAAGCCCTTGGGACCGCCTGCAGCCGCCGGTATGACTCTGACCATATCCGGCTGCAAGCCCCGCCGCTCTATAGATTGCCGCGCCTTGAGACCGGCATAGATTCGCAATGCTCTTGTGGATGACGTCATGTGGGCATTGTGCTTGCAAGCCCCGTTGCTCGCGATCAGCTCGGCGACTTCACCAGTTGAGCGTGACCGAGGTACCGCCACCGGGTCGAGCGGAGATGCTCAGTTTCGCCCCCATGACAAGCGCTCTGCGGCGCATATTGACCCACCCCATGCCAGCAGATGCTACGCCCGGGATTTGCCTGCCATCAGCCGGTCTGACAGGCCCCGCATCCTCAATGCTCAGGCGAGCATGCACAAAGGAGGCATCTGAAACATTTGAAGCACTTTTCCACTGTTCGTCGGCAGTCAGCGTGATCCAGAGTTCAAGCGCGTCAGTGTGCTGCAGCACATTGCTCACAGCCTCCTTCACCACTGCCATGATTTCCTCGGCCATGGCGCCGCATGGCAGACTGCCGGCATCGCCAGACATCTCCGGGTCCCAAACATCCCAGTGCAGATTCATGCCTCGATGATCCAGCACAGGTTGCAGCCTGTGCCTGAAACGTGCAAGAAGGACACCCAAGGGCTCGTTTCGGCTATCCATGGAATCAACAATCAGCCTTAGATCGAGCAGGCATTGTTCTGCGTTGCTGCGAATTGCCGGGTCCGTGCCGAGCCCGGTCAGGCTGATCAGCTGCACCAGTTGGCTGCCGACATCGTCATGCAATGCCTCCGCTATGCGCCTGCGCTCCAGCTGTACCTCTCTCGATGGACGTGCGCTTTTACGTCTGCGCCACAGCACGCTGCGATATGCCAGAGGCAACAGCCAGACGACAGCCGCCATGCTGCCCGCCGCGCCTAGCGCAGCAGTCCACCAGGGAGCTGAGTTGAACACCGCTCCAGGCTGCAAAAGCCAGGGCAGCCACAGCAGCAGCTGAACACTCCACAGAAGCAGCTGCCAGACGTAGGACATGGTGAATGCGTTCGCAGATACTGGCGCCTAGAACCAGCCACGCAGGTAGGCGAAACGCACGGCTTGTGCTCGGGTGCGCACCTGGAGCTTTCGATAGATGTTCTTGATGTGCGTGTTGACCGTCATGGTGCTGATCTCCAACTGCACGCCGATCTCTGCACTGGTATTGCCACTGGCAACCATGCGCAAGACCTCGCATTCGCGGCTGGAGAGCCTGTCGGACATACCGGCCCCCGGCACGGCCCCCGTGGCCGGCCGCTTGTCATACCGCTGCAACAGCCGCCTGGCGAGACTGGGAGTGATGGATGCACCGCCATTGACGACCTGCAGCACCGCTTGAGGATAGTTGCCAAACCAGGAGTTCTTGACCAGATAGCCGGTTGCCCCCAGCTCGAAAGCGTGCAACACCTGCTCCTCCGTCTCCACCACCGAAACCACAATGACCTCGGCCTGCGGGCGGTGGCTTTTCATCACCTCGATCAACTCAAGACCATCGTCAGCCCCCAGCTTCAGATCCAGCAACATGACATCAAACTCATGTTGACGAATGGCTTTTCTTGCATCCTTGAGGTTGTCCGCCTGAGCAACCACCATGGTGCGCCGATCATTCATGATTTCCTGTGCGATCACCATGCGCAGATGCGCATCATCGTCCACCAACAGCACTCTGACGGGCTTGTCGGGCTGCCCCACCATATGATCGGGCCACATGGAAGGACTACCGAGCTCCACAGCCATGGGTCGGAGCATCAGGGCATCACCAGAGTTGTTTGCACCGTTCGGGTCCATTTCTCTCTCCTGGCCAGAGTTGCCTGCCGGGGACTCAGGATAGTGCTCAAGACACCATATAGATAAAAACTCCCCAGCGCGTCATTAGATAGTTTTTAGCAATTAAAACTGCAACTCAGCGTAAGAAAAAATGCAATTTGAGTAATCACGGTTTTCTGACGACACCTACTCAAAACCGCCGACTCCTCATCCCAGGCGCCCAGGAGCCCTAAAACTGAACATCCAGAGAGCCTGCCGCGTGCCAGTCGATGGATGCCTGGCGCAGCACCATGTCGATGTCCATGCTCAGCGCCAGTCCAGTTTCAGCAGGGAAAGTCACAGCCAGCTGGCGCTCACCCCAGTTAAGCGCGCGGGTCGATGCCCGCCAGATGGCCAGATGCAGCACCCCCGTCAAAGGCTCGAATACAGGCTGCTCCATCGGCGCATGCATGAACTGAAAGGCATCGCTGATCTGCTCCGGAAAATTCCACTGCCGCGCCAGATGGGCCGTAATCTGCCCCGAGCAATAGCCCATCAGCTGCATTTCCACCTGGGGGCGCTTGGGATGCATGGGCTCCAGCAACTCGGAAAGTCGGAAGAAAGTGTCAGGGTCGGCAGCCTGCAGCAACAGCTCTCCCAGGCCATGCAGCAGTCCCAACGCATAGGCCTGCGAGGCGTTGGCCTGAACCGACATTGCAAGCGCGCGTGCCATGCGTGCCGTGTCCAGGCTGTAGCGCCAGAAATTCGCCAGACTCCAGCCTGCCGAAACATGAGATGCGCTGACTGGAGCCGCCTTCTGCACCAATTGCCGCAACTGAACCGGCGCCAGCAGCACCAGTGCTTCGGGAATGCTGTGCACGCGTTGCCCCAGCAGATGCGCTGGCCCATTGGCCGCGGCCAGCAGACGAGCGGTCAGAACCGGATCGGTGGAAAACAATTGCACCAGGCTGCGCATGCCGGGCTCCGGCTTGCGCAGTTCACTCGACAGCAGCGCAACGACGCGCGGCTGGCTTGGCAGCAATACATGCTGCTCCAGCAACGTTGACAGGCTCAATGGTTTGACGCGGCTCATCTGGATCAAAGGCAGTGGCAAGGCTGTCGCCACCACGAAATGAACACGAGTGGGCCCATAGGAAGGTCAGAGCTTTTCATCTCGATTCAGTTGCACTGGCTGGCCCATGACCAGCTGGCTGGCAAGCTTGCGTGTCAGGGGTTGTAACACGGAAAAGTGATCAGCCCCCTGAACCGAGACACAGTGCAGCTGATTCGATTTTCGTGCGGCGCACATATTGTCAAGACTGTTGATATTGCCGGGGCTCTTGCTGCCCTCGATGATCCACGTCGGGCTCTTTATGGCATGCAGCCAGTAGACGGGCGAACGCAAGCGCTTTTCATCCGCCGAGATCAAGCCCCATTTCACGGGCCAGCCATAGCCGCCGATCTCGTCCACCGGACCAAACGCGAACACCCCCTGAACGGGCAAGCCTGCCGTCGCCGTCAGCAAAGCCAGCGTGGCGCCGGTACTGTGCCCACCGAGATAGATGCGTGCCGGGTCGACATAAGACAGCTGTGCGGCCTGCAGGATGGCTGCAGCCACATCCTGCACCTCCCCCCAGAAATACTCACGCTGGCCGGGATTGTCATTGCCGCCGCGCAATGTGGGAAACAGCATCGCCATGCCAGCCTTGCGAAAAGCGCTGGCGCTTTGATCATTGGCGGCTGGCCCTTCACTCCAGAAATCGTCCAGGCTATTGGTATCTCCCCCCGTTAGCCAGACCATCAAAGGCTGCTTCCTTCCATCTCTGGGGTCCGGGGTGACAAAGGCATTGAGTTTCAGATCCCCGCTCCGATAGCTCATGGGAACAAACAGCTGAGAAGGCGGTGTCGGCATCGGCTGGATAGGCTTATGGGCCGCCGGCAACAAGGCTGTCGCAATCTGTGTTGTCTTGCCTGCGCGAGCCTGCATCAGGTTTTGCAGAGCGATTTCGCCAGAAGCGATCTGTTGATCCACCACCTGCTCGATCTGCCCCTGCTCCGCGCGCTGGCTCTCGTGCAGCTTGCGAGCGGCAGCGTGACGCACTTTGGCCACCTCATGCTCTGCCATCGCTGCACGTGTGATGCAGCGCCGCTGCTGATCTATGTTGATGCCCTCTTCCTGGGCCTTGTCAACCTGGGCAAGATTGAGCTTGACGGTATGACAAAAGTCATCGCTCTCTGGCGCCAGGGCTGGTGGCCAGACCAAGGCTGCAGGCTGCTGGGCATGGGCCTTGTCTTTGATTCTGTCCAACGATATCCAGCCGCGCGATGCCATCTTGGTGCCAATAAAGACCACCAAGATTGCCACCCCTATGGCCGGTAGTATCACCCGCCCTCTCGCTTTGCGCATTGATGTGCTCCCACAAAAAAGGCCGCCTGTAATATGAATTAAGTGGCGGCCCGGTAGGAGATTATTTCTTTAATCCCTGCAACTTCGCAAAGGCTGATGCCATGGCGTTTTGCTGTGTGGGCTGGCTGCCACGCTGGGGTTGCGCATAGCCACCACGGTTGCCGGCGCCGTAACTGTTGCCACGACCAGCGCCTTCAAAGCGGTTGTCGCGCGGGCCGTCTCGGCGCGCAGGCGCTGCGTCCAGCTTCATGGTCAGGCTGATGCGCTTGCGGTCCACATCGACCTCCAGCACCTTGACCTTGACGATCTGGCCGGTCTTTACCACTTCACGCGCATCTTCGATGAACTTGTGACTCATCTGGCTCACGTGCACCAGCCCGTCCTGATGCACGCCCAAGTCCACAAACGCGCCGAACTGGGCCACGTTGCTGACTGTGCCCTCCAGCGTCATGCCTTCCTTCAGATCCTTGATGTCTTCCACGCCATCATTGAAGCGGGCGACGACAAAGTCGGGGCGCGGGTCACGGCCGGGCTTCTCCAGCTCGCCAAGAATATCCTTGATGGTCACAGCACCAAATTTGTCATTGGCAAACTGCTCAGGCTTCAGAGACTTGAGCACCTCGCCACGACCCATGATCTGGTCCACGGGCTTGCCGGTAGAGACAATGATCTGCTCCACCACGGGATAGGTTTCGGGGTGAACGCCTGTCATATCGAGCGGATTGTCGCCACCGCGAATGCGCAGAAAGCCTGCGGCCTGCTCGAAAGTCTTGGCTCCCAGACCGGCCACTTCCATCAGTTGCTTGCGGTTCTTGAACGAGCCATTGGCATCGCGCCAGCGCACGACCGACTTGGCGACCGAACCCGACAGGCCTGAGACGCGCGTCAGCAGCGGGGCCGAAGCAGTGTTCAAGTCCACACCCACGGAGTTCACGCAATCCTCGACCACTGCATCCAGCTGGCGCGCCAGCTCGCTCTGGTTCACATCGTGCTGGTACTGTCCCACGCCAATGCTCTTGGGGTCGATCTTGACCAACTCGGCCAGCGGATCCTGCAGGCGGCGGGCAATCGATGCCGCACCACGCAGGCTCACATCGATATCGGGCATTTCCTGCGCCGCAAACTCGCTGGCCGAATAGACCGAGGCACCTGCCTCGCTCACCACCACCTTGTCGATTTTCTTGTCGGCCTTGGACGCGATCTTGATCAGGTCCGCAGCCAGCTTGTCCGTCTCGCGGCTGGCCGTGCCGTTGCCGATGGCGATCAGATTGATATCGTGCTTTTCCACCAGACGGGCGAGCACGGCCAGCGAGCCATCCCAGTCGCGGCGCGGCTCGTGGGGGTAGATGGTGGTCGTGTCCACCAGCTTGCCGGTGCTGTCCACCACGGCCACCTTGACGCCGGTGCGAATGCCGGGGTCCAGGCCGATCACGGCACGCTGGCCGGCAGGCGCCGCCAGCAGCAGGTCACGCAGATTGTCGCCAAACACCTTGATGGCCACCTTCTCGGCATCTTCGCGCAGGCGGCTGAACAGGTCGCGCTCGGTGGACAGGCTCAGCTTCACGCGCCATGTCCAGGCAACGCATTTACGAATCAGATCGTCAGCGGCGCGCTTGGCATGGCTCCAGCCCAGGTGAAGCGCAATCTTGCCCTCAGCAAGGCTGGGTTGGCCCGGTTCAGGCTCGACCGGTTGCACCAGCTTGGCTTCGAGAACCTCCAGCGCACGGCCGCGGAACACGGCCAGGGCCCGGTGCGAGGGCACGCGCCCAATCGGCTCGTCGTACTCGAAGTAGTCGCGAAACTTGGCGATTTCGGGGTCGTTCTCGTTCTTGCTCTCGACCTTCTTGGACTTGAGCAGGCCTTCATCCCACAGCCATTCGCGCAGCTTCTGCACCAGTGCCGGGTCTTCGGCCCAGCGCTCGGACAGGATGTCGCGTACGCCGTCCAGCACGGCAAAGGTGGTGCTGAAGTCGGGGCCGGGCTTGCCATCGTCCAGGGTCGTCGCTGGCTTGCAGAAAGCCTCGGCTTCCTTGTGCGGATCCAGTGTGGGGTCGGCAAACAGCTTGTCGGCCAGCGGCTCGATGCCGAATTCCTTGGCAATCTGGCCCTTGGTACGGCGCTTTTGCTTGAAGGGCAGGTAAATGTCCTCCAGCTCCTGCTTGGTCGGCGCACTGGCAATCGCCAGGCGCAGCGCATCGGTCAGCTTGCCCTGCTCGTCAATGGCCTTGAGCACCGTCTCACGGCGGTCGTCCAGCTCGCGCAGATAGGTCAGGCGCTCGTCCAGCGTGCGCAGTTGCGTATCGTCCAGACCGCCCGTGGCCTCCTTGCGGTAGCGGGCCACAAACGGAACCGTGGCGCCGCCATCGAGCAACTCCACAGCCGCGCTCACCTGCTGCGGCTTGACATTCAGTTCTTGAGCAATCTGACCAATGATTTTTTGCATTCGATATTCGCCCCACGGCGTTCAACACAGGAAGCCAATGAGTTTGCCATAGGCATGCCGCCAGACTGCCCTCGATATCCAGCATAAGTGCAAGCAAACCTTAAAAACTATGCTTTCCATAGCTGCTTTCCCTTGATGAGCATGCACGGAAGGCCAATTTCATTAAAATTATTGCGACATGCCCGATACCTTCCAGGACGATTTTTTTGCCGATGAGCTGCCTCCACCCGGAGACGGTACCGGTAAGGCTCGGACTGAAGAAGTGCCGCAGGCCGATGACACAGTTGAACGCAAACCCAGGCGCGGCGCTATTTCTCTGGCCCCTGCAGCTGCGCAGTACCAGGACCTGGCCGCGCAACTGCCTCCCCTGCTGCGCATGGGCGTCTCGACCTGGTCCTACCCGGGCTGGGAAGGCCTGGTCTGGGACGGTGCGTACGACAGCAGCGTGCTGGCCAAAAAAGGTCTGACGGCCTATCACCAGCACCCGCTGCTGCGCACCGTCTGTGTCGACCGTACCTTCTGGCGACCGCTGACGGCCAGCCAATATGCCGCATTTGCTGCTCAGGTCGATGCTGACTTTCGCTTTGTCGTCAAATGCCCGGCCGGTATCACCGATGCCCAGGTACGCAGCGAGGAAGGCAAGCCGCGCGAGAGCAACCCGGCGTTTCTCGACCCCAACCTGGCCATAGAGCATTTTGTGCAGCCTACTCTCGAAGGGCTGGGCAGCAAGCTGGGCGTTCTGGTCTTTCAGCTCAGCCCCCTGCCCTGGAGTCTGCTCAGCCGCCCCGGCCTGCTAATGGACAAGCTGGGCCTGCTGCTGTGCGCCGTAAGGCAGGCGCTACGAGCACATCCGCAAGTCGTCGTGGCCGTGGAGGTCAGAGACCCCGAGCTGCTGACCCCGGCGCTGCCCCAGACACTCAAGACCCATGGCGCGACCTATTGCCTGGGCCTGCACGGCAAGATGCCGCCCATCGAGGCGCAACTCGACATGCTGCGTGCGCTATGGCCCGGGCCGCTGGTGTGCCGCTGGAATCTGAATCGTATCTTTGGCGCCTACGGCTATGCCGATGCCCAGAAGAAGCACCAGCCGTTCAACGAGATCCTCAGCGAGGATCTGCATACCCGGGAGCGGCTGGCCCGCACGATTGCCGGCATCACCGGTGCCGGTCAACCCGCTTTTGTGACCATCAGCAACGATGCCGAGGGATGTGCCCCACGCTCGATAGCGCTGCTGGCGCAGGCGCTTGCGCGTCTTTCAGACTCAGGCTCTGACAAACATCCGCGGCCGTCATCCTGAATTAATACTCGAATCCCCTCAGACGCTTACGTTCAAAGCGCTGATGGCTATCAAAAACAAAGCCCGGCAGGCCACAAACCTGCCGGGCTTTTTGAATGAGGACTTCAATCAGTCCTTCAGCGCCGCCAGCGGGTGCGAGTGCGCAGGCCATGGGCTGTCAAAGAACGCACGCCACTCGGAATCGCTCACCTCTTCGATGCTGGCGGGATTCCAGCGCGGGCTGTGATCCTTGTCCACCGCCAGTGCGCGGACGCCTTCCACGGTCTCGCTGCGACCCGGGCGCAGATAAAAGCAGTGGCGCACCATATCGCGCTCCATGCGCAGATCTTCGGCCAGACCCATCTGGCGCGCGCGGCGGATCTGCTCCAGCACCACATGCAGCATCAGGGGCGAGCGCTTGCGCAGCGTGGCAGCTTCGGCCTGGGCCCAGTCGCTGCCAGCCTGCAAGGCCTGCACAACCGCAGCCACCGTGGGTTGAGAAAAACAGGCATCGATTTCCGCGCGGTGAGCGGTTGTCTTGGGCTCGGCGCTCACAAAGCGGGAGCGTACCACGGCATTGAGCGCCTCCACATTGGCAAAATCCGTGGTTGCCAGGGTCTCCCACAGCCCTGCCTGCTGTTCGGCAGGAATGCAGCCATCGGCCAGACCAAAAGCCAGGGCATCGCCCGCGCCTATGGTGTCGCCGGTCAAGGCCAGCCATTCGCCCACGGCACCGGGGCAGCGCGAGAGGAAATAGCCGCCCCCCACATCGGGGAACAGGCCAATGGCCGTCTCGGGCATTGCCATCTTGGTGCGCTCGGTCACGATACGCAGCGAGCCACCCTGGCTGATGCCCATGCCGCCGCCCATGACGATGCCATCCATGAAAGCGATATAGGGCTTGCCAAAGCTGTGAATCAGATGGTTGAGCGCATATTCCTCGGTGAAGAAATCTTCGAGCTGCGGATTGCCGCTGCTGCCGGCCGCGTGCAGGAAACGAATGTCGCCACCGGCGCAGAACGCCCCGAACACCCCTTCCTTGTTGCTGCCACGAATGGCCACGCCCAGAATCGAGTCGTCTTTTTGCCAGGCCAGCAAAGTACCCAGCAGATCGCGCACCATGCCCAGAGACAGCGCGTTGAGCGCCTTGGGCCGGTTGAGCGTAATCATGCCCAGCTTGCCACGGACTTCGGCAATCACATCGGACATATCGGCGCTCGGGGTGGGGGTCATTGTCTTGCTCCTTGAATCAATTCCATGCTGGTCGCCAATCGGTCGCCAGGCCATGCGCACCGATTATGCGGTTTCACTCCACGCAAGCAGGGACAAGGACGTGACAAATACCGCCAGCATCGCAGCCACAAAGCCCGAGCGGTCTGCAATGCTGACTAATATGGGAGCCGTGCCAGGCTGCAGCTTCACCAGCTTCTGCGGCCCACCTTCTGCCTCATGAACGATCTGCCACCACCGCCCGAAACCCCTCGCCAAGAACCGCACCTGGAATCCAAGCAGCTTTCCGCGCCGCTGCGCTATCTGCTCATTGCCTTTGCGCTGGTTTGCGTGATATTGGGGCTGATAGGCGCCGTGGTTCCCGGCATGCCCACCACGGTATTCATATTGATGGCCGCCTGGGCGGCTGTGCGCAGCTCACCCAGACTGCATCGCTGGCTCTATGCTCACCGTGTGTTCGGCCCGCTGCTGCACAACTGGGACACTGGCGGCAAGGTCAGCCGCCGTGCCAAATGGACGGCAACCGTCAGCATGGGCGCCAGCAGCCTGCTGATTTTGTATTTCTCGTACAAGCCATGGCTCACGGCCATGACGCTGAGCATCATGGCCTGCGTATTGCTCTGGCTGTGGCTCAGGCCGGAGCCGTAGGTTTAGAGCAGCTCACAGCACCGTTCCACGAAGCGTGTGCAGGCAAATGCTGCCGCCAATTCTTGGTTCTGGACAACACACGCCACAGAGCAGGAAAGACAAACAGCTAGGGCAAGTGTCTGCCCCAACAATGCCTACTCTGGCCACGGCATCGGTCGCGTGCATCGACATGCTGGAGCCTGTCTCGCAGGGAACCGGCGCGGAAGCAACCAGGCCGACCCGCGTGGGCCGGGCGACAATGTGGGCAGGCTGGACAAGGCCGCCTGGGGACACCAAGACAAGCACTGGTACATGAGCCCGTTGCGGGCGAGTGCCTGTGCAAGCACATGGAAGCCAGCGACGCCAGCAATATCCCGATGGCCTACACGCAGGTGTCAGCCAGGGGCTGGGAAGGTGACAGCACATCCGGGAAAAGTTGCGCGCCTGCGCCGATGAACATAAAACGCCAAGGCCGCACGATGATCAACATCAAGGGCAGCAGAAAACCGAGTCACCAGCTGATCGACGTCAAGTGCTGCGCCTTCACGCGGTAGCGCAGCGCATCAGCGGCCGCCGCGGCATTGGCGGGCTGCGCTGGTGTGACTCCCAAGCACAGCAATGCTCTCGCCATGCTTTCTCTCCGTATCTCATTGGCAAGCGCCAACGTAACAAAGAATGTCCTGATCCACAGGCAGCCGACTCGAACTGCATGCCCAGGGAGGGTTTGACCCACAGAGTATTGCGGCCAATGACGGGCGTGACTGCGGCAACGAAGCTGCGTGATCGCCGCTACGAGCGAGCAGATGGGTAGGCTGCAGCATGAACACGCTCCTGACGCGACTCTTCAAGGTGCTCCATGAACGTGGTGCCTGTGTAGCGGGAGCGGAACAGGCCGGCTTCCACCAGGCGGGGCACCAACTGCTCCAGCACGCAATGCAGGGACTCGACGGAGCCGCCGGGCGCGGCCAGAAAGCCGTCGATGGCGCCGGCGGCGCTCCATTCGACGATCTGCTCGACGGCATCGTCCACCGTGCCGACCACCTGCCAGTGCGCAGCCGAGAGGATCTCCGGCCGCAGCAGCAACTCGTCGATCCGCAGTGACTCGCGCTCGATCAGGCGCCTGAGCAGGCCCGCATGCGTGCGGCTGGAGGGCGTCGCCACAGGCACCGGCAGGTCAGCTCCGGTAATCGGTCGGTCAGCAGGCCAGTCCGTGAGGTCCAGGCCGATCATGGCCTTGATCGAGGCCAGCTTGCGGTCCCGGTCCACGCGGCCATGGGTCTGCCTGAACATCTCCCGCGCCTGTTCGCGGCTGTCGGCCAGGTACAGGCTCAGGCCGGGCAGCAGGCGCACATCCTGGGCCTGGCGGCCATGGCGCTGCGCGCGCACGGACAGGTCCCGGCGCAGTTCCAGCGCCGCGTCGAGGTCGGGCGTGGGCGCGAAGACGATGTCGGCCACGGACGCCGCAAAATCGCGCCCGGTGCTGGATGCGCCTGCCTGAACCAGCGGAATTCGCGGGCCACCAAAGGCGGGCAGGTTCAGGGGGCCACGCACCTTCAGATGCGGCCCCTCGTGGTCTATGGGGCGCACCAGTGAAGCATCGGCATAGCGGCCGCTGCCCCGGTCGATCTTCAAGGCCTCGTTGGGAAAGCTGTCCCACAGCCGGCGCACCACCCCTGTGAACTCGGCAGCCCGTGCATAGCGTTCGTCGGCGTCGGGCATGGCCTGCAGTCCGAAATTCTCGTGGCCCTGCAAGGCGGTGACGATGTTCCAGCCAGCGCGGCCCCTGCTGATCCAGTGCAGCGACTGGAGCTGGCGCGCGACCGCATAGGGCGGGAAAAACGTGGTCGATACCGTGGACACCAGGCCGATGCGCGAAGTCTCGCGCGCAAGCGCGGCCATCAATACCGTGGGGTCCAGGCTGGCGAAGCTGGCGCCCGTCTCCAGAACCTCCATGGGCAGAAAGCTCACGTCGGGCCGGAAAACGAAGTCCAGGTGCGCGGCCTCGGCGCGCCGGGCCAGGTCAAGGGCAAAGTCGCTGGAGTACAGCCCTTCGATATTGCTGCCGGGCCGCCTCCAGGCATCGCCGCTCAGCCAGGTGGGGGCCAGCGAAAGGCCGATGTGCAGTGGTTTGCGCTTTGTCATGCTTGCATCCTTCCCCTCTTAGAACGTTCCGCGTACGCCCACGCCGATCATGCGTGGCGCCGTCATGCTGGCCTCGATGCCGCCGATGCCGCGGTTTTGCTGCAGGTAAGTGGGTGCCCGCCTGTCGAAGACGTTCTTGATGTAGCCGTACAGCTGCACGTGCGCGTTGTACGCGTAGCTCATGCGCAGGTCTGTGATGGTGTTGGAGCCAACCACATAGGCACGGGTGTTGGCTGTATCGGAGTAGTAGCCGTCCAGGTGGCGCACCTGAGCCGAGACATTGAACCGGGGAGTGGCATCCCAGCTCACACCGACGCTGACGGTGTAGCCGGGCGAGCGGGCGAAGCGGTTGTGCTCGTAGCCGGGGTTGCTGCTCATCTCCTCGATCCTCGTGCGCAGCACGCCGGCGCCGGCCTTGATCCTCAGATTGTCCAGTGCGCGGTAGTCGGCGCCCAGCTCAAAGCCGTAGGCATGGGCCTTCTCGGCGTTGATTGTGTAGGACTGAGCCACGCCCGGCGAGATCACCACCGGGATGTTGTACTGCGCATCCCGCATGTCCATGTAGAACAGATTGGTGTTGAGCATCAGCCTGTCATCGAACAGGCTGGTGCGGCTGAACAGCTCGTAATTCCAGATCGACTCCTTCTTGAAGTAGGCCCATTGCCGGCTGGTGAGGTTCAGCGAGACGCCGCCCGGGTTGTAGCCACGGCTGACCAAGGCACCCACCGTCCAGCGTGGCGTGGCTGCATAGGCCAACGAGACCTTGGGCAACAGGGCCGAGAAGGTCTTGGTGTAACCCAGGGGGGTGGGCGCCAGCACCGAGCTGCCGTTGCGCACCACCTCGTCCTGCTGGTAGCGCAGCCCGCTGCTCAGGGTCCAGCGATCGGTCAGGCGCAAGTTCAGCTCGCCGAAGACACCCAGGTTCTTTTTCGTGTCATCGAAGGCGGACAGGCCGCGCAGCAGCAGGCTTTCGTCAGTGCTGGTACGGGCGTAATAGATGCCGCCGAAGCCGCTCAGGCGATCTTTTTCGTTGCCCACGAGGGCGCGGAATTCGTTGGAAAAATTATTCTGGCGGATATCGGCATCACCCTCGCCGGAAATGCCGGTGTAGCGCTGCACGGACGAGCGCGAATACTGGGCCTGGTTGACCAGCCGCATGCCGTTGCCCAGTTCGTAGCTCAGGTCGAAAATGCCGGTATCGGTCTTTTGCTTCCAGCCGGGCATGGTCGTCGTCCAGTGCTTGAGCCCGCTGAACGGTGCTGAAGCGGCCTCCTGGGTCGGGCGGTTGCTGTCATTGTGCGAGTAGGTGAATTTGGCTTCCAGGCCGGGAATGCTGTTTGGCAGCCACAGGAGTTTCAGGCGCGCGTTGAGCGCACGGAAATCCTGGTTGGCCTGGCCCTGCTGGAACCGCGGATTGTTGTAGTCGATAAAGGTGTCGCGCCCCGCATAGTCCACGGCAAGCCGCGCGGCCAGCTCCTCGCCCACTGGGCCGGAGACGGCGATGGAGGCGCGGCGCGAGTTGTAGTTGCCGGCCTCCAGCTGGTAGGCCGCCTCGGGCTTGAAGCTCGGATCCTTGGTATTGACGATGATCGCGCCCGCTATGGCATTCGCGCCCTGCGAGGTGGTCTGGGGACCGCGGAACACCTCGATGCTCTCCACATCCCAGACCGAGGTCGCGCCGAAGAACATCTCGTTGTAATTGAGGTAATGGCCATCGAGGTTGATGGTGGCGCGCGGTACCGTACCGCCCCAGAAGACGTTCTGCCCGTTGTTGGGGCCCTGCGTGTCCTGCCCGCGGATGATGGGTGCACCCACCGTGTCGGTGTAGACCACGTTGGGCACGTCATGCAGCACCTCGTGGACCGAGGCATTGCCGCTCTCCTCCTTCTCGATGTCCTTGCCAGACTTGACCGACACGGAGGATGCCGTGTCCTTGAGTTCTCGCCTGACCTTTTCACCGCTGACCACGACCACGTCAAGCGTGGCGGTTTCCTCCTCGGAGCCCGACACACCCTGCGCAAAGACTCCGGCTGGCGCCATCAAGGTAGAGAGTACGACAGCGCCCGCCCGGGAGGGGAGCCTGCGATGCAAACACAGTTTCACGGCATCTTCCTTTAATGAGAATGATTCTTGTTTTTATGTTACAGCATGATGCATGGAAATTCCACCATTAGGAATTCATTCCCATCTGCGGAAAACAAGAACAACACTGAAAAGATGTATGCGTACCGGGGGGGGCCTTCCACCCGAAAGGAGCCGGTATCATCGAGACCAGCGGCGCCCGGGCGCCCACCTGCGATGCTCCAAGTACAGGCAAGGAAGCCGAGCCTTTGAAAACAACAACACCTCAGACAACCGCCGGGGAGAAACGCTCCGGCACCATCCAGTCGGTCTCGATCGCCGCCCGCTTCCTCATGGTCCTGGCCAATGCCGAAAGCGAGCTGGCGCTTGGCGAGGTGGCAAGGCGTACCGGAACGGGGGGCTCCACGGCCCACCGCTACCTGCAAAGCCTGGTCAAGGAAGGTCTGGCAAGACAGGACCCGGCCAGCGGCCTCTACGACCTGGGCAGCGCGGCACTGAGCATCGGCATTGGCGCGCTCAAGCGCGTGGATGCGGTGGAAATTGCTGCGCAGCATATGAAGTCGCTGACACACCAGCACGCGCTCAGCGGCGGCGTGGCCATCTGGACCGACCGCGGGCCGACCCTGGTGCGCTGGTACCGAAGCGCCTACTTCTCTATCAATCCGCTGGCGCTTGGCGACATCCTTCCCATAGACAACACCGCCTGCGGTCTGGTGTTCCAGGCCTTCCTGCCCAAGGCCACCATCGACGCCGCGCGCCGCCAGCAACCCGCCCATTTCCGCGGCAAGCCACCGACCAAGGCCGTGCTCGATGAAGTGCACGAGCGCTGCTGGTCCGAATTGACCAGCCACCTTCTGTCCAACGTCACGGGCCAGGCAGCACCGGTGTTCGACGCACAGCATGAGATCGCCTGCGCGGTCACCACTGTCTCTGACCTGGGCCAGCTCAAGTCGCCCGACGACAGGCATGCGCTGCTGCGCGAAGCCAGCCTGATCAACCAGGCCACAGGCGGACGAGCCTTTGGCTCAGACTCTCCCTAGAAGCGACGCGCAGGAAGATACCCAGGCGCTTCAGCCTTCCATGGCATGCACCGCCTTGCGCCCTCTTGGCACCACCAGAGGAGTCCCGGTCACAGGGTCAGGAATGATCACCGATGACAGGCCGAACACCTCCTCGACCAATTGCTCGGTAAAGATCGCTCCGGGCTTGCCCTGTGCGGCGATGCGCCCGTCGCGCATGGCGATCAGGTGTGAGGCGTAGCGGCAGGCCTGGTTGAGATCGTGCAGCACCGCAATCACGGTGCGGCCGGCCCGGTTGATGTCCGCCAGCAGCTCCAGCAACTCGATCTGGTGTGCAATGTCCAGAAACGTCGTGGGCTCGTCCAGCAACAGGATGGGCGTCTGCTGCGCCAGCACCATCGCAATCCACACACGTTGGCGCTGCCCGCCTGACAACTCGTCCAGAAGCCGGTCCGAAAGGGCCATCACATCAGTGGCCTGCATGGCCTCGGCCACCGCCTGCTCGTCGACATCCGTCCACTGCTTCAGGAAAGACTGGTGGGGGTAGCGCCCACGCGCCACCAGGTCTGCCACCGTGATGCCCTCGGGCGCGATCGCGCTTTGCGGCAGCAATCCCAGGCGCCGCGCGACCTCCTTGGCAGGCCATTGCGCGATATGCCTGCCATCCAGGATGACCCTCCCTATGGCCGGTGCCAGCAGGCGGGACAGCGCGCGCAGCAGGGTGGACTTGCCGCAGGCGTTCGGCCCCACGATGACGGAAAAGGAGCCATCGGGAACAGCAAGGGACAGGCCCTGCGAAATGGTGCGCTCCCCGTAGCGCAGCGTCACTGCATCAGCACTCAGTCGATATGTCATGGCCGGTCATGCCCCACAAGCAATAGGTTCTTAGGCACTACAAATTCGGAATGCATTCTACAATGAGGAATACCCTGAAGAACCTGGATGCACTCGGCTCTGTCACGGTCAGATCGATATGAACAGACTAAAACTTACCGCCCTGGGGGCGGCTGCGGCACTGTCCGTGCTGGCCGGTATCGCGCTCATGCAGCGCAACGCCGTCCACGAGGCCGGCGCCACGCAGCAGGCCTCTCTACCGCAGCGCATCGTGTCCACCTCGCCCAGCGTGACGGGCATCCTGTTGGCCATCGATGCCCCCGTGGCGGCAACCGCAGCCACCACGCCCAGCCGGTTGACCGATGACAAGGGCTTTTTCTCGCAATGGGCCCACGTTGCCGACGAGCGTGGCGTACAGGTGCTCTACCGCAACCTGCAGTTCGACATTGAGGCCGTCCTGGGCGCCAACCCTGATCTGCTGGTGGCCTCTGCCACCGGCGCCGACAGCGTGGCCCAGCACCGTTCCGAGCTGCAGGCCCAGGGCGTTCCCATGGTCGTGGCCGACTACTCCAGCCAGTCCTGGCAGGACATCGCCACGCAGTTGGGCAGCATCACCGGTCGCACGAAGGAGGCTGCGGCGGCGATTGCCCGCTTCGATGCCCACGTCGCCCAGGCCGCCGCATCCATCACGCCTCCCGCCAAGCCGGTCAGCATCGTCGCCTACAACCTGGCCGGCAGCTACTCAATAGGCCGAGCCGCCAGCCCGCATGCACGACTGCTGGCCGCGCTGGGCTTCAAGGTGGAAGGCCTTCCGCCCACGCTGGCCGCTCAGGTGACGCGTTCCTCGGACTTTGAATTCATTTCCCGCGAAAACCTGTCGGCCGCCATCACCGGGGATGCCGTCTTTCTGCTGGGCGCCTCGCAAAGCGATGTCCAGGCCTTCCTGGCCGATCCGCTGCTGGCCAACCTTCCCGCCGTCGCCGGCCGGCGCGTCTATGCGCTGGGGCCGACATCGTTTCGCATCGACTACTACTCCGGGCAACAGATGGTCGATGCCGTGGCCAGCCATTTCCACTGAGCCATGCGCGCATTGCTCCAGAGCGCGGTAGCTCGGCCCGCACCACACTCGCACCTGCGCCGCAGGCGCAGCCTGGGCCTGGCGAGCGGCACGCTGGCGCTGGGTATCGTCGCCGTGCTCAGTATCACCGTGGGCTCGCGCGACATCGCGCTGGCCGATATCCTCGCCGCGCTGCGCGCGCCCGACCTGGGCGATGACCGGCACCTGGTCGTCAGCCTGCTGCGCGTGCCGCGTACCGTGGTTGCCATCCTGGCCGGCATGGCCCTGGGCGTTGCTGGCGCGCTCATGCAGGCCGTGACCCGCAATCCCCTGGCCGAGCCGGGCCTGCTGGGTGTCAATGCCGGCGCAGCCCTGGCCGTGCTGATCGGCATGACGGCCTTCGACCTGACAACCGTGGCCCAGTATGTCTGGTGCGCCTTTGCGGGAGCGGGGCTGGCCGGCGCGGCCGTCTTCGCGTTCGGTCAGTCCCGGGGGGCGGGCACGCACCCGGTGCGCCTGGTGCTGGCCGGGGCCGGCCTGTCCGTCATGCTCACCTCCAGCGCGGGCATCATCCTGCTCAATGCGCCCCCGGAAGTCTTTGACGGCTTCCGACACTGGGCGGCCGGTTCACTGGAGGGCAGCGGCTACGCCGGCGCCGCCGTGCTGGTGGCCGCCGTGGCGGCGGGGCTGGCGGCGGCCTGGGCCATTGTCGGCCAGCTCAACGCCATGGCGCTGGGCCATGACCTGGGCCTGGCGCTGGGCGTCAATGTCCGCGCCACCGCTCAACTGGCCTGCCTGGCGGTCATGCTGCTGGCCGGTGCAGCCACGGCAGCCGTGGGTCCTATCGCCTTCGTCGGCCTGGTGGCCCCGCATCTGGCCCGCCTCTCGTCCGGGCCCGACTACCGCTGGATCCTGCCGCTGTCCGCGCTCTACGCTGCAGTGCTGCTGCTGGGTGCCGACGTGCTCGGCCGCGTCGTCGCAGCGCCTGCCGAAGTGGCTGCGGGCATCGTCGCCTGCCTGATCGGCGGGCCGTTCTTTGTCTGGGTGGCGTGCAGATACCGGTTGAGCAGGCTATGAAGGCGTCCGTGAAGACTTCGGTACTGCGCTGGGGCCCATATTCGTTCCGCTGGCGGCCAAGGCCGCTGGCCGTGGGCATGGCACTGGTCGTGCTGACCCTGATGCTGGGTGTGTTGCTGCTGGGCACGGGAACCCTGTCGCTGAGTCCGACCGAGGTGCTGGACAGTCTGCTGGGCGCGGGCACCAACCCCGCCGCCGAGCGCGTGGTTCTGCGCGTGCGGCTGCCGCGCGTGCTCACGGCGGTCTTCGTGGGTGCGGCGCTGGGCATGGCCGGTGCCATCTTCCAGTCCGTCTCCCGCAATGCGCTGGGCTCGCCGGACGTGATCGGCTTCACCACGGGCGCAGCCAGCGGGGCAATTGCGCTGATCGTACTGGGCGATGCCGGGCCACTGTGGATATCGCTGGCCGCCGTGCTGTCAGGCATGGCCACGGCGGCGGTGGCGCTCGCGCTGTCCAGCGGCCGGCGCGTGGCAGGGGGCTACCGGCTGGTGCTGGTGGGCATAGGCGTGGGGGCCACGCTCTCGGGCCTGAACACCATCCTGCTGGTCATGGGCGATCTGGACCGGGCCGTCTCCGCACAGCGCTGGCTGGCCGGCTCGCTCAGTGCGCGGACCTGGGCGCATGTCGTGCCAGCCGCATTCAGCTTCGTCGCCATCGTGCCGGTCGTGCTGCTGTGTGCCCGCCGCATCAACCTTCTGGAACTGGGCGATGACGCCGCCACCCAGCTCGGCGTCAACGTAGCGCGCACCCGGCTGATCATGGTGATGTGCGCCGTTGCCCTGACGGCCATCGCCACGGCGGCGGCCGGGCCCATCGCGTTCATAGCGCTGGCAGCGCCCCAGGTGGCCAGGCGCCTGGGCCTGTCACCTGATGTACCTCTGTTCACGGCCGCTGCCATGGGCGCCGTACTGCTGCTGGCGGCCGACCTGCTCAGCCAGTGGGCGCCGGTGCGCCTGCATCTGCCTATTGGGCTGGTGACGGGCTTGCTGGGTGGGGTGTATCTGCTGTGGCTGCTTTTTCGTTCCCGCAAGGGCTAGGAGTGCGACAGCAGAGGTTGAGACAGCACTTCCATCTCTCTTCGAGCCATCGCCCTGAAGAGTCGTACGACATCATGCGATCTGGATAGAAAAAGGGCTCCTAACTTTACAGTTAGGAGCCCTTTTAGATTGGTCGGAATGGCGGGATTCGAACTCGCGACCCCTTGCACCCCATGCAAGTGCGCTACCAGGCTGCGCTACATTC
>NZ_JBSIFD010000027.1:0-69695 GCF_053615495.1 Comamonas sp. HJ-2 | reverse complement strand
CGTTTAAGTCCTGTGGAATACCGACAAGAACTTGGTCTAGCCGCATAAAACCAGTCCAAGTTTTTATCCGCACCCCCGGCGGGTCAGTTTTGCGTGGAAATTAACACGTGAGGTCCAGTAGCTCTGAGGCGGCAGTGATGGAGCCCGTATCCACGACTGCCACAAAGGCCTGCAATTCATCGAGAGTGGTTTTCATTATTGAATTTAATTCAAGAGAATTTGTTTTATACAGGGCTTAATCTGCAAATATTAACTGAGGACACTGCAGTCCATTGAAAAACCAATACCGGATTGCAGTCATGCCTCTTGCCCTGCTTGCCCTGACCCTGGCGGCTTTTGCCATAGGGACCACCGAATTCGTCATTGTTGGATTGATTCCGACCATTGCTGACGATCTCATCGTTTCCCTGCCGTCAGCCGGCCTGCTGGTTAGCCTGTATGCGCTGGGCGTGGCCGTCGGCGCGCCCATTCTGGCGGCACTGACCGGCCGCGTACCGCGCAAGCTGCTGCTGGTTGCGCTCATGGCCTTGTTCACTGTCGGCAATCTGGTGGCCTGGCAGGCCCCCGGGTACGGCACGCTGATCGTGGCGCGCCTACTGACCGGCCTGGCCCATGGCGTGTTCTTCTCGGTTGGCACTATTGTTGCAACCAGCCTGGTGCCGCGCGAAAAGGGTGCCAGCGCGATCGCGACCATGTTCAGCGGCATGACCGTGGCCTTTGTCACTGGCATTCCGCTGGGTACCTTCATCGGCCAGCACTTTGGCTGGCGCACCACCTTTCTGGTCGTGGCAGCCTTTGGTTTGGTGGCGATGATCGGCGCGTGGGCTCTGGTGCCGCGCAATATCGCTCATACCGCGCCGGCGCCGCTGAGCCGTCAACTGCGCGTGCTGTTGCTGCCGCGCCTGCTGCTGGTCTATGCCATGACGGCCGTTGGTTACGGCGGCTCGCTGATCGCCTTCACCTTCTTGGCCCCGATTCTGGAAGATATCACCGGCTTCAGCCCCAATATGGTGAGCCTGGTGCTGCTTGCCTATGGTGTTTCGGTAGCTGTCGGTAATTTCTGGGGCGGCCGTCTGGCCGACCGCAAGGGCCCGGTGGCGGCGCTCAAGCTCATTTTTGCGCTGCTGGCCGCCGTGCTGCTGGTGCTGACCTTCACGGCCCCTAACAAGCCGCTGACTGTGCTGACCGTGCTGGCCTGGGGGGCAGTGGCGTTTGGCAACGTGCCCGGTCTGCAGGTCTATGTGGTGCGTCTGGCCGAGCAGGTAGCACCCGATGCGACCGACGTGGCCACGGGTTTCAACATTTCCGCCTTCAATCTGGGGGTGGCAGGCGGTTCCTGGGCCGGAGCGCAGGTGGTCAGCCAATTGGGCCTAGCTCATACGCCATGGGTCGCAGCACTGGTAACACTGGGCGCTTTGGGCCTAACCGTGATGTCCGGTCGCCTGGACCGCCGTGTCGAGTCGCAGTCGTTGGCCCGTGTCTGATGCCGCTGCTTTTTCATCCTCCGCTCATCTCGCTGTCAATAATTCCCTGTAGGAGAGGCTGCAATGAAACCCTCGGCCGCTTTGTTCGCCCTGGCCATTGGTGCATTCGCCATCGGCACCACCGAATTCACCCCCATGGGCCTGCTGCCCGTCATTGCCGACGGCGTGCAGGTCAGCATACCCACGGCGGGCATGCTGGTTTCGGCCTACGCCATCGGCGTGATGGTCGGAGCGCCGATCATGACTTTGCTGTTCAGCCGCTTCGGCAAGCGCGCGGCGCTGATAGGGCTGATGGTTCTTTTCACTGTCGGCAATCTGCTGTCGGCATTTGCGCCTAGCTACACCACTCTGCTGCTGTCGCGCCTGATCACCAGCCTCAACCATGGTGCCTTCTTTGGCATCGGTGCCGTGGTGGCGGCCAGCGTGGTGCCCAAGGACAAGCAGGCCAGCGCCATCGCCATGATGTTCATGGGTCTGACCATTGCCAATATCGGCGGCGTGCCTGCTGCTACCTGGATAGGTCAGCGGGTCGGCTGGCGCGTGGCCTTCGGCGGCACGGCCCTGCTGGGCCTGATCACCATCGCTGCGCTGTGGCTGGTCCTGCCCAAGGGCCAGCCCGGCCCGCGCCCCGACGTGCGCCGCGAGCTCAAGGTCTTGACCCGCCCAGAAGTTCTGCTGGCCATGGGGACCACGGTGTTGGGCGCCGGCGCCATGTTCACGCTCTACACCTATGTGGCTCCGGTGCTGGCCGAGATCACTCACGCCAGCCCCGGTTTCGTGGCCTTTGCCCTGGTGCTGATCGGCATAGGTTTCACGCTGGGCAACAGCATTGGCGGCAAGCTGGCCGATTGGTCGCTGGATGGGGCAACCAAGCTCATCCTCGGCGCGCTGGCTTTAGTCATGGCCGTGTTGCCCTTTTTGATGAGCACGCAGGTTGGTGCAGCCGTCGGCCTGGTGGTCTGGGGCGTGGCTGCCTTCGGCATCGTGCCTCCGGTACAGATGCGCGTCATGCAGGCTGCGGCTCAGGCTCCCGGCCTGGCCTCATCGGTCAACGTCGGCGCCTTCAATCTGGGCAATGCTGTGGGAGCAGCTCTGGGCGGTGCCGTCATCGGCCAGGGCCTGGGCTATGCGGCCGTTCCGCTGGCTGGCGCTGTCTTGGCGGTGGGGGGTCTGGGCCTGGTTTGGCTGGGTAGCAGCCGCCGCCAAAGCGCGGTGCAGGGCGCCTGAGCAGGGGCAATCAAAGGCAATTGACTCAAAGGCCAGTCCATGGGACTGGCCTTTTTTATTTTTGTGCATCAAATGGGATGAGAGCTCTGATGGCAAAGCGCTGGTAGCTATCAAAAATGATATTGAATTCAGCTGTGCTCAGCATGCAGCAGCCTCTATATTTGATTTTATTTCAAAAGAATTTGTTTTATGCAGGGCTTAATTTGCAAATATGAAAAGCGCAGACTTCAGTCATCGGAAAAGCAATTCCGCCTTTCACATCAACCCAGGAGTCCCTTCATGAGCAACATCCCAACTTTCGGCGTCGGCACCTTCCGTTTGAACGGTCAGGTCGTGATCGACTCGGTGCGCAATGCACTCGATGTGGGTTACCGCGCTGTCGACACGGCTCAGATCTATGGCAACGAAGCCGAAGTCGGTCAGGCGATTGCCGAGAGTGGCGTGGCACGTGGCGACCTGTTCCTGACCACCAAGATCTGGGTCGAGCACTACAGCAAGGCCAAGCTGATCTCCAGCCTTCAGGACAGCCTGAAAAAGCTGCGTACGGACTACGTGGACTTGACCTTGATCCACTGGCCCGCCCCCGGCAATGGTGTCGAGCTGTCCGAGTACATGGAAGCGCTGGCCGATGCCAAGGCCAAGGGGCTGACCCGCCAGATCGGTATCTCCAACTTCAATATCGAACTGACCAAGCAGGCCATCGCCGCCGTGGGCCAGGGCGAGATTGCCACCAACCAGATCGAGCTGAGCCCCTATCTGCAGGGCCACAAGCTGACCGCCTTTTTGAAGGAGCAGGGCATTCAGGTCACTTCCTACATGACCCTGGCTTACGGCAAGGTGCTCAAGGACCCGGTGCTGATCCAGATTGCCGCCAAGCACAACGCCACGGTGGCGCAGGTAGCCCTGGCCTGGGCGCTGCAGCTGGGTTATGCGGTGATTCCCTCGTCGACCAAGCGCGAGAACCTGGCCAGCAACCTGCTGGCGCGCGATCTGAAGCTGGATGCCGAAGACATGGCGCTGATCGCCGCGCTGGAGCGCAACGGCCGTGAAGTCAGCCCCGAAGGCCTGGCTCCTATCTGGGATTAAGGGAGAGCCTGCAATGACTGCTTCTCTGGCTCGCTTGACCGAAGGCGGCTTCAGCATCGGTATCGAAGCTCCTCTGGATAACGACTGGACGCCTGCGGGCGACCAGGCGCGGCGCGAGGCTGGCCGCCTGCCCGGCGAGCCGGACCTGCGCCGCCATGCCGAACTGGCCCGGTTGGCCGATCGTCTTGGTTTTCGCGCCCTGTGGGTGCGCGATGTTCCGCTGTACGACCCGTCGTTCGGCGATGCGGCCCAGGTATTCGAGGTGTTTTCCTATCTCGGTTACCTGGCTGGCATCACGCAGAACATTCTGCTGGGCACCGCAGCCGTGGTGCTGCCAATTCGTGAGCCGCTGCTCACGCTCAAGTCCGCTGCCACGGTGCAGCGCCTGAGCGGCAACCGCCTGATGCTGGGTGTGGCCAGCGGCGACCGTCCGGTGGAGTACCCGCTGTTCGGGCGCGACTTCGAGGGCCGTGGCGCGAACTTCCGCGATCAGGTGGAACTGCTGCGCGAAGGTGCGCAGGCCCGTTTGCCGGGTGGACTGGATGTGCTGCCGTGCATGGAGTCGCCGCTGCCGCTGCTGGTGGCCGGGCTGGCCCAGCAAACCCCGAACTGGGTGGCTGAAAACATGGATGGCTGTCTGGCCTATCCGGGCACGCCCGAGGACCATGCACGCCGCGTGGCCGCATGGCGCGCCGTGGCGGGTGACAAGCCACACACCAAACCGTATGCCAGCTTCATCCATCTGGACTTGACCGAAAACGCCGATGAGCCGCTGCAACGCTGGCGCTTCGGCCTGCGTGGCGGCCGCAAGGCCTTGATCGAGGAGCTGCATGCACTGCGCGCAGCCGGTGTCGATCATGTCGGCCTGCATTTCCGCCGCAACCAGCGCCCGCTTGACGAGACTTTCCATGAGATCGCCGAGCATGTGCTGCCCATTTTTCATCATTCGTTGGCCAAGGTGACGGTACCGGCCGAGGAGATTTGCAATGCCTGATATCCAAGATCCCTTGTTCAAGAACTATTCGATGGGCGGCCTCAATCTGCCCAGCCGCATCGTGATGCCCCCGATGACGCGCTCGCGCGCCAGCCAGCCCGGCGATGTGCCCAATGCGCTGATGGCCGAGTACTACGCTCAGCGCGCCAGCGCCGGCCTCATCATCAGCGAAGGCACCTGGATTTCGCCGCTGGGCAAGGGCTATGCCTGGACGCCCGGCATCCACACCGCCGAGCAAGTCACTGGCTGGCGACTGGTGACCGATGCCGTGCATGCCGCTGGCGGTCGCATCTTCGCCCAGTTGTGGCATGTGGGTCGTTTGAGCCACACCAGTTTGTTGAATGGCCAGTCGCCTGTATCTTCTTCGGCCATTCAGGCCCGGGGCGTGAATGTGTTCGTGGCCGATGCCGACGGCAAGCCCGGCTTTGCGCAGGCCTCCATGCCGCGCGCTTTGAGCGTTGACGAAATCCATGCCATCGTCGATGACTACCGCCAGGCCGCACGCAATGCCATGGAAGCGGGCTTTGACGGTGTCGAACTGCACGCCGCCAACGGCTATCTGGTCAACCAGTTCATCGACTCCAACGCCAACAACCGCACCGACGAATACGGTGGCGTGCTGGAAAACCGCCTGCGTTTCCTGGGTGAAGTAACCCGCGCCCTGGTTGAAGGCACGGGCGATGCCGGCCGTGTCGGCATCCGCCTGGCGCCGCTGACCACGCTCAACGGCTGCGAGGACGCAGACCCCGAAACCACCTACCTAGGTGCCGCCAGGCTGCTGGCCGATATCGGCGTGGGCTACATCCACATCGCCGAAGCCGACTGGGAGCAAGCTCCGCATATGCCGGTGGAATTCAAGCAGCGCCTGCGCAAGGCCTTCCCCGGCACCATGATCTATGCCGGTGCCTACACGGCAGAGCGTGCCCGCGAGGCCGTGGTGCAGGGCTGGGCTGACCTGGTCGGCTTTGGTCGGCCCTTTGTGGCCAATCCCGACCTGCCCGAGCGCCTGCGCATCGGTGCGCCGCTGGCCTTGCATGAGCGCGAAACGCTTTTCGGCGGCGGCGAGCGCGGCCTGACCGATTACCCCACGCTGGAAACTGAATCCGCAGAGGCCTGAACCATGAGCAATACCCCAAACATCTCCAAGCGCATCTCCGTGCCCACCGCACTGGGCTTTGGCACGGCACCGCTGGGCAATATGTACCGCAACATTCCAGAGCAGGAAGCCCTGGACACGGTGGAATCGGCCTGGCAGCAAGGCATTCGCTATTTCGACACGGCTCCCATGTATGGTGCGGGCCTGGCCGGAGTCCGCCTGGGCGAAGCCCTGAAGCACCATCCGCGCAATGAATACGTGCTGAGCACCAAGGTCGGCCGCCTGCTGACCGACGAGCTCGAAGATACGAGCACGCGTGATCTGGGCGAGAAGAGCGGCCTGTTCCAGTACGGTTTGGCCAACAAGGCCGTCTATGACTACACGGCCGACGGCACGCTGCGCGCCATCGAGGCCAGCCTCAAGCGTCTGCAGGTGGACCATATCGACTATGTCTTCATCCACGACCCAGCGGTCGATTTCCACGGCGACCAGTGGAAGGACGTTTTCCAGATCGCCATGGACGGTGCTGCCAAAACCTTGATCAGCCTGCGTGAGCAGGGTGTGATCAAGGGCTGGGGCCTGGGTGTGAACCGCGTCGAACCCTGCGAGATGGCGCTGGAGCAATCGGACCCCGACGGTTTCCTGCTGGCCGGCCGCTACACATTGCTCGACCATGCGGACGCACTGCGCAAGCTGATGCCGGCGAGCCAGGCGCGCGGCGTGGGCATCGTGGTCGGCGGCCCGTACAACTCCGGCGTCCTCGCTGGGGGAGAGCACTACGAGTACCAGAAGGCGCCGCCGGAAATCCTGGCGCACGTGGCCCGCCTGCGCCAACTGAGCGAGGAGCATCAGGTGGATATTCGCGCTGCAGCGTTGCAGTTCTCGCTGGCCCACCCGGCCGTGACGGCTGCCATCCCCGGCGCCAGCCGCCCCGAGCGCATTGCCGAAAACCTGGCACTGGCCAAGGCGCCCATCCCCGCCGCGTTCTGGACTGCGCTGCGCGAGCAGGGCCTGGTGTCGGCCGAAGCGCCTCTGTCTCTCTAAGAAGCCATGAAATGCCGCTGTTCCCTGAAAAGGAGCAGCGGCGCGGCCCATCCATCTCTCCCTGGGAATCCATCATGAACTCCACCAACACTTCGCGCCCGCTGTTCGCCGGCCGCGGCTTCCGTGTCGACTATGACGGCCTGTCGGCGCACAACATCTATTCTGCGGACGGCGCTTCCGTCAGCTATGCCATCGTCAGCGGTCCCTATGCAGGTGCCAGCGGTGAATCGTCCTGCCAGTGGCAGGAGATCAGCGAGGGCGTGTACGCCGTCTCCTGGCAGGAGGCCAATGGCGCTACCGTCGTGCATATCGACGACTTCATTGGCGGTCGCTCGAAGGCCTTCTTCACGGCGGCCGATCTGAGCTTTTACCGCATGCAGGGGCCGTTGACCGAGCTGGATGTGTGACCAAGCCCTGATCTTTGCGGGGCTGAAAATTTGAAAGCTGCTTGCGCTTGTCGGTATTGGGTTTCAGATGGAAAACATGCTGAATATCGATATGGGCAAGCGCAAGCAGCTATCTTTTTTAAATCACTTCGGCACATCGTGGACACGGTCCTCGGCCACACCCGTGGCCTGCACCTTGTCCAAGGATTTCAGCAGCAGGCTGAGGGTAGGGCTGCGTGGGGCGCCCTTGCGCAGCACCAGCTCATAAGGCTCGCTGCGTGACTTGAGCTTCAACTGCAGCACTCCGAGTAGTGGCAAACCTTGCATAGGATTCTTTGCCTGCTAAGGATCGAAGGACAGCAACGGATCGAATAGCGACAGCCACAACCTGCCAGAAGCAGACATGCCTAAGGCTCTGAGGAGCATCCGCTTCGGGAGCATCACGGTAACGACAATGGGGCCAGGGAGCCGCCGAAGGTGAAGTACATCCGGGTCTCCACACTGGCTCCTGTCGAGGCTAGAGGATCATCATTGCGACCGCCCTGGCGGAAGCGGGGCGAGTTCCATCCGGTCCCGTCCCTTGCGCTTCGATGCGTAGAGGGCTTCGTCGGCCCGCTTGAGCCAATGTGACAGCTCGGTCTCGGGCTGGTCGAACAAGGTCGCACCGATGCTCAGGGACACTGGCTCGGGCGTTGCGAACATGGCGCGCGCCTGCTGCGCGAACGACTCGCGCAGGTTCTGTCCCAGCTCCTGTGCGACGGCACCGGAGACACTGCGCAGCAGAATCACGAACTCGTCCCCGCCCAGTCGCGCGGCCTGTGCGCCGTGGGGCAGCAAGCCTCGGATGAGGTCGCTCAGGGTCACCAGCAGGCGGTCGCCGGCATCGTGACCGTGCAGGTCGTTGACCTGCTTGAAGTGGTCAATGTCGATCAGCAGCAGGGCGCCCGGGCTGGCTGGCGAGGCCTGCCGCAGCAGCTCGGGTGCGCGCAGATAGAGCGCTCGGCGGTTGTCCAGGGCGGTCAGTGGATCGCGGGCGGCGATCTGTGCGATGCGCTCTTCGCGGCGATGGCGCTCGGTACCGGTCATGGACATCGCGAGTAGCATGATCGCCATCACGCCTTCCACCAGCGAGACCAGGATCACCGCGCCTCGGAAACTGGCCAGGTTGACGAAGGCGTCCGGTGCCACGGTCGAAGCGGCCTTGGCCAGGTAGAACAGGCCGTGTGCCAGCAGGACGAAGCGCAGCTGCGCCGCGCCCACACTCAGCGCTGCGCCATGCGGGCGCAGCAGCAGGCCGGCGCGCAAGGTGATGACGGCAATCATCAGCGACTGGATGCCCAGCATCGTTTTGGACCACCAGGGCCCGTCGGGGAGAAACAGCATCGCCAGCCAAACGACGGCCAGCAGCCACCAGGTGCGCGGCAGCCGGGTGCGCGTGAATCCGGCAACGCCAGCCAGGAACAGCCAGTGGGCTGAGATCAGCAAGCCGTTCGGGAACCAGATGCCGAACAGCACATAGCCACTGGAACGCAGCAGGGCCAGCACGCTGCCCACGGCGATGATCGCAAACCCCGCACTCCAGAGCAGCAGCGAGCGCTCGCGCACGCTGCTCCATTCTGCAGCCAGGTACAGTGCCGAGGCGGCGGCCATGGCCGCGGAGAGGACGAGCAGGGTGAAGGGATCGAGAACCATGGACGATGGATGTGTCAGCGCGGGAGCCGATCAGCTGCTCGGGGGGGCGACGGTCGGGGCCGTGGCATTGAAATGGAACGGGCCGCCCGCGAGGCGAATTGTCGCAGGATGCGGATTTTCAAGTATCTCTTGTGGGCTGGGTCGCCGGGAGGAATTAACGGATGGAGCCGGGCATAAGGAGAGGATGTCCGACGCCGTTCCCGCCACGATCGGCAGGCCGTCCTCGGTGACCTGCCACATGCTGACCGTCCGTGGGACCTCGCCGCTACGGCTGCGATTTCACACATGAAAAAGCCCCGGGGCAGGGCCACGGGGCTTGGTGTCCGAGTCAGAAGAACTTACTCGGCGCTGGGAGGCACATAGCCGGCTGCGGCATCGGCACCGCCGCCAAAGAAATGGTTTTCCATCTGGCGAGCCAGATACTGGCGCGCGCGGGCGTCGGCCAGGTTCAGACGGTTTTCATTGATCAGCATGGTCTGGTGCTTGAGCCAGTCGGCCCAGGCCTGCTTGCTCACGCTTTCATAGATACGCTTGCCCAGTTCGCCAGGGGCAGGGGGGAAATCCAGGCCTTCAGCGTCTTGACCAAGCTTGATGCAGTGAACGGTACGTGCCATGTGTAGGGTCCTCTTGGTTGATTTCAGATGTTTAGGTAATAACAAACTGAAATCTTAGTAGTTTGAGTTTTAAGAATGCGGCTCAAGAATGCGCAGCAACGGGGCAGAAGCCCGTTAACCATTCACTCCAAGAACACAGTCCAATGAAAAATCGTCGCAACTTTATCAAGTTTCCTCTGGCTGCCGGTCTGATTGCTGGCTTGACCCTCTCGGCTCTGCCCACATTGCCCGCTTTTGCTCAAACCGGCGTGCAACTGCTCAACGTTTCCTATGACCCCACTCGTGAGCTGTATGTGAACTACAACCAGGCGTTTGCCAAGCACTGGAAGGCGACGCAGAACCAGGATGTGACCATCAAGCAGTCGCATGGCGGCTCGGGCAAGCAGGCGCGCTCCATCATCGACGGCATTGAGGCCGACGTGGCCACGCTGGCCCTTGCAGGCGATATCGACGCCCTGGTCAAGAACGGCAATGTCAAGGCCGACTGGCAAAAGCGCCTGCCGCACAACAGCGCGCCCTACAGCTCCACCATCGTGTTCCTGGTCAAGAAGGGCAATCCCAAGGGCATCAAGGATTGGGACGATCTGGTCAAGCCCGGCATTCAGGTGATCACGCCAAACCCCAAGACCTCGGGCGGTGCACGCTGGAACTATCTGGCAGCCTGGGAATTTGCCAAGCGCAAGTACGGCGGCGATGCGCAGGCCAAGGATTTCATCACCAAGCTCTACAAGAACGTGCCCGTGCTGGACACCGGCGCGCGCGGCTCCACCGTGACCTTTGTGCAGCGCGGCCTGGGCGATGTGCTGCTGGCCTGGGAGAACGAGGCCTATCTGGCACTCAAGGAGTTCGGCCCCGAGAAGTTCCAGATCGTCGCGCCTTCGCTGTCCATCCTGGCCGAGCCTTCGGTGGCCGTGGTCGACAAGGTGGTCGATAAAAAGGGTACGCGTACTGTGGCCGAGGCCTATCTGAAGTATCTGTACTCCGAGGAGGCCCAGCGCATTGCCGGCAAGAACTTCTACCGCCCGACCGATGCCAAGGTGGCCGCCGAGTTCGCCAGCCAGTTCCCCAAGCTGGAGCTGTTCACCATCGACAAGGCTTTTGGCGGCTGGGCAGCGGCAGACAAGGCTCACTTCGCCGATGGCGGCAGCTTCGATCAGATCTACACCAAGAAATAAGAGAAACGCAGGACGGGAGCACGATGAGTGCTCCTGTCTTTGCAATGACAAAAAGATAGAGCCAAGCCATGTCGATTTTGCTGATTGCCGGTAGTCCCTCGCAGCCCTCGCGCTCCAGTGCCCTGCTCAATGCCGTGGCCGCCCGTCTGCAGGCCCAGGGTCTGAACACCGAGCCCGTGCTGCAGCTCAACCAGCTGGACCCCGCAGCCCTGTTGCATGCCCGCTTCGATCATGCCGAGATTCGTGCCGTGACCGAGCGCGTGGCCCGGGCCGACGCGGTGGTGGTGGCCACCCCCGTCTATAAGGCCGCCTATAGCGGCCTGCTCAAGGTCTTTCTCGATGTGCTGCCTTAGACCGCGCTCAAGGGCAAACTGGTCCTGCCCCTGGCCACGGGCGGCAGCCCCCACCATATGCTGGCGCTGGACTATGCGCTGCGCCCCGTGCTGCAGTCGCTTGGCGCGCGCCACATCCTGCCGGGCATTTATGCCACCGACCAGGGTGTGCCCCTGCTGCCTGAAGGCGGTTATGGCCTGGCCCCAGAGATCGCCGAGCGCGTCGAGGATGCAGCCCGGTTGCTGGCCACCGATCTGCGCCGCAGTGCCCAATGGGCCGCAGCCAATGACTTTGAAAGCATCGCGTTCTCCGATGTGCGATGTAGCGTTTGAACCAACGCCCCCCTGAGCCGCTACGCGGCTTCCCCTTAGGGGACGGCAGCATCGCTGCGGGGCGGCCTTTGCTTGCTGCCTCACTGACGGGGCGGCACCCATTTCTCCATGTCTCTGTTTTTGATAGCAGTCCCCGCACTGCGAAGGCCGAGTTGCGCCTGAAATCAGGCCGAGGGTGCGCCTGAAGTGTGTGGACGGCAAGCTCCAAGGATTGATTTCTCATGACCGATCGCAACAACACTTCCGTCGTCATTTCGTCGCAACTGCTGAACACCACACGTCGTCAGTGGCTGGCGGGTACGGCGGCCTCGGCGCTGGCCCTGGCCTCGGGCGGACTGCATGCGCAGCAGGGCAATGGCACGGCAGGCGGGCAGCGTGTGCTGCGCGTGGGCCATCAAAAAGGCTGGCTGTCGATTCTCAAGAATCGCGGCACGCTGGAAAAGCGCCTGACCCCGCTGGGCGTGGCCGTGCGCTGGGTTGAATTCAATGCCGGCCCTGTGCAGCTGGAAGCGCTCAATGTCGGCTCGATTGACTTTGGCGATGTGGGTGAGGCCCCGCCCATCTTCGCCCAGGCCGCCGGTGCGCCCCTGGTCTATGCGGGTGCCACGGTGGCGCGCCCTGGTCTGGAAGCGGTGATCGTGCCCAAGGGCTCGGCGATTCGCAGCGTGGCCGACCTCAAGGGCAAGCGCATTGCCTACAACAAGGGCTCCAACGTCCATTACTTCCTGGTCAAGCTGCTGGAAAAGCATGGCCTCAAGTACGGCGATGTGCAGTCGGTCTTTCTGGCGCCTCCCGACGCGCGTGCCGCGTTCGAGAAAGGCTCGGTCGATGCCTGGGTGATCTGGGACCCGTTCCTGGCCTCGGCTCAGAAGGCCCTGGATGCACGCCTGCTGGTCGATGCCAGGGGCGTGGTCAACAACCGTGCCTACTACTTCACCTCGCGTGACTATGCGAGCCGCAATGCCGATGTGCTGCGCATCGCGATCGAGGAAATTGCCGCCATCGATGCCTGGGCCAGCAAGAACAAGAGCGCCGCCGCCGCCGAGCTGTCTCAGATCCTGGGCCTGGACACCGCGGTGACCGAGCTGTACCTGAGCCGTGCCGAGTTCGGCACCAAGGCCGTGAATGCCGAAATCCTGGGTGAGCAGCAAAAGATTGCAGACACCTTCTTTGATCTCAAGCTGATCCCCAAGAAGCTCAATTTGTTGCATGCCGCGCCCGTGGACTTGCTGGCCAGCCGCTGATTCATGAAAAGGTCATTACCATGAGTTCAGCATCCTCTTCACCCCGTTTCCATCGCGGCCGTCGCCAGGCTCTGCAACTGCTGGGCACCACGGCTTTCAGCTGGACCCTGGCCGCGCATTACGCCAACGATGCACTGGCCCAGCCTGTGCCGGTTATTGCGGCTCCGGCCCAGTTGCGCATCGGCTATCAGAAGTCGGCCGTCAATCTGGTCGTGCTCAAGCAGCATGGCGTTCTCGAAAAGCGCTTTCCAGGCACCAGGATCAGCTGGCTGGAGTTTCCAGCCGGGCCGCAGTTGCTGGAGGCGCTGTCGGCCGGAAGCCTGGACTTTGGCCTGACCGGCGATTCGCCGCCCGTGTTTGCCCAGGCTGCGGGCAAGGATCTGCGCTATGTAGGGGCCGAGCCGCCCAAGCCTGAAAGCTCGGCCATTCTGGTGCTCGCCGATTCGCCGCTGAAGACCCTGGCCGACCTCAAAGGCCGGCGCGTGGCACTGCAAAAAGGCTCAAGCGCCCATTACCTGTTGGTGCGTGCGCTGGACAAGGCGGGTATTGCCTGGGCCGACATTCAGCCCGTGTATCTGGCACCAGCCGATGCGCGTGCCGCTTTCGAACGCGGCAGCGTCGATGCCTGGGCCATCTGGGACCCGTTCTATGCGGCCACCGAGCTGAGCATCCGGCCGCGCGTGCTGACCAGCGGTGAAGGGCTGTCGGGCAACAACTCTTTCTATCTGGCCTCGCGCGGCCTGGTCGAGCACCATCCCCAGCTCATCAAGGCCTTGTTCGACGAGCTCACGCGCGCCGATCAGCTGGTGCAGACCTCGCGCAAGGAGGCCGTGCAACTGCTGGCCGCTTTCAGCGGTCTGGAGGCGAATGTGGTCAGCCGCTTTATCGGCCGCAGGCCCAGCTCGCCGACCACGCTGCTCAATCCCGCCATCGTGGTCGAGCAGCAGCGCGTGGCCGATACCTTTTTTCGTCTGGGCGTGATTCCACGCCAGGTGAAGGTGGTCGACATCGTCTGGCAGCCCACAGCGGCGGAATACGCCGGCAATGGCCAGGCTAGCCCTGCTGCTTCATCCATTACGCCCCCCGTGGCATCCAGGTTCTAAGTCAGGTTCAAGGAGATTTCGTCATGCAAGTGTTCTGGTTCATTCCCACCCATGGTGATGCCCGCTACCTGGGCAGCAGCGAAGGCGCACGCCAGCTGAGCCATGACTATGTCAAGCAGGTGGCCGTGGCGGCCGACAGCCTCGGCTACGAAGGCGTGCTGATTCCCACGGGCCGCTCCTGCGAAGATCCCTGGGTAGTGGCGTCCAGCTTGCTGCCCGTCACCAAGCGCCTCAAGTTCCTGGTGGCCGTGCGTCCCGGCCTGCATCAGCCCAGCCTGGCTGCTCGCATGGCAGCCAGCTTCGACCGGCTTTCCGGGGGGCGGCTGCTGATCAATCTGGTCACCGGCGGCGATCAGGCCGAGCTGGAGGGCGATGGCGTGTTTCTCGATCATGCGACGCGCTATGAACAATCGGCCGAGTTCATCGAGATCTGGCGCGAGATTCTGGCACGTAGCCATGAGGGAAAGTCGCTGGATTTCGAAGGTCGGCATCTGCAGGTCAAGGGTGCCAAGCTGCTGTTCCCGCCGCTGCAAAAACCCTATCCACCCGTCTATTTCGGCGGTTCTTCGCCTGCCGCCCACGAGCTGGCGGCAGAGCAGGTCGATGCCTATCTGACCTGGGGCGAGCCACCGGCCGAAGTCGCCAAAAAGATTGCCGATGTGCGCCAGAAGGCCGATCGCCGTGGCCGCCAGGTCAAGTTCGGCATCCGCCTGCATGTGATCGTGCGCGAGACCGATGAAGAGGCATGGGCCGACGCCGAGCGATTGATCAGCCGCCTCAAGGACGAGACCGTGGTGCAGGCCCAGGCTGCGTTTGCGCGCATGGACTCCGAAGGCCAGCGCCGCATGGCCCAGCTGCACGCGGGCGGTACCAAGCGCAGCCGCAAGGACCTGGAGATCAGCCCCAATCTGTGGGCCGGCGTGGGCCTGGTGCGTGGCGGTGCGGGCACGGCCCTGGTGGGCAGCGCCCAGGCTGTGGCCGACCGTATCAAGGAATATGCCGATCTGGGCATAGACACTTTTGTGCTCTCGGGCTACCCGCATCTCGAGGAAGCCTATCGCTTTGCCGAACTGGTCTTCCCGCTGCTGCCCGTCAACGTGCAGGAAAAGCTCGGCGGTGGCAACCCCGGCGGCCCGTTCGGCGAGACCGTGGCCAATCTGTACTCGCCGCGAGCCGCCGCTTCGGGAGCCGCTGCTTCGGGAGCCGCCGCTCCAGAGCGCGAGCAGGTCCGAGTGTCGCAAAGCTGAAGGAGAGTGTATGAGTGATGTTCAAACGCTGACCTTGCAATCCGCTGCCCAGCCTGCAAGCCCGCCGGTGCCGCGCCTTGAGTTGCTGGCGCGTCAGTTCGCTTTGCGGCTGCTGCCCTGGCTGTTGCCGGTCGCGCTGATCGCTGCCTGGCAGGCCGCATCAGCCTATGGCTGGCTGTCCACGCGGGTGCTGCCCGCACCGCTGGATGTGTTGCGTGCAGCCTGGGCTCTGGCAGAGTCGGGCGAGTTATGGACCCATGTCAAGGTCAGTGCCGGGCGTGCGCTGGCGGGGCTGGCCATTGGCGGCAGCCTGGGCCTGCTGCTGGGTCTGCTCACAGGCTCGCTGCGCTGGGCCGAGACGCTGCTCGATTCCACGATCCAGATGGTGCGCAACATCCCTGCGCTGGCGCTGATTCCGCTGGTCATTCTGTGGTTCGGCATCGACGAATCGGCCAAGCTGTTTCTGATCAGCGTCTCGGTGTTCTTTCCCATTTATCTGAACACCTTTCACGGCATTCGCAACGTGGACCCTGGTCTGATCGAGATGGGCCGCAGCTACGGCCTCACGCGCTGGCAGCTGTATCGCGACATCGTCTTGCCGGGAGCGCTGTCTTCCATCCTCGTGGGCTTGCGTTTTTCGCTGGGGCTGATGTGGGTGATCCTGATCGTGGCCGAGACCATCTCGGCCCAGGCGGGCATCGGCTACCTGACCATGAATGCGCGTGAATTTCTGCAGACCGATGTGGTGCTGGTAGGCATCTTGCTCTACGCAATCCTGGGAAAGCTGGCCGATGTGTTTGCCCGTTCGCTGGAGCGCTGGTGGCTGCGCTGGCATCCGGGGTATCAGGGGTGACTCCCCCTGAGCCGCTGCGCGGCTTCCCCCTCTCTCTTCGGGAGGGGGACGACATCCTCGCTGCGAGACGGCTCTTGCTGGATGTCTCTGGCCTGGGTAGTGCGCTTTTTGGGGCTTGGTGGAAAGAATGAGAGGAGCTTGCGATGAGTAGTTTGTGGAGTCGTTTGACGCAGTCGCTGGTGGGTGCAGGTGCGCTGAATGCGCGTCAGCCGCTGGTGGCCTGGGAGGCTTCCTGGGACGAGGCCGAGGCCTTGCAGGCGAGTGGAAAGCTGTGGCAGCGGACCAAGGATGCGGAAGAAGAGCAGCAGGGCAGCAGCAAGCAGCCGGATGTGCAGCAGAAAGCGGCCCAGGGTGTGCATCTGCAGACGCTGCAGCTGACCAAGCGCTATGGCGAGCGTGAAGTGCTCAAACAGGTGCAGCTCGATGTCCGGCCGGGCGAGTTCATCGCCATCGTTGGGCGCAGCGGTTGCGGCAAGTCCACCTTGCTGCGCCTTGTGGCAGGGCTGGAAGAGGCCAGTGCCGGGCAGCTACTGATCGATGCGGGCGATGCGCGCGAGCAGCGCCGGCAGAACAGGGATACGCGCATCATGTTTCAGGACGCGCGTCTGCTGCCCTGGAAGCGGGTGCTGGACAACGTGATTCTGGGGTTGCCCGATTCGGCACGCGAGCGCGGCCGCAAGGTGCTGGCGCAGGTAGGACTGGCTGACCGCGAAAACGAATGGCCGGCGCGGCTGTCTGGCGGCCAGCGCCAGCGCGTAGCCCTGGCCCGTGCCCTGGTTCACCAGCCGCGACTGCTGCTGCTCGATGAACCGCTGGGCGCTCTCGATGCGCTGACGCGCATCGAGATGCACCGCCTCATCGAAGGTCTGTGGCGCAGCCATGGCTTCACGGCCTTGCTGGTCACGCACGATGTACAGGAGGCCGTGGCCCTGGCCGACCGCGTGGTGCTGATCGAGGATGGGCGCATTGCGCTCGACGAGCGCATCGATTTGCCGCGTCCGCGTGTGCATGGCGATGCCCGCTTTGCCGCGCTGGAGACACGCATTCTGGATCGCGTGCTGCAAAAGCCCGAGTCAGAACAGGCAACCGGATTGCCGAGCTGGCCTGGCGTGCCGGCTACGGGTCTGCGCTGGGCGATTTGAGCATCCAACGAAAACAAAGAGAAACAGGCGGCTGGCGCAGCCACAAGCTGTGCCGCCTGCCATCAAGATATGAATTTTCAGCAACTGCGTTCGGTCCGGGAAACGGCAAGGCGTGGCTTCAATCTGACCGAGGTGGCGGCCATGCTCCACACCTCGCAGCCCGGTGTGAGCCGGCAGATTCGCGAGCTCGAGGAGGAGTTGGGCATCGATATCTTTGTGCGCGCCGGCAAGCGTCTGACGGGCCTGACGCCGCCCGGCACGGCCTTGCTGCCTATTGTCGAGCGCATGCTGCTGGAAGCCGACAATCTGCGTCGCGCAGGAGAGGACTTCCACGCCAGCGAACGTGGCGGCCTGTCGATTGCTGCTACGCATTCCCAAGCACGCTATGCCTTGCCCCAGGTGGTGCGTGATTTCCGCAGGCTCTACCCCCAGGTTTCGCTGCATCTGCATCAGGGCTCGCCACGCCAGGTGGCCGAGATGCTGCTATCAGGCGAGGCCGATATCGGTGTGGCCACCGAGGCACTGGGCAGTTATGAGAACCTGGTGACCCTGCCTTGCTACCGCTGGTCGCACAGTGTGGTCGTGCCGCCCGGCCATGAACTGCTCGATACGGACGGAGCACTGACGCTGCAAGCGCTGGCGCGCCACCCCATCATCACCTACGAGCAGGGTTACACGGGGCGTGCCCATATCGACAAGGCGTTTGCGGCGACCGGGCTGGTGCCCGATGTGGTGCTCACCGCCATGGATGCCGATGTGATCAAGACCTATGCGGAGCTGGGCATGGGCGTGGGCATCATTGCCTCCATCGCTTTCGATGCCGAGCGCGACCGCCATCTGCGCGCTATCGATGCCCGTCATCTGTTCGAGGTCAATCTCACGCGCCTGGCTCTGCGCCGCGATGCCTGGCTGCGTGGTTATGCCTATGCCTTCATCGAGAGCTTTGTGCCTACGCTGACCCCCGGGGTGGTGCGTGCGGCACTGCAATCTGCCGAAGGCTGAATTTCAACTCGAACCTCCCGAAAGAGCTTCAAGCCCCTGGTATTGCACTGCATGGGGCGACTGTGCAGCAGGGGCTGGCACAGGTGGTGCTCAATGCCTCCAACTTTTTGCGCAGCTTGGGCATCCTTGTAATCCGCGCGATGCATGGCCACGCAGGCTTGTGCCACGCTACGGTCGCTTATTTTTATAAGATGTTTTTGATATAAAAATTTTTGTTTTTATTCTTTTGAGTTTTTTGAAGAAGGTTTCAGAATTGTTTTCATGCAGTGCAGCAAACACTGTTTTTCAGAACCTTCATGACTTCTCAGGAGAATTTTGTATGTCCATTCAAGCCATCAACGTACGCAATCAGTTCAAGGGCAAGGTCAAGGAAATCATCCGCGGTGACGTGGTCTCGGAAGTGGATGTGGAAACGCCCTGGGGCATCGTCACTTCGGTGATCACCACGCGCTCGGTCAATGATCTGGGCTTGGCGGTGGGCTCGGAGGTTGTAGCTCTGGTCAAGTCCACAGAGGTGTCCATCGCCAAGCTGTAAATCTCATTTACTCTCAAAGAGCACCCAGCGCAGGTACTGCTTGCGCTGGGTGCTCTCTTTTTTGGACCCGCTAATACCACCCTTGATATATCGTTGCTTCGCCTTGCCGTACTGGGCACTGTCTGCGGCTGTGCGCCTGGTCTCAATGGCAAACCTGCGGTTGGTAGCGGTTCTGACGGGCGTGGTGAGCATCGGGCGCATAGCGCCAAACAGGCATGGCCTAAGCAGTGGACAGCAAGCAAGGGCCTTGGCGGACCCCCGCGAAGCAGAGAGGGGGAAGGTGCAAAGCGCCTCAGGGGGGGTTGCCTATTCCAGCGTCATCAATGCCGCATTGCCGCCCGCTGCCGCCGTGTTGTGCGATAGAGCGCGTTCATGCCAGAGCCGCTCCAGCCGGACGGGTTGGCCTGTCACACAGCGTGTGGGCAGTATCAACGGGCCCGGGCGCCTTGCCAAGGCCTGCGCCCAGCGCAGAAATTGGGGGGCGTCGCATTCCAGCAGTGCTGCATCCATGGCCTCGGTCTCCGCAATTTCCTCGACGCTCAGCTCGGCAGGCAGCAGCCGCACATGAAGGCGCAGTGACTCTGGCAGCTTGCCGTGAACTGTGGTGCCGAGCGGGCCGGGTACCCACAGGGCTTGCGAGCCGCAGGCCAGTGCGGCAGCCAGTTGCAGCAGCAGCATGGTTCTTTCCTGCGCCAGGCACAGTGTGCGCGGCTTGCCAAGCAACTGGTAGAGATCGCGCTCGCCTGTGGGGCCGGGCAACAGACGCGCGGCATGCAGATCGGGCAGGGCCGATTGCAGGTGCTCGCAATCGTGGCTGACGATGGCTTCACCATGCTGCCTGGCCCAGTGACCCAGTTGCTGCAAGGCGGTCGCCGCTGCTGCCGTGACGGGTGCGGCACTGGCCTGTGTCTGTCCGGATTGATGCAGCAGCAGACTGAGCAAACGCAGGGGCGAGCCGGGTGTCTGCTGCAGGCGAGGCAGATACAGGGGGCCGCCGGCCTTGGGACCGGTGCCCGACAGCCCCTCGCCGCCAAAGGGCTGAACACCGACCACGGCCCCCACCATATTGCGATTCACATACAGATTGCCGACATGTGCCGCCTGGGCGACTAGCTGCACGGTTTCGTCGATGCGCGTGTGCAATCCCATGGTCAGGCCGTAGCCGAGGGCATTGATGCGCTCCAGCAACTGCGGCAGCTCGCGCCTTTGATAGCGCAGCACATGGAGCACGGGGCCGAAGACTTCGTGCTTGAGCTGATGCAGATCGGGCAGCTCGATCAGCGTGGGCGCTACAAAATGCCCTTGTGCGGCAGTTTCCGGGCTCAGCGGCGATTGATGGATGCGCAGACCCAGAGCCCTGAGTCTGGCGATATGCCGCTCGATAGCAGTCTTGGCATCGGCATCGATCACGGGTCCCACATCGGTAGCCAGCTCGACCGGATTGCCGCAATGCAGCTCTTGCATGGCACCGCGCAGCATGGCCAGCAGCCGGTCGGCGCAGTCGTTTTGGACGCACAGCAGGCGCAGAGCCGAGCAGCGCTGGCCTGCGCTGTCAAAGGCGGATGCAGCAATGTCCTGCACGGCTTGCTCGACCAGGGCGGACGAGTCCACCAGCATGGCGTTCTGGCCGCCGGTTTCGGCCACCAGCACCACGGGCTGGCCGTCGGGGCGCAGCCTGGCGGCGGTCTGCAGAGCCAGCAGTCGCGCCACCTCGGTGGAGCCGGTGAACAGCACGCCTGCCACGCGCGCATCGGCCACCAGCGCGGCGCCCACGGTCTCGCCCCGGCCGGGCAGCAGTTGCAGCACGTCTGGCGCAATGCCGGCCTGATGCAGCAGGCGCACGGCTTCAAGGGCGATCAGCGGGGTTTGCTCGGCGGGCTTGGCCAGCACCACATTGCCAGCGCCCAGGGCGGCTGCGACCTGGCCGGTGAAGATGGCTAGTGGAAAATTCCAGGGGCTGATGCAGACCACAGGGCCTATGCCGGGGGCGAGCAGATCCGCATCGGCCTGCCGCCGAATCTGAGCCGCGTAATAGCGCAGAAAGTCCACGGCCTCGCGCACCTCGGACACGGCATTGGCCGCAGTCTTGCCGGCTTCGCGCATCAGCAGGCTCATCAGCGGCTGCATCTGCGTTTCAAAGAGCTCGGCGGCGGTCTGCAGCAGACTGGCGCGCAGCTCGGCGGGGCTGGCTTGCCAGGCGGGCTGAGCCTGTGCGGCCGCCTGCATTGCCTGCTGAATCTGCGCGGGCCCGGCATCGCTGACATAGCCCAGCAACTCCTGATGGCTGGCCGGGTTGGTTATGGCTGTGCCGATGGCATCGGCGGCATGCACGGCATGGACACCCTGGCGAAGTTGTGCGGGCCGGCTTTGCACAAGCGTTTGAGACAGAGCGCTCAACACACCGTCATCGCTCAGGTCCAGACCAGATGAGTTGCGGCGCTGTTTGCCCAGCAGCTCGCGCGGCAGCACTATGCGGGGGTGGGGCAGGCCTACGTCATCGGCCGCAAGCAGTGTTTCCACCTCGGCTCGGGTTTGGGGATCCGGCTGCCCCTCAGCCCACGTTTGGTCTGCAGGGGCAGCTATCAAATCAGAGATGGGCCAGTCGGGGTTGGCGATGCGGTGCACGAATGAGCTGTTGGCGCCGTTTTCCAGCAGGCGGCGAACCAGATAGGCCAGCAGTGTCTCGTGCGTACCCACGGGAGCATAGATGCGGCAGGGGCGGCGTGCGGCCTTGTCCTCGGCCTCGACCACATGCAGGTAGAGCTGCTCGCCCATGCCGTGCAGGCATTGAAACTCATAACGTCCAGCGCTGTAGGGCTGGGCACCTGCCAAGGATTCGATGCTGGCCACGGTCTGGGCGTTATGGGTGGCGAATTGCGGGTAGATGGCGCTGGGTGCGGCCAGCAGCTTGCGAGCGCAGGCAATATAGGCTACATCGGTGTGGTGCTTGCGGGTGTAGACCGGATAGTCGCTCAGACCGTCGATCTGGGCGCGCTTGATTTCGCTATCCCAGTAAGCGCCCTTGACCAGGCGCACCATCAGGCGGCGTCCGCTGCGTCGGGCCAGGTCGATCAGATAGTCGATCACATAGGGACAACGTTTTTGATAGGCCTGAATCACAAAGCCCAGGCCGTTCCAGCCTGCCAGGCCAGGGGCGTGGGCCAATTGTTCCAGCAGGTCCAGCGACAGCTCCAGGCGGTCGGCTTCTTCGGCGTCGATATTGAGTCCTATGTCGTAGCTGCGTGCCAGCTCGCACAGCTGCAGCACGCGTGGCAGCAGCTCGCTCATCACGCGCTGCCATTGCGCGCGGCTGTAGCGCGGGTGCAGGGCGCTGAGCTTGATGGAAATGCCCGGCCGTTCATAGACGCCCTTGCCGTCAGCGGCCTTGCCGATCGCATGAATCGCATTCACATAGGACTGCATGTAGCGCTGCGCATCCTCTGCGGTGAGTGCGGCCTCGCCGAGCATGTCGTAGGAATAGCGAAAGCCTCTGGCCTGCAGCTCGCGTGCGCGCTCCAGAGCCTGGGAAATGGTCTCGCCCATCACAAACTGTTCGCCCATCAGGCGCATGGCCATGTCCACGCCCTTGCGCACCAGCGGCTCGCCGCCCCTGGCTGTGATGCGTTTGAGCGCCGCGAGCAGGCCTGACTCGCTATGCGTATCGACCAGCTTTCCGGTGACCACCAGTCCCCAGGCAGCTGCATTGACAAAGAGCGAGGGGCTCTTGCCCAGATGAGCCTGCCAGTCGCCGCCGCGCAGCTTGTCGCGGATCAGTGCATCACGGGTAGCCGTATCGGGGATGCGCAGCAAGGCTTCGGCCAGGCACATCAGTGCCACGCCTTCCTGCGAGGACAGCGAAAACTCCTGCAGCAGACCTTGCACCAGCCCCTGGCGCCCAGCGCTGGCGGGTTGGGCGCGCAGTTGCTCGACCAGCTTTTGCGCATGGGCAGCGACCTGGGCAGCCTGGGCGGGCGGCAGCGTGGCGGCAGGCAGCAGCCGGGCCACGGCATCGGACTCGGCCATGCGGGTGGCGCAACTGATGGCTTGACGCAGTTCATCGGCAGGGCGGCTGGAATCTGGCAGCGCAGTGAAAGTCGGCATGTCTGTGCAGGTGTCGTAGAGCCTGGACGCGAGCGGGTGCGCGGCCTTCACCATGTTCACAGCTGCATTGCATGCGGCCCGGGCGCAGCTGTCTACATAGGGAAAATCATTGCTGGTTTGTCGAAAAATGAATCACTATATTGAGTGAACTAAAAAGAGGAATTCACCAATGAATGACGCTTCAGAAGTGGATATCGACAGGATTGATCGAAAAATACTGGCAATTCTGCAAACCGATGGGCGTATCTCCAATCTGCGCCTGGCCGAACAGGTGGCGCTGTCGCCCACAGCCGTACAGGCCCGTGTGGCCCGGCTCACGCGCGATGGTTACATCCTGGGCTACGAAGCGCGGCTGAATCCGCAGAAGCTGGGCGTGGGCATGACGGTGTTTGTCGAGGTGCTGCTGGATCGCACCACGCCCCATGTGTTTGATGAGTTCAAGGCTGCCGTGCTGGCCTATCCCGCCATCATGGAATGCCATATGGTGGCCGGCGGCTTTGACTATCTGCTCAAGACCCGCATGGCCGATATGGCGGCTTACCGTGACTTCGCGGGCCGGGTGCTGTGGCAGCTTCCGGGCGTGCGCGAGACCAGAACCTATGCGGTGATGGAGGAGATCAAGGATGATGCGCGGCTGCCTTTGTAGGAGAAAAGCGCGTTTGCATGAAGAGTTCAGGACTCTGTATCTACGTTGACGCGGGCGAGCAACAACTGCTTTTTCAGGAATAGATGGGCCGCAAAAAACATGTAAATAATTGATACACACAGAGGTGGTTGCCGCAGTGCAGGCTGCGGCACAAGCTGTGCAGTTTTTCTCGATTAATGACCAAAAAGCGGCATCTATGAGAGTCAATGCACCAGTGACACAGCGGGAGTACAGCTTTGATGAGCACGCGACTCTGATGTCCACCACGGACACGGAGAGCTACATCAAATATGCCAATCAGGCGTTCATGGAGGTCAGCGGCTTCGAGCCGCAAGAGATCCTCGGCCAGACGCACAATCTGGTGCGCCACCCGGACATGCCCCCGGCCGCTTTTGCCGATATGTGGGCCACCCTCAAAAGCGGCGAGCCCTGGAGCGCACTGGTCAAGAACCGGCGCAAGAACGGGGACCACTACTGGGTTCGGGCCAATGCCATTCCCATCATCCGCAATGACAAGGCCAAGGGCTATATGTCGGTGCGCACCCAGCCCGAGCGCAAAGAGGTCGAGGCGGCGCAAAAGCTGTATGAGTCCATGCACGACAAGGGCGGTTCAGCGCCTGAGCTGCACAAAGGCATAGTCTCCAAGAAGGGGTTGGGGAAGTTGCTGTCGATCTGGCGGCACATGGGGGTGCGCCGGCGCATTCGCCTGAACTCGCTGGCCTTGTGGGGCGCCCTGGTGCTTGGGGCCTGGCTGCTGGGTCAAAGCCAGATGCAGTTCCTGTCGATGGCGGCCTTCATGACGGTGGCCCTGATGCTGATGACGCTGTTGCTCGAGAGCCAGTTCGCCACGCCGCTGGAGCTGCTCAAGCGTCAGTCGCTGAACGTGGCAACCGGCAACAACCGGCAGACGGAATACTTGCAGCGCTCGGATGAAATCGGCACCACGCTGCGCACGGTCAACCAGATCGGTCTCATGTTCCGCTGGCTGGTGGACGATGTGAACCAGCAGGCGCTCAATGTTCAGCAGGCCTGTAACGAGATCGAGCAGGGCAACAGCTATCTGCACGGGCAGACGGAGCAGCTGGCGGTGAATGTGGCCCAGACCTCGGCCTCCATGGAGCAGATCACGGCCCGGGTTCAGTCCAGCGCCGATACGGCGCAAAAAGCCGGCGTGCTGGCCAGCGAAGCCAGCGCGGCGGCCTTGCGCGGGGGGCAGTCCATGGATCAGATCGTCTCCACCATGGAGTCGATCACGGCCAACTCCCGCCGCATTGCCGACATCGTCGGCGTGATTGACAGCATTGCCTTTCAAACCAATTTGCTGGCGCTGAATGCGGCCGTGGAGGCCGCCCGCGCGGGCGAGCATGGCAGGGGGTTTGCCGTCGTTGCCGGCGAGGTGAGGGCCCTGGCGCAGCGCAGCGCCGATGCTGCCAAGGAGATCAAGGCGCTGATTCAGGCCAGCACGGCCACCATCGAGGCCGGCTCTCTGGTGGTCAGCGATGCGGGGAGCAATATCGGGGATATCGTCTCCCAGGCGCGCAGCGTGGCGGACTTCATTGCCGAGATCAGCAAGGCCACGCGCGAACAAAGCGAGGAGATCAGCCAGGTAGGGAAGTCGGTGGCGGACATGGACTATCTGACGCAGCAGAACGCGCAGCTGGTGACCCAGGGGGCGCAGGCTTCCAGCAGCATGCAATGGCAGGTGAAGAATCTTGTGGAAGCGATTGGCGTGTTCCGCTAGCCCGCGCTGCGAAGCGCCGCCATGCAGCCGGGGCCGGGCCATGGCGGCCATCGGCAGCCGGCTGTTTCCGCGTTTGAGCGGGAGGCACGTGATCTGCCCGCGACAAGCGCCTCAGCCCCAGAGCTGTGGCTTGTTCACCATCAAATAATAGGTGCCAGCCATGGCCACAAAGGCAGGGTAGCCCAGGGCCTCCCAGCGCAACTGGTATTGCCGGAAAAGCGGCGGCAGGGCCTGGCTCTGGCTATGGGCCTGATTTGCCATCGCTGCCATGCGGATCTGCAGCCAGACCACGGGCAGCCAGCAGATGCCGGCCAGCGCATAGAGGCCCAGCGAAAGCGCGAGCCAGGGAGTGATGAGTGGCCAGCCTGCAAGATAGGCCATGGCAATGCCCGTGACCGGCTGAATGAAGACGCAGGGAGTAGTGAACCACCAGTCGGCCCGCACCACCAGGCGGCTGACCACTGCCTGGGCAGCGACCGAGCCGTTGCGGTTGGCAAAGAACATGTAGAAGGCCGAGCCGAGGCCGGTACCGACCAGCAGCACGCTGGAGAGGATGTGCAGTGTCTTGAGCAACAGATAGGTATTCATGATTCAAGCCTGTTGTACGAGTGATCTGTTTGCAGCAAGAACCACAGCATGGCGGCGATGGGCAGGTTCTTGAGCAGCGGCCCCAGGGGGTGCAGCCACAGCGTGGGTTGAAGAGCCGTGCCGATCACGGTCATGGCCGTCATCAGCAGCAGGGCGCTCAGGTAGATGGCGCGGCCTGGACGCAGCAGCAAGGCCAGACCCAGAGCCAAATCGGCCAGCAGGCCGGACCAGATGAGCAGTGCCTGCCAGCGTGTATCGCCAATGCCGCCCTGGTCCAGCAAGCGGGCACCTTCGTGGTTGAGGCCCGAGAGTCCGAGATAGTCCAGTGCGCTGACCAGAGCCGTGCCCAGCCAGACGACGACCAGACTCGCGTGCATGAATTGGGCAGCTTGCTTCTGCGGGTTGGGTCTGCTGCTGTTTTGCAACTCAGGCATGGCGGCGGCCTTCCTTGGGCAAGGTGGCCAGCATGGCATCCGGAGCCACGGGAGCGCGCCCCAGCAGCGAGGCCAGGGTCTGAGGATCGGTAACGTTGTCGTTTTCCAGCAAGGCCATGGTTTCACTGCACCAGGGCAGGGAAGGGATCTGGTCGCCGACTCTGGCGCTGCCCTTGCTCATCCAGTCGGGCAGGGCATATACCGATGCCGGGCCGTAACCCATCTGGTTGCGCAGGCTGGCGATGAAGGCTTCTGTCGAAAGTGGCTGGGGGCCGCCGATTTCGACGATACCTTCGGATGTGTCCGATGTCGCCATATGCGCGAGCACTTCGGCGAGGTCGCGCACGGCCACGGGCTGTATCTGGCTGCTGCGCATGAGTTCGGGCAGCAGCAGAACGGGCAGCCTGGCCAGATTCAGGAACAGCTGGCTGCTGGCTCCGCCCGCACCAAAGATGATGCTGGGTCGCACGACAACGGGATGGAGCCCGCCTTGTCTGCCCAGCGCCAGCAGATGCTCGTCGGCTGCGCGCTTGGTGCTTGCGTACTGGGTGCCGCCCTGACCCGCGCCCAGGGCCGAGACCTGTACCACGCGGCGCACGCCGGCCTGGGCACAGGCATCGAACAGCGCGATGGGAGCCAGAGAGTGCAGGGTCTGCAGATCCTGGTCGGGCTTGTCGCGCAAAGCACCGACGGCGTTGATGACGGCATCGATGCCCTGCAGATGCTCAAGCCATGCCTCGGCCGTGGTGCAGGAGCCAAAGTCCAGCGGCGGCTGGCTGTGGCGGCTGCGCACCACGGGGTCGTGGTCCAGCAGGGCCAGCGCATTTACGATATGTCGGCCCAGAAAGCCTGTGCCGCCGCAGATCAGAACTCGCATACGCTACTCCTTTGCAGTTTTCTGCCTTGACAGAATTCAGTTTGGCTTCAATCGTTGCCGCCATCCTTGCCTCGGACAAAGCGCTGGACGCTGGCGCCAAGGCGCAGGATCTTGTCCAGCGTGGCTGGAGACAGGCGCAGCATTTCGTCGGTCCAGATGCCCAGCGAATCCATGAGGCGCAGCGTCTCGTGCACGCGGTCCTGGGCATCGGGCGTTTCCTGCTCGAATTCGGGCTGGGCGATCAATTCGCGCAGCAGTGCGCTGGTGGGGTCGAACTCGCGCTGCTTGCGCTCTCGCACAATGGTGCGCAGCAGCTCCCAGACATCGGCCGAGGTCTCGAAATACTCGCGCCGGTCACCGCTCTTGCGGCTGCTGCGAATCAGGTTCCAGTTCAGCAGCTCCTTGAGGCTGTTGCTGACGTTGGAGCGTGCCGCGCCCAGGGTTTCGCAGATTTCGTCGGCATTGAGGGGACGGCCATGAAAGAACAGCAGTGCATGAATTTGTGCCACCGTGCGGTTCACGCCCCAGGCGTTGCCCATATCTCCCCAGTGATGCACAAAGCGTTCAGCGATAGGACTCAGTTGCATGAGATGAAGTGTGGTCTTGCTTGAAATTTCTGTCAATACAGAAATTTATATTCGTGCGAATGCCCGAGCGGGATCCGCAAGGTGTTCGTGCAGACTGTGCGCATAGGGGGGGCATGGCGGCAAGCAATTTTCTTGCAATGAAGAAATTTCGCATCGACCCGGTCGCTGCGTCGCTAATCGTAAAATAGCCGCATTACAGGGGCATGGAGCCCCGTCAGGGAAGGGAGAGTTCATGACCGCTGCATCCGTCCTGCGTGCCGCCTTGGTTCTGTCGGCCTGTGCTTGGGCCCAGGTCGCATCGGCTGCCTGCTATTTTGTCTATGCACCCAATAACGAGCTGATCTATCGCTCCAATGTGGCGCCGGTCGACCTGTCTCTGCCCCTGCATCAGACGGTGTCGCAGCTCTCCCCCGGAGCCCGCATGTTTTTCTCGCTCGACGAGTACAACTGTGCCACCGAGGTCAACCTGATCGCCGAGCGCGCCCAGATTGCTGCGGCGCGCAATAGCCGCGAGCGCAGGCTGCGTGAAGAGCAACGCTTCTGATTGCATAGCTGTCAGACAAGCTTCGGCGGCACATTGAGGCTTGATTTTGCCTTGCAGAGGGCCTACCGGCTGGGCGCGTGATATGGGCGTCCATGCAGTTTTTTGCCGTGGTCGGCTCTCGGGTATGGGGTGGCCTGAGACAATCGGGCACCATGAGTGAATCCCGCGACAACAAAATTCCCGAAAACCTGCCCGAAGTCCCGTCTGATGCCCCGGCGCTGCCCGAGGGCTGGCTGGAAGTGCTGTCCATGGACATGGATGCCCAGGGCGTAGCCCGCAAGCCCGACGGCAAGGTGGTCTTCATCGACGGCGCCCTGACCGGTGAAATCGTCAGCGCCAACACCCATCGCAAGAAGAACAACTGGGAAGCGGCCACGCTGACTGAAATCCACCGCGAGTCCTCGCAGCGTGTGACGCCCGGTTGCCCTAATTTCGGGCTGCATGCCGGCGCCTGCGGTGGCTGCAAGATGCAGCATCTGCATGTGGCGGCCCAGGTCGCCATCAAGCAGCGTGTACTGGAAGACAACCTCTGGCATCTGGCCAAGGTCAAGCCCGAGACGCTGCTGCGCCCCATCGAAGGCCCGGCCTGGGGCTATCGCTTTCGCTCGCGCCTGTCGGTGCGCTATGTGGCCAAGAAGGGCAAGGTGCTGGTGGGCTTCCACGAGCGCAAGAGCCGCTACATCGCGGACATGGAGGTCTGCAAGATTTTGCCGCCCCATGTGGATGCAATGCTCATGCCCATGCGCGCACTGATCGCCAGCATGGATGCGCGCGAAACCTGTCCTCAGATCGAAGTGGCTTGCGGCGACCATGTCACTGCCCTGGTGCTGCGTCATCTGGAGCCTCTGTCGGATGCCGACAAGCAGCGCCTGCGCGACTTTGCTGCCGAGCAGAACGTCCAGTGGTGGCTGCAGCCCAAGGGTCCGGATACCGTGCACCTGATGGAAGAAGGCGGTACACAGCTGTCCTATGGTCTGCCGGACTTCGGCATCATCATGCCGTTCAAGCCGACCGACTTCACCCAGGTCAATCCACATATCAACCGCGTGCTGGTCACGCGCTCGCTGCGCCTGCTGGATGCTAAAAAGGACGAGCGCGTCATCGACTGGTTCTGCGGTCTTGGCAACTTCACGCTGCCCATTGCCACCATGGCGCGCGAGGTACTGGGCATTGAAGGTTCGGAAACCCTGGTCAAGCGCTCGCACGAGAACTATGCGGCCAACAACGCCACCCGCAGCGAAGACGACAAGCTGGCTTCCACCAGCTTTGTGGCGCGCAATCTGTTCGAGATGACACCCGCCATGCTGATTGCTGACGGCAACTCCGACAAGTGGCTGGTCGATCCTCCGCGTGAAGGTGCGTTTGCCCTGTCCAAGGCACTGGCCGATATTCACCAGATCCGCATCGGTGCCAAGCAGACCGGCGTTGCCAGCGAAGAGCAGCCCGATTTGCTGCCTCCGCTGCCCGAGGGTCAGGAAAGCTGGCAGTTCCCCAAGCGCATTGTCTATGTGAGCTGCAACCCGGCCACGCTGGCGCGTGATGCAGGCTTGCTGGTGCACCAGGCCGGCTATCGCTGTGTGGCGGCGGGTGTGGTGAACATGTTCCCGCATACGGCGCATGTGGAGTCCATGGCCGTTTTCGAGCGGGCATAGCGAGCAAGCCCTGAACTGCGCCTGAGCGGCGCAGTTCAGCCGCCAAGCGACGTATCCAGAATCATCATCAGCACAAAGCCCAGCATGAGTCCTGTGGTGGCCCAGGCTTCATGGCCCTTGCGGTGGGATTCGGGAATGATTTCGTGGCTGATGACAAACAGCATGGCTCCGGCTGCAAAGCCCAGGCCCCAGGGCAGCAGCATGGTGGAGCTGCTGACCACGATGGCGCCGATCACGGCGCCCAGAGGCTCGACCAGCCCTGTCAGTGCACCCAGCACTACCGCAAAGCCTCGGGTATAGCCGGCAGCCAGCAAAGAGGCTGCGACCACGAAACCCTCGGGTACATCCTGTATGGCAATGCCCAGCGTGAGCGAGCTTGCGCGCAGCCCGTCGTTGGCTGCATAGCCCACGCCGATGGCCAGACCTTCGGGCAGGTTGTGAAGGGTGATGGCAATCACAAACAGCCAGGTGCGTCGCAGCTGGCGGGCATGGCTGCCTTCGCGGCCTTTGATGAAGTGCTCGTGCGGCAGCAGGCGGTCCATGGCCAGCAGAGCGGCACCGCCGAGCAAAATGGCGACGCCGATCATGGCGCCGCCCAGCCATTCGCTGCTCCCGCTCGGGGTGGCGGCCCTGGCGGCTTCCAGTCCGGGCAGAATCAATGAAAAGGCGCAAGCGGCCAGCATCACTCCTGCGCCAAAGCCAAATAGAGTGTCCTGCGTGCGCTCGGATGGATGTTGGGTCAGCAGCACAGGAAGAGCGCCCAGCGCCGTTGCCAGCGCCGCCACGCTGCCGCCCAGCAGTGCATTCAGTGCTGCGGGATTGCTCTGCAGCTGTTTCCAGAGCATGGATGCCAGCACCAGAGCGCCGGCCACAGAGATCAGCAGCCCGAGTCTGGTCCTGAGCGGCAGAGGGGTATGGCTGGAAGAGGCGGTCTGCAGTCCGTCCGGGCCCATGGTTCAGCTCCTGACAGCCTGGGTGGCGGTAGCGAAGCGGCGCGCCACTTCGTTCCAGTCCACCACGTTGTAGAAAGCGGCGATGTATTCGGGACGGCGGTTCTGGTATTTCAGGTAATAGGCGTGTTCCCAGACATCCAGGGTCAGGATTGGTGTGTTGCCGCTGCCAATGCCAGGCATCAGAGGGCTGTCCTGATTGGCGCTGCTCTCCACATGCAGCTTGCCGCTGTGGTCCACGCTGAGCCAGGCCCAGCCGCTGCCGAAGCGACTGATGGCGGCCTTGGTGAACTCGGTCTTGAAGTTCTCGAAGCTGCCCAGGTCCCTGTCAATGGCTGCCGCAAGAGCGCCCTGCGGCAGGCCGCCCCCTTTGGGAGACATGACTTGCCAGAACAAGCTGTGATTGGCATGGCCGCCGCCATTGTTGCGCACGGCCTGGCGCAGCGGCTGAGGCAGCGATTCGATCTTGACGAGCAGATCGTTCAGCGGCCATTGCGCGTACTCGCTGCCTTCGAGTGCCGCGTTGAGGTTGTTGACGTAGGTCTGGTGGTGCCTGGAGTAGTGAATCTCCATGGTTTGCGCATCGATATGCGGCTCCAGCGCTGCGTAGTCGTAGGCCAGTGGGGGCAGGGTGTAGCTCATGAGTAAAAGCCTTGGCGGTGAGAGAAGGGAGTCAGTGCATTGATGAATGCGCGGACTCGAAGCTGGCAAGGCGAGAGTGCCTGTTGCTGGCAAGGTGGACGGGTGCTGGGGCGCAGATGCCGCAGGCGCTATGGGGCCGTGCTGCCGCGTGCTCAGCCTGCGCGGCCAGGAGCTGCGGCAGATGACGATATATCGCCAGACTCAGGGACTGGCTGGTGGAGTCCTGCTGCAGCAATGGCATCAGGGCCTGTTGCGCCTCATGCAGGCATTCAAATGCGGCGCCCGCCCGGTCCGCTTCGACGAGGGCATCTGCCAGATTCAGGTGGGCAACGACATAAGCGGCGATACGGTCATCGTCGGCAATATCGCCGGACTCCGCGACCAGCAACTGCAAGCCTAGCTGTTGTGCATGTCTATAGTGTTCAAGTGCGGAGAGATGGCGATGCTCCAGCGTTGCGGCCAGTGCTGTGCGGGTCTGCTGCTTCCAGGCAGACAGCAAATCTGCAGCCCAGGTTTTTCCTGTGCCATGGCTCATGGAGCACCCTCGATGCAGGCTTGGGCAGCAACGACCTTTCCGTTCTCTCCCGATGGGTGAATGCGAACCACCCGCAAGGCGGTCGGCTGATCCACCAGCAGGCAGGTCTTGCCGGTGCGCTTGCAGTGATCCTTCACGCGCCAGTAGGCTCCATCGCTGATGCAACCTGTCTGGCAAATTACCAGGTCGGCGGCGTGCAGACTGTCTTCCAGTAGCTGCTGCTCGGACAAGGCCTGGGTGTCGGTATCCTCAACCAAAGGCCAGTCGATGCCGGACACTGTCTGTTCAGCTGTGGGTTGAGGTGTTTCCCGCAGCAGATCCAGTGCCATCGCCTGGGCCAGGGCGTGGCGCTGCTCACGCTCCCAGGCAAGAGCGCTGTCGCGGACAATGACCTTGGCCCTGAGCTGTACGAGCTGCTGCCGGAGTGCTTCGACTTCCCGTGCCAGCGACTGCATCTGTGCCGTGCAGCGGGTCTGCACTTCCGTATAGGTCAGCATGAGGGCCTCATGCTCAAGGCGTATTTGGTTGAAGTCATCATCTGGCACGGCAGTCTTGTCCCCATGGTTGAGAGCACAACAGAACTTGTCGCTGGGATGCGCGTATGTGCGGCTAAGAATGGAATCAATAGTCAATGAATATAAATGAGAATTGTTTGTATTCAAAGTCCATAAAGGAAATATGACATCCGAGGTGCTTGGCGTGAGAGATGTCGAACATGAAAAAAGCCGTAGCAGTGTTGCTACGGCCTGTGGGGGCGTTGGCTGGCACTGGCCCGGAACTCATGATCCGGGCCTGGCACAAGCGATTTCAGCTGCGGTTGCGACTGGCGCTGTTTTCGGGCTCCGCAGTGCTGCGTTTTTCGGCTGCGCTCTGACCCAGTACGGAAGGTACGCCTTCGATCTTGTTGGAGCGCATGTATTCATCCATGTCCTTCCAGCCCGCAAACACAAGCGCCTTGGGCGCCTTGGGGTTGAGGACGTAGCAATCCTCCAGCCCGCGCATGGCATGCCGACAGGCACCACCAATGGCCTTGGCTTCGGACTCGCGCGCCACGGTGCGTGGGTCTGGACCCAGGCCCGGAATGTCTTCAATCTTGCAGCCTGCCAGTACCAGAGGCAGCAGGGCAATGGCAAGTGCGCGGGGAAGGTGGTTTGGCTTCATCTTGTCTGCTTATCGGCAGCGGCAGTCGGAAATTTAGGCAATGACTGAAATATCCATCAATGCGATGACCGCGCTTGACGTCAAGGTTACCGGAAACAAAAAGGAGTGCGCAAGGCACTCCTTTTTGCTTGGGTGGTGGCGAGGTTTAGTCGCGGTCGCCGCCCATGATACCCAGCAGGGCCAGCAGGCTCTGGAACACGTTGAACAGGTCCAGATACAGGGCCAGGGTGGCACTGATGTAGTTGGTTTCGCCGCCGTCGATGATCTGCTTGAGGTCATACAGCATGTAGGCGGAGAAGATACCGATGGCCAGCATGGAGATGGCCATCATGCCTGCCGTGGAACCCACGAAGACATTGATGATGGCGCCTACCATCAGCACCAGAGCACCCACGAACAGGAACTTACCCATGCCCGACAGGTCGCGCTTGATCACGGTGGCCAGCATGGCCATCACGAAGAACACACCAGCGGTGCCGGCAAAGGCGGTCATGATCAGCTGGGTGCCGTTGGAGAAGCCCAGAATCATGCCGATCAGGCGCGATAGCATCAGGCCCATGAAGAAGGTGAAGGCCAGCAGCACGGGCACGCCAGCGGCGCTGTGCTTGGTCTTTTCGATCGCGAACATGAAGCCGAAGGCGCCGACCATGAACACGATCAGGCCCACGCCGCCCGTCAGCGCGCGAGTCATGCCAGTGGCTACGCCCAGCCAAGCGCCCAGCACGGTGGGGATCAGGCTGAGTGCCAGCAGCCAGTAGGTATTGCGCAAGACACGGTTGCGCTCTTGCTGCGAGACACCGTAGCCCGCAGAGCCCAGTGTGGTGACTTGTTCGTTCATGTAGCCATTCCTCCTTCAGGAATTGTGTGTTGAAACATTGTCATTCTAGGTGGGGGTCTTGAGAAGCCTTTGCAATACCCCGTTGCAATGCGGCAGTTTTAGGATGGAATGTTTTTCACATCGCATCTACTTTTGCCTGCAAAGTACAGAATATGCTTGCTGCATTGACAATCCAACGGAGCTTTTTATCTTATGAAGACCAAGCACGAACTCGAACTGGCCGATGTGAAAGCCATCGCTGCGGCTGCCGAAGCTGAAGCACTGAAGAACAACTGGCCCGTGACGATCTCCATCGTGGACGACGGCGGCCATCTGCTGCTGTTGCAGCGTATGGATGGTGCTGCTCCCATCTCTTCGCATATCGCCCCCGCCAAGGCACGCTCTGCAGCCGTGGGCCGCAAGGACACCAAGGCTTTTGAAGACATGATCAACAATGGCCGTACCGCTTTCCTGAGCGCTCCGTTTGTGGACGGTCTGCTCGAAGGTGGCGTGGCCATCGTCAAGGACGGTCAGGTGCTGGGCGCTGTGGGTGTCTCGGGTGTGAAGGCCAACGAAGACGCACAGGTTGCCAAGGCCGGCATCGCAGCCCTGGGCCTGTAATGGCTTGATTTCTGCCGCTGCAGCGGCAGAGTCCAAAACAAAACCCCTGCCGCTTGATGCGCGCAGGGGTTTTGTTTTGGCGGGTTGCGAATGAGGAAAAAACGCGTGGCTATGTGAAGCGTAAGCACAAGAGAGGGCAGGTGCTCTACAACGACTATGGCTGGCGAATCGACACTTGCAGTGTCGCCCCACGATGAAACGGTTTATTTGGTCAGAATGAGCTTGCCCAGCTTGGTGGCCTGCAGGCGATAAGGAGTGCCGTTGTGCAGGATGGTGACTGCCTTCTGGCCGTTGAGCAGCAGGGCGCTGTCCAGGCCCAGGCTGGAGCCGGAAGCGGCTGAGGGGGTTGCAGCAGCCATGGAGGGGGTGCTACGGTTGTTGGGCTGTGAGGTCGCAACAAGCGGTGCAGACATGCCGTGATTCCTTAAGATCAAAAACTGGTGTAATGATAACAATTCTCAATTGAAAAGCAAGTGATACTTAATCTCATTCGCAAAAAACTGCCATTTATTTTTAATGTGGAATCTGTCCCGCCGCATCTGAAGACTTGTGCCTGCGGTCCATCAGCAGTTTGTGCCTGTGCCGGGCGGCTTGAGTGCTGTTTTGATGCAGGTTCCACAATAAAAAAACGGCCCCTGAGGGCCGTTTTTTGCAAGCATGGGCTTATTTGGATGGGTCGGTCACAAAGCCTATTTTCTTGACGCCAGCGCGCTGGGCGGCGGCCATGGCCTGGGCCACGCGCTCGTAGCGCACTTCCTTGTCGCCGCGGATATGCAGGTCGGGCTGCGGCTCCTTGGCGGCCTCGGTCTGAAGATTGGTCTCCAGTTGCTCGTCACCGATTTCCTGGCCGTTCCAGGAATATTTACCGTCGGCCGTGATGCCCAGCTGCACGGTGGCAGGCTTGGTGTCCTCGGGTTGGTTGGTGGCGCGGGGCAGGTCCACGTTGACCGAGTGTTTCATCACGGGCACGGTGATGATGAAGATGATGAGCAGAACCAGCATGACGTCCACCAGAGGCGTCATATTGATCTCGTTCATCACATCATCGCTGTCCCCATCGTCCATGGTTCCGAATGACATGGCTTAGGCGCCTTTCTTCAGGGGCAGCACATTGCCAGAGACCTGGCCGTCCACGGAAACGCGGGCACCGGTCACGAAGTAGGCGTGCACGTCGTGGGCGAAGCTGTTGAGGGCGTTCAAAATGCCCTTGTTGCCACGTACCAGAGCGTTATAGCCCAGCACGGCGGGGATGGCGACGGCCAGACCCAGAGCGGTCATGATCAGCGCTTCGCCGATGGGGCCGGCCACCTTGTCGATGGATGACTGGCCGGACATGCCGATGGCCACCAGAGCGTGGTAGATGCCCCAGACGGTGCCGAACAGGCCGATGAAGGGGGCGGTCGAGCCCACGGAGGCCAGAATGGCCAGGCCGGATTGCAGGCGGGCCGTGAATTCGTTGATGCCATTGCGCAGGCAGCGGGTCACCCAGTCGCTGATGTCCAGCGTGTCATGCAGGTGGACGCTGGTCTTGCGGTGGTGGGCGGAGGCTTCACGGCCTTCGAGCACCATGAAGCGGAAGGGGTTCTGCTTGTCGTCACCCAGCTTTTCCAGGCCGGTGGCCAGATCGGGGCTGTGCCAGAAGTCCTGTGCCTGGGTGGCGAACTTCTTGAATTTCACAATATCCAGCGCCTTGAGAATGATGACCAGCCAAGAGGCCACCGACATGACCAGCAAGATGATGGCCACGCCTTTGGTCACGAAGTCGCCCTGTGTCCAGACGTGGGCAATGCCGAATTGGGATTCCATGGGTACTCCTGAGAACTGCAGATTTATTTGAGAACAAAGTTGATGGGCACGATGTGCCACATGGGTTCGGCCACGCCGTTGCGCTTGCCGGGGACAAACTTCCACTGGCGCACGGTGTTGACGGCGGCGTCATCCAGGCGTTCAAAGCCGCTGGACTGCTTGATTTCGATTTTCTCGGGCTGGCCCTGCTCGTTGATATAGACGCGCAGCAGCACCTTGCCTTGTTCCCCCATGCGCTTGCTGACCGAAGGATAAGCGGGAGCGGGGTTGTTCAGATAGGCCGCATTGCTCGATGGCTGCTCGATCTTGGGCGGAGCCGGTGGTGCGGGAGGCGCAGGCGGAGCCGGAGGTGCCGGGGGCGCGGGTGGCGCCGGTGGTGTCTTGTCCGGTTTGCTGTCGCTGTCCTCCAATGCCCCCTGAGGTGCAGCCGGTGCCGGTGTCGGGTCCTTGATGGCCTTGGGCAGCGGAGTCTTCTTGACCTCGGGCTTGGGCTGCGGTTTGGTCTCGGGCTTGGGCGCTGGCGCCGGAGGCTTGGGTGGAGGGGGAGGGGCCGGCGGGGCAGGTTCGGCAGCCGGCGGTGCCACAAACTGGGCAATCACGCTGGCGGGAATCACTATCTCTGGCGGCTTTTGCTGTGCCAGGCCATGCTGCATGGCCCACAGGGCGGCAGCGTGCACGACAACCACAGCACCAGCAACTGCCATATTGCGGCTCGGGCCGCTGGCAGGTGCAAATCGATCAGACTGGGACATAAGAACGAGAATAGCAACCAGCGCAGGCTGGGATCAGAAAGGAAAAGCGCTGGTCAACCGGCAATAGCAGGCACAGGAAGCAGGGCACGCAGACAGGATCGCATCATTCACGCAGGATCCACCAGGTGCATACCATCACGAGAATCAGACTGCCAAAGACGGCTGAGAGGACGGAGAGGTGGGCCATGCTTTGCTTTCCAGAATGTTGGTGGCAAGCTGAACCGTCTGCACCGACGCGCAGGATTGCGCTTCGTTGTGGATGGCCGCGATCGGATGGCTTGCACTGCACTGGGCGACGACATCGCGTGCGCAGCCTTCGCAGCGCCCGCATTGTGTGGCAACACCCAATTCAAACTGGATTTCGTCAAAGCTCATCCCCGCATGCGCGTGGCGTGCTATTTCTCGGTCAGAAACCCGGCGGCATACACAGACGATCATGGCTACAGGCAGTTGTTGCTGGCTATTGATGTAATAGGCGGAGTATAAATGAGAATCCATCGCATTTGCAACGCATGCCGCAAAATTACGCACAATCAGCAAGTGGTTAAAAGCCGGGGAGAGATCTGATCGAGGCTGGCGCAGCCGGTCTGGGCCATGGCCAGCTCCAGCTCGGCGCGCAATAGATGCAGCATATGTGCCACCCCCAGCATACCGGCCGCCGCCAGGGCATGCATTTGCGGTCGGCCCAGCAGCACGGCGCTGGCACCCAGGGCGATGGCCTTGAGCACATCGGTGCCCTGGCGCACGCCGCCGTCCATCAGCAGCGGAATATGGGCAGGCGTGGCCGCGCGAATGGCAGGCAGCACTTCGAGGGCGGAGACGGCGGTGTCCAGCACTCGCCCGCCATGGTTGGAGACCACGATGGCATCGGCCCCCAGCTCCACGGCTTGCGCGGCGGCGCGGGCCGAGAGCAGGCCTTTTACGATCAGCGGCAACCGGGTTTGCTGACGCAGCCAGACCAGGTCGTCCCAGGTGGGCGCGCCTCGGGCCAGCTCGCTGCCGAACAGAATGTGCTCGCTCATCAGATCGCCGGTCTGCCGTTGCTGGGGAATGCCACGCAGATTGACGGCCTCCACGCCTGGCGGCAGCGGGTAGCTGGAGCGCTTGATATGGGCGTCCACCGTCCAGACCAGCGCCTGATAACCGGCATCTTCGGCGCGGCGAATCAGCTGCAGCGTGTGCTCGCGCGTTGGCTGCTGGTAAAGCTGGAACCACAGCGGGCCGCTGCGCCCCAGCTCCTGCGCTGCAGCTTGCGCGGCCTGGGCGATTTCTTCGAGCGTGCAACTGGATAGAGTGCTGACCACCATGCCGGTGCGCATGGCCATGGCCGCGCGCGCCGTGGCGAGCTCGCCTTCGGGATGCGCCAGCTGTTGATAGGCAACTGGTGCCAGCAGCAACGGCCAGTCCAGACTCTGGCCCAGCAGGCTTTGCCGCGTATGCGCGGAGGACAAATCGGCGAGCGGCTCAGGACAGAGACGGATGCGGTCGAAGGCCTGGCGGTTGTGGGCCAGAGTCAGACCCTGGTCCGCACCGCTTTCCAGGTGGGCCCAGGCCTGAGCCTCCATATGCTCGCGGGCCAGCCGGGCGTAGTCCGCCAGGGAGCCTATCTGCGCGGAAATCTGCGTCAGTGGCGGTTTGACGGGCTGGCCAGCGACATTCAAAGGTTCAACAGTCATAAATCAAGCCGGTTGGATGGGGGCGAGGCAGCAAAGCAGGTGCGGTGTAGGGGGAGACAGCCGGCGAGGGCTACCCGGCAGCGCAGGCTGTCGTCTCCCGGGGGGCTAGCTTTCAGACCACATGCGCAAGAGATTGTGATAGGTACCCGAGAGGGCGGCGATGCGCGGATGCTCGGGCTGCTCTTGCGTGAGTTGCTGAATGCTCTGGTCCAGATCAAACAGCAGACGGCGCTGCTCTGCCGACTTGACCAGGCTGTGCGTCCAGAAGAACGAGGCATAGCGTGTGCCGCGCGTCACGGGGTTGACTCGGTGCAAGCTGGTGCCGGGGTAGACGATGGCATCGCCGGCCGCGAGCTTCACGCTTTGCTGGCCGAAAGTGTCTTCCACCATCAGCTCGCCGCCTTCGTATTCGTCGGGGTCGCTGAAGAACACCGTGGTGGAGACATCGGTTCTGACCTTGATGGCCGTGCCCGGAATGGTGAAGAAGGCGTTGTCGATATGGTTGCCATAAGTGCCTCCACCCTCATAGCGATTGAAGCGCGGCGGCAGGACCTTGAGCGGCAGGGCTGCCGACATGAACAGCGGGTTGCGGCCCAGCCGGTCCAGGATCAGATCGCCTATCTGCTGGCCGGTCTTGCTGTCCAGCGGCAGTTGCAGATTGCTCTTGACCTGAGCGGCCACGTGGCCGGCCGTGGTCTTTCCGTCCTGCCAGCTGGCGGCTTCCAGCGCCTGACGGCAGTGGCGTACTTCATCGGGAATGAGCAGGCTGGGGATGCGTAGCAACATGGCAGGAGTGAGGCGATATCTATCTGTTGATGATCCGGGTTACATCATTAACCATAGCTGGTAGCGCTTGATGACTATAGATTTCAATGACTTATTGGCTTGAAAACATTTGTGGACAGGCGCTATAAGCTATGGTTTTGATGGCAAAGATCAGGCTTTGCGAGCGGCAATGCGCTTGACCCGCCAAGTGTGCATGTAAAAAGCCCCGCTGGCATCAGAGGCCTGCGGGGCTTTGGGGCATGGTTTGCAGCCAGGCTGCGCCAGATCAAGCGCAGGCAGGACTGCCATTGCTTCTGTCAGTACATGAATTAGTACGTGAACTTGAGCGAGGCCACGGCCGAGCGGCCAGCGCCCATATTGGCGTAATGAGGCGAGCGCACGCCGGTGTAGTACACCTTGTTGCCCAGGTTGTAGACGTTCAGCTGGAAGCTCAGGTTCTTGTCGATCTGGTAGGCCATCATCGCGTCGTAACGGGCATAGCCGGAAGCGCCCTTGGTCACGATGCCCCCCTTGCCTTGAATGTAGCTGGCAGCAACGTCGCTCTGAGCATAGATACCCAGGCCCAAGGTCAGCTTGGCCATGGGCTTGTAGCTGGTCCACAGGCTGAAGCTGTGCTTGGGCGTGTTGTAGAAGGGCAGGCCATTGCGAACATCGTCCTTGCCCATGTTCTTGAATTCGCTATCCATAAAGGTATAGCCGCCGAACACGCTCAGATTGGACAGGATCTGGCCGGTAAAGCCCAGTTCGATGCCATTGACTTCCTTGTTGCCGCCCATGTACGTGCCGGTTGCATCGCTGATGCGCACATTGGTCACTTCATTGCGGAAGACTGCGGCAGTCAGGTTCAGCTTTTTGTCCAGCAGGTCCCACTTGGTGCCCAGCTCGATGGACTTGGTCTTTTCCGGCTTCAGGCTGATCAGCGCATCGGTGGTCGTGGTCAGGTCCTCGCTGCCGTTGCCCAGAGTCGAGCCACCGGGGCGCGAAGAGGTGCCGATGTTGGCGTAGATGCTGCCATTGGATGCGGGCTTGTAGACCACACCCAGCTGGTAGTTGAACATCGTATCGCTGCGGCTCAGGTCATACGCCGGGTAGGCGCTGGCGCCACGGCCGCCGGCGGGGCCGGAAGCGTTGAGCTTGTAGTGGTCCACGCGCAGACCTGCATTCACCAGCCATTGCTCGTTGAGCTTCAGAGTATCAAAGCCGTAAACAGCAATGGTGTCGATTTTGTTGACGGTGGATTGCGTTGGGAGAGTCAAGGGGACATTCCAGGCTGCATTGGCGCCGCTGGGGTTGCTCAAGGTGGTGCACCAGGGGTCGGACACCGAGGTGCACACGCCGGTGCCGCTCTGGATGGCGCCCGAGCTGCCGTCAGCCTTTTCCTTGGACAGTTCCAGACCGAAGGCATAGCTGTGGCCGATGGAGCCGGTCTGCTCCTTGCCGGTAAATTCGGTGACGTTCTGCAGCGTGGTGGTGTCATAGACACGGTAGTTGCCACGGCGCCAGACATAGCCATTGAGGGCATTGCCCTTGGAGTCGTCGGGCTGGGTCCAGATATAGTCCTGCTTGGTCTTGCTATAGCGCAGGCTGTTGCGGATCTTGTTGGTGTCGGTGAACTTGTGGGTGACCGAAGCGGTGAACAGATCGCTCTTTTCCTTCTCGTAGTCACGGTTGTTCAGGCCGTACCAGTTGTCGCGGCTGTTGCCGTAAGTGGGGCGAATCTTGGAGCCGCCGGGCAGTTGCGTTGCGTTGGTTGAACCGGCTGCGTTGACACCATTGCTATACAGATAAGGCACGCCGCCGTCGGGGGTGTTGTCGGTCTGCAGATGCTGCCAGGACAGCGTCACTTCGGTGGCTGTGCCCATGCCGAAGGTCACGGTGGGGGCAATGCCCCAGCGCTTGTTGTCAGGACCGTTGCGGCCGGGAACGTCGGCACTGTGGCCCATGGCGTTCAGGCGAATGCCGGTGGTCTCGTTGATCTTGCGGTTGATGTCCAGCGTGCCGCGCAGATAGTTGTCGGTGCCCAGGCCCACGTCGCCGGAGATGAAGTTCTCGTTCTTGGCCTTCTTGGTGGAGATATTGATGGAGCCACCAGCGCCGCCACGACCGGCATAGGCCGAGTCGGCGCCCTTGATGACTTCCACGGCTTCGACGTTGAACAGCTCGCGGGTGCCGGAGGCGATGTCACGCATGCCGTCCACAAAGGTGCTGGACTGGGCGTCCATGCCGCGGATGAAAGGCTGGTCGCCGGTGGGGTTGCCGCCTTCGCCGTTGCCGAAGGTGATGCCGGGGGTGGAGCGCAGGGCATCTTGCAGGCTGGTGGCGCCGGTCTGCTTGATGATCTCTTCATTGATGACCTGAACGGTCTTGGGCGTGTCCAGCAAAGGGGCGGTGAACTTGCCTTGAGGGCTGGCTTCGGTTTTGAAGCTGGCGTCGGCAGAGGCTTCCACATTCACGGTGGACAAGGTGGTTTCCTGCTGAGCCATCGCGCTGGCGCCAATCAGGCACAGGCCTGCGGCAATCACGATTTGCTTGAGCTCGCAGCGCAAGCCGTTGGAGTCGGTCGGGGTCAGATGGTTGTTGGACATGCTTTTGATGAAGAGTCGATTTTTGAAAAAGCGTGCGGATTCTAGGTGATATTGATAATAATTCTCGATACCATTCAATAATGGAGCCCGATAATCTACGTTTTGTTGCAGTACGGCAACAGACAGGCTGCCTGGATAGACGGTGCGTGTCCTGCTGATCTATGCAGTTACGAGTTTTCGGGGTGGCGTAAACGCCCTGGCCTTGGGGGGCGCTTTGTTTACGTCAAGTAAAGTAAATAAAAGTGAGATGCATTTAGAATTTGCACAACTAGAATGCCGCCTTGCTGCGCAAGCAAGGCTTGGCCTTGTGGCGCTATGTCCCAAAGGTCGGCTCGGCCCGGCCCGGCGGCAACGCAATCCCAGAAAGTTCTGAATGACCGCGGCTTCCTCCAACGCCCCGCAGCGGGCGTACTGGCTCAAAAAATTACATGAGTGGCACTGGATCAGCTCCGCCATCTGCCTGATCGGCATGCTGCTGTTTGCAGTGACGGGATTCACCTTGAATCACGCCGGGCAGATCGAGTCCAAGCCCAAGGTCGAATCGCGTGATGCGCAACTGCCCCCGGATCTGCTCGAAAAACTGCAGCAAGCCCAGAAGCAGGGCGTGGAAGCGGCGGACAAGAATGTCGTGGGCTTGCCTGCCGAGGTGGATGGCTGGCTGGCTCAGCAGATCAAGGTCAGTGCCAAGGGGTTTGCCGTGGAGTGGAGCGAAGACGAGGCCTATGTGCCCATGCCGCGCCCGGGCGGCGATGCCTGGCTGCGTGTGGACCTGAAGGAGGGCTCGGTCGAGTACGAGAAAACCGACCGGGGCTGGATCTCCTACCTCAACGACTTGCACAAGGGGCGCAATACGGGCGGAGCCTGGAGCCTGTTCATAGACGTCTTTGCGATTGGCTGCCTGGTGTTCTGCATCACGGGTCTGCTGATCCTGAAGATGCATGCGCAGCGCCGCCCCATGACCTGGCCCATGGTGGGCCTGGGTCTGGTGCTGCCCGCCTTGCTGGTGTTGCTGCTCGTGCATTGAGCCCAAGAATTTTGTGAAGGAAGAAAAATGGCGAAGCGGATTTTCAAGACCACGGTGGCGCTGAGCGCCGTGGTGGGCCTGCCGGCAATCGCGGGCGGGATGAATGTGGCTGTGACCGTGCCCCAGTTGCAGGTGGCCGAATACCACAAGCCCTATGTCGCCGTGTGGCTGGAAAAGGCCGACGGCGGTGTGGCTGCCAATCTGTCCGTCTGGTATGACGTGAAGATGAAGAATGCCGAGGGTACCAAGTGGCTCAAGGACATGCGCCAGTGGTGGCGTCGTACCGGCCGTGAGCTGAGCTTTCCCATCGATGGTGTGACCCAGCCGACCAAGCCCGTGGGCACCCATGCGCTGTCTTTTGCCGAAGGCAAGAACCCGCTGCCCCAGTTGGCTCCCGGCCAGTACAAGCTGATGGTGGAAGCTGCGCGTGAAGTCGGTGGCCGCGAACTGGTGTCCATTCCCTTCGAGTGGCCCGTCAAGCAGGCCACCAGCCTGAGCGCCAATGGCAGCACCGAGCTGGGCGCGATCAAGCTGGAATTGAAGCCTTGATCACCCCCTGAGGCGCTCCGCGCCTTCCTCCCTCTCTGCTTCGCGGAGGGGCAACACCTTCGCTGCGAGGCGGCTCTTGCTCGGTGTTCCTGGCTTGGGCCTCGCCTCATTTTCGGATTTGTCATCCTTTCTGTTTTCAAGGACCTGATATGAAGTTCCAAACTCGTGCCATCGTCGCTGCAACTCTGGCTCTGGCTGCCCTGGGCGCCCAGGCGCATGATCTGTGGTTCAAGCCTTCCAGCACCGTGCTGTCCAAGTCCGACTGGGTGACGGTGGATGCGGCCGTGTCCAACGATGTGTTCTTCTTCAACCACCGTCCGCTGGGTCTGGAAGCCGTCAAGGTGACCGCACCCGATGGTGCAGCCGTGGAAATGAAGAATGTCGCCAAGGGCGAGTTGCGCAGCATGTTCGACTTCAAGCCAGAAAAGACCGGTACCTACCGCGTCACCATGCTGATGACCGGCGTGATGGGTGGCTACAAGGATGCCAACGGCCAGCCCAAGCGCCTGCGCGGTTCGGTGGAAGAAGTGCTCAAGCAGATTCCTGCCGATGCCAAGGAAGTGCGCGTGACCGAGAATCTGCGCCGCATGGAAACCTTTGTGTCTCTGGGCAAGCCCTCGGCGCTGGCGCTGACCGGCAAGGGTCTGGAGCTCAAGCCCGTGACTCACCCCAATGATCTGGTGGCCAGCGAAGAAGCGACTTTCGAATTCCATCTTGACGGCAAGCCCGCTGCGGATCTGGAGCTGGAGCTGGTGGCCGACGGTATTCGCTATCGCGACGGTGTGGACGCCATGAAGCTCAAGACCGATGCCAAGGGTCAGGTCAAGATCAAGTTCCCCCGTGCAGGTCTGTTCTGGCTGAATGCCGATGCCACGGACAAGAAGACCAGCATTGCCAAGGCAACGGAGCGCCGCCTGGGCTATATCGCGACTCTGGAAGTCCTGCCTTAAGCGTTAGCGCTTGATGGACTGAATACGCGCGCCCGCTACGGGCGCGTCGTTGTTTTCGCTGCTGTTTTCTTCATTGTCTGGATGCCCATGCCCACCCCCCCCCGCGTACGCTTTGACGCCAGTCTCTGGCAACTGCCCTCGTCGGCGGCACAGAGTCAGGCTCGCCCCCGGACGCCGGCGCTTGACTTTGGCGTGCAGCGCTGGAGACCTGCAAGCCTGCAGCACCAGCAGGACGGGCGCATTCACCGCCTGTCCGGCCAGACCATGGGCACGCACTGGTCGCTGCGCCTGGCCAACCCGGATTACCTGCCCACGGAGCCGGTGCAGGCCCTGCTGGAGCAGGTTTTTGAGGATGTCATTGCCCAGATGAGCAACTGGGAGGCGGATTCGCTGATCACCCGGTTCAATCGTTCAAGACCCGGTGAAACGCATGTAGTGCCGGCGGAGTTCGCCCATGTTCTGGAAGCGGCCTTGCATTGGGCAAGGCTTTCAGGCGCGGCGATGGACCCCGGCATGGGAGCGCTGGTTTCGCTATGGGGGTTCGGGCCGCGTCAGAACCCGCTGCAGCCGCATTCAGGGCAGGCACCGGCCGGCGAGGAGATCGAGCGCTTGCTGAAGACCAGCGGCCATGGCCATCTGCGCTGGAATGCACAGACCCGGCAGTTGCAGCAGAGCGGTGGTCTGGAGCTGGATTTTTGCGGCATTGCCAAGGGCTTTGCCGTGGATTGGGCGGTGCAAAAGCTGCAGGCGGCTGGCTGGGCTGCAGGCATGTTCGAAATCGGCGGTGAGCTGCGCAGCTGGGGGGAGCGCCCTGATGGGCGGCCCTGGCAGGTGCAACTGGGCACGGGCGGTTCTGTCGAGGCCGAGTCGCTGGTCGTGGCCTGCAGGGAGGGTGGATTTGCCACCTCGGGCGATTTCTGGCATCAGTTCACGCAGGCTGGCAGGCGCTATTCGCACACGCTGGATCCGCGCACGGGCTGGCCGGTGACGCATGATCTGGCCAGCGTGACCGTGTTCCATGAGGAATGCATGCACGCCGATGCGCTGGCCACCGTGCTCACGGTGCTGGGTCCGCAGCAAGGCATGGACTTTGCCCGTCAACATGAGATTGCGGCTGTGCTCACATCGCATCTCGCCTCCGGTGGCAATGAGGCCTGCAGACAGGTGCTCAAGACACCGGCCTGGATCAACCAATTTGAGGCATGACAGTGGAATGGATTTTGACGCCCGAGCGCATCTATGGGGCTATGGGGTTGGTGGCCGCCTACGCAGGCATGTGCTGGGGTATTGGCACCAAGGTACGCAAGCAGCGCCTGGCCGATGAGGCCGAGAGCAAGGCCTCGCAGGGCGATGCTGCTGCGCCTGCCGTCCTGGTCGCCTATGCCAGCCAGACGGGGCAGGCCGAAGCTCTGGCACGCGCCACGGGCAAGATGCTGGTCGATGGTGGTCTGCAGGTGCGTCTGCTGCCCGTCGAGAAGCTGACGACCGAGCTGCTGCAGCAATATGCACACAGCCTGTGGCTGCTGTCCACCACGGGCGAGGGCGATGCGCCCGATCATGCGCTGGGCTTTGTGCAGCAGCTCATGGCCACTCAGCCTGCGCTGACCCGGCACCAAAGCCTGGTGCTGGCGCTGGGTGATCGTGAATACCAGGAGTTCTGTGCGTTTGGTGTGGAGGTGCACGAATGGTTGCAGACCTGCGGCGCGCGCAGCGATCTGGTCTGCGTGGACAATATGGATGCCTCGAGCTTGCAGAGCTGGCAGACCCAGGTCGCTCAGATGCGACAGGACTTGCTGGGCGAGTCTGCGCCCGCCCAGGAACCGGATTCGGACTGGTTGCAGGCGCCGGTCAGCATACCCTTTGTGCTTGGTCGGCGGCGTTTGCTCAATCCCGGCAGCCAGGGCGGGGCGCTATACCTGCTGGAGTGGACGCCGCAGTCCGGCGAGCTGCCGCACTGGGAGTCGGGCGATCTGGTGTCTCTGTGCGTGCCCGCCGACCCTGAGCGCGCGCGCGACTACTCGATCGCCTCGATCACGGCCGACGGCAGCCTGCAACTGCTGGTGCGCGAGAGCACGCGCGCCGATGGTTCGCCGGGCCTTGCGTCGCACTGGTTGTGCTGCGGCATGGCCGAGGGAGATGTGCTGCCGTTGACCTTGCGCGAGCACCGAGGCTTCAGACTCGGTGACAACGCCGGGCGACCGCTGATTCTGATCGGCAATGGCTCGGGCCTGGCGGGCCTTCTCAGCCATATCAAGGCGCGTGTGCAGCAGGAGCTAAGTGATCAATGGCTGTTGTTCGGAGAGCGCAGTCCACAGCATGACGCGCTATTTGCCGATCAATTGGGCGCATGGTTCAGGCAGGGCCGACTGGCACGGCTGGATCAGGCCTGGTCGCGCAACGGCAAGGATTCGCGCTATGTGCAGGATTTGCTGCGCAGCCATGCAGAGGAAGTCCGGCAATGGGTGGAGTGTGGTGCGGCCATCTATGTTTGCGGCAGCCTGAACGGCATGGGTCAAGGCGTGCATCTGACGCTGCAGGCCATTCTGGGCGAGGCCAAGGTGACCGAGCTGTTGGGCTCGGGCCGCTACCGACGCGATGTGTACTGAGCACGTCCGGGCGGGGGATGGCAGCAGGCCCTGTCACCGTCTTGGAGCAGGGCTGCACCGCATCCTATAGGTGCCGCACCGCTCGGACATCGGGCAGGACGGATCAGAGGGCGTCTTCACCCGATCGATGTGGCCGATCCTGGAGGGCCTGCTTGCGGTCTTCGGCGGACATGGCATGTGCCGCAGACAGCAGTTCTGCGGATCGTATGAGGTGCTGCCTTCCATCCGCATTGCAGCTGCGATACCCGTGAAGGAGGCGGAGTTCATCGTCTGACAGAGCCTCTGCAGGGTGAACTGCCGGTGTGCGGTGTCCTGCCAGCACATACAACAGGTCCACTCCGTGTGCGCTCAGCGCGGTCATCTGAAAGCCATCCGGCGCTGTCTTGCCGGATTCCCAGGAAAAAAGAGTTTGCTTCGTAGTGCCAGCAAGTGCAGCGAAGGCCGGCTGGCTCATGCCCAGCCGGTTTCTTTCTTCGCGCAGCCGTTCCCCTAGGGTCATAAAAACTTGTCCAAGGTGTATTGCATGGGAAAGAAATCTTTCCCATAATTCGCCAAAAGCACGACGACGTGCTTCAACCTAAATAATTAGGCGAAAGGCTACCAGATGCATCCCGAGCAAATCAAAGCGGCGCTGCGCATGAAAGGCATTTCCCCCACGGCATTGGCGTCCGAAATGCGCGTGGCCAACAGCAGCGTGTCGCAAGTCATCAGCGGTCGTGCGGTATCGGCCCGCATTCGACAGCGCATTGCAGAAATCACAGGCATGCCCGTCGACATGCTCTGGCCGCCTGTCAACGAGCGCCATGCACTGCACAGCACACGCCCAGAAGGAGCGGACGCGCGTATCGCAAGGGGGGCGCCATGAGTCGCACGGCGTGCCGCAATCACACGGCCCTGCGCGGCAGGAGAGGCGTTCAATGAGCTTTGGAATTGCAGCACTGATTTTCTTGGCCGGTCTCCTCTGCGGATGTCTCATGGGCATTGCCGGCGTCGTGACGGCTTTGGACGGTTACTGAGGGACAGCGCTCAAGCTTGTGGACCTCCCATGGCCGGGGCTGCCGGGGAGGCGTTCGCCGCACCGAGACCCGAACGTGCGCACGCGTCTCCATGCTTGTGGAGCCCATGTCCTGGCTGCCCGGCAGCTGCAGTCTTGCAGGAATGTGCGGTTCAGGGTGCAAGCATGGCGGGGCACGATGGCGGAGATAGCCCGGGGTCAGCTTCGTGAGGGCCGCGCGGTTGTCGGAAAGACCTGCCGGCCGGTTCCGTCCTGACCAGCGTTCGCGGCCGTGATTCCGTCGGCGTCGAGACCGAGGCATGCACGCATGCATTGCTGCGGTAAAGCCGTCCCAGTCGCGTCGGCCTGTACGCGACACTTGCCTCAGAAATACAAAAAGCTGGCTCGGGCCAGCTTTTTTGTGGTCAGCGCAAGCGCAGTGCTTACTTGACGTGCTTGCCGATCAGACCGGCCATCTCGAACATGGAGACTTGGGGCTTGCCGAAGACTTCCTTGAGCTTGGCGTCGGCGTTGATCATGCGCTTGTTGGCAGCGTCTTGCAGGTTGTTGGCCTTGATGTAGACCCACAGCTTGCTGATGATTTCAGTACGGGGCAGGGGATCCTTGCCAACCACGGCAGCCAGAGCGGCGCTGGGGGTCAGAGGTTTCATGAAGGCAGCGTTGGGAGTGCGCTTCTTAGCGGCGGGAGCTGCTGCCGGTGCTGCAGCGGGTGCCTTCTTTGCAGTTGCCATATTGCTTATTCCTAATTGGGTAGTGGACTTATCACCAGCGAAATACAGCTGCAATCCACTGGCTGAGTCTGATGCTAATGGCAAAAAATCGCTCTTCCAAGCTAGTGGGCTGTTTTTTTGCCTCGATTTGTTGCTCTCAGGCCCTTTAGTGTCCGTTTTCACGGGTTTTTCCCCGAGAGTGTTGTGAAAAAGTTGCTCTCTGTGTGTGTCCGCTGGTGCTTGTGCTATGTCAGGTGCTCAGGGCAAGATGCGGGAGACTTGGTTCTGTGGAGATTTTCATGAGCGATTCCTCGGCTTCTCTTGGCTTCAGCACCTGCGATTTGTGCGATGCGCATATCAGCGATGACAGCAGCGACTTTCGTGTGCTGCCGCCCGTGTTCCACAGCTATGGCGGGAATGTCGGCTTTATGGGGGAGGTCAGCACCGTGCAGTGTCTGGACGACAACAGCCTGGTGCGAGCGGCGCTGGCCGAGCCGGGAGGTGGTCGTGTGCTGGTGGTCGATGGCGGCGGTTCGCTGCGCCGCGCTCTGGTGGGGGGGAATGTGGCGACATCGGCGGCCCAGAACGGCTGGGCCGGGGTGCTTGTCTATGGTTGCGTGCGCGACGTGGGCGAGTTGAAATCGACGTCCGTGGGTCTGTATGCGCTGGCGCTCAACCCCATGCCTACCGTCAAGCAAGGCCAGGGGCTGCGCGATGTCTATGTGCAGATCGCCGGCCTGTGGATTCGCCCGGGCGACTGGCTGTATGCCGACGCCGACGGCATTGTGCTGAGCCGCCGCAATCTGCTTTCCTGATTGAAATCGACGGCGCCTAGCGCCTGATCTGCAATGAACCGGGCCAGGTTGCAATCACCACGCTGGTCAGTGCTATGCCGAAGGCCAGCAATTGCATGCTGCCGATGCGCTCGCCCAGGGCCAGCATGCCCACCACAGCGGCGCTGATGGGTAGCAGCACGGTAAAAATGCCGGCCCGTGATGCGGGCACGGCGCGCAATCCCGTCATCCACAGCCACACCGTCCAGACGCAGGCGGCCAGGGCGTAAAACAGCAACAGACCCCACGCGGGCACCGAAACCCGGGAGAAATCAAACTGCCAGGCCAGATAGAGCCCGGCGGGTGTGGAAAGCACAAACCCCCAGAGATTGATCAGCGCCGTAATGCGCTTGGGGCTTACGCTGGCGGTGAGCTTTTTGCCGATCACGGCATATGCGGCCTCGCACAGCACGGCGGCAATCAGCAGCAACTGGCCCAGGCCTTGCTGAGGATGTGCGGCAAGGCTGCTGCTTTCGGTCTTGCTCAAGGCATTCAGCCCTATGCCGGCCACTGCGAAAGCAATGGCTGTCCATGTACGTGCGCCAACGGCTTCGCGCAGAAAAAGCCAGCTCATGATGGCGACTGCGGCAGGAATTGCGGCCATGGTGACGCCCGCCGTGACCGCGCTGGTCAAGGCCACGCCGCTGATCATGCAGAGCGTGAAAAGGAAATTGCCGAAGAAGGATTCAAAAAACAGCAGCCACTTGGTCTGTCTGGTCAGAGTTGTCTCGTGCGCCGGTGGCCTGAGCCAGCCCAGCATGGCCACGGCACCGATGCCAAAGCGCAGCCAAGCCAGCAGCATGACCGGAAAGATGGCAGCCAGAGGCTTGGACAAGGCCACATAGCTTCCTACCAAAGACATGCTGAGCGCCAGGCAGAGATAGGCGATGGGGCGGCTGGGCGTGTGCATGGCGAAATGAATTTCAATGACAAGAGAAGGGGATGCAAAGCAGTGTGGCAGGGCTGTTGCATGCATTTGACCCAGGGGAGGGAACTGTTGTTTTTTGGTTCTCGCCGCCTTGGGCGCCATGTCTTTGTCGTGTCACCTGTTTTTGTTCAAGTGGCTTGGCCTGTTTTCGTGCCGGGTAATCGGCAGATCAAGACAGGCACCGGGACTTTTTTCGTACTGCGTTTAAAGGATGCCGACTCCGAAGGCCATGCTTCCGCAAATTTTTCATGAAGCAAGAATTCAATTTCTTATTATGAAAAATTGAAATGTTGCGCTGCCGCAAAATTTCTCAATACGAGAAATGCGTTTTCTTATTGTGAAAAATAAAAATAAGCTATTGATTTTATTGAATATAAATTTCAGTCTTTTATAAGACATAAGACTCTGTGGAAGAACGTTGCAGACATAAAGTAGATCCCAAGGACGAACACCAATTCATCTTGTTTTAACCGCTAAGGAGTGCACCATGCCCCAATCCCTGACTCAGCAACTGAGCCGTGAACAGCAAATCGCAGCCCTCGAAAAAGACTGGGCACAGAACCCACGCTGGAAGAGCGTCAAGCGCGGCTACAGCGCTGCCGATGTGGTGCGTCTGCGTGGCAGCCTGCAGCCAGAGTACACCCTGGCCCAGCGCGGTGCCGAAGTGCTGTGGGACAAGATCAACGGCAGCTCGAAGAAGGGCTATGTGAACGCCTTCGGTGCCATCTCCGCAGGCCAGGCCATGCAGCAGGCCAAGGCCGGTCTGGAAGCCGTGTACCTGTCTGGCTGGCAAGTAGCCGCCGACGGCAACACCTCCGAGACCATGTACCCCGACCAGTCGCTGTACGCCTATGACTCCGTGCCCACCATGGTGCGCCGCATCAACAACACCTTCAAGCGCGCCGATGAAATCCAATGGGGCAAGGGCATCAACCCCGGCGACAAGGAGTTCATCGACTACTTCCTGCCCATCGTGGCTGATGCGGAAGCCGGCTTTGGCGGCGTGCTCAACGCGTTCGAGCTGATGAAGAACATGATTCAGGCAGGTGCTGCCGGCGTGCACTTCGAAGACCAGCTGGCTGCGGTCAAGAAGTGCGGTCACATGGGCGGCAAGGTGCTGGTGCCCACCCGCGAAGCGGTCGAAAAGCTGATTGCCGCCCGTTTTGCCGCCGATGTGATGGGCGTGCCCACCATTGTGCTGGCCCGTACCGATGCCGAGGCGGCCAACCTGATCACCAGCAACCATGACGAGAACGACATCCCGTTCCTGACTGGCGAGCGTACTCAGGAAGGCTTCTACCGTGTCAAGAACGGTCTGGAGCAATCCATCAGCCGCGGCGTGGCCTACGCTCCCTACGCGGATCTGGTGTGGTGCGAAACCGGTGTGCCCGATATCGGCTTTGCCCGCGAATTCGCTCAGGCCGTGCATGCAGCCTGCCCAGGCAAGCTGCTGAGCTACAACTGCTCGCCTTCGTTCAACTGGAAGAAGAACCTCAACGACAGCCAGATCGCTTCCTTCCAGGAAGATCTGTCCGCACTGGGCTACAAGTTCCAGTTCATCACGCTGGCCGGCATTCACAGCAACTGGTACAACACCTTCAAGTTTGCCCACGAGTACGCTCGCGGCGAGGGCATGAAGCACTACGTGGAAATGATCCAGGAGCCCGAATTCGCGGCACGTGACAAGGGCTACACCTTTGTCTCGCACCAGCAGGAAGTGGGCGCAGGTTACTTCGACGATGTGACCACCGTGATCCAGGGCGGCTCTTCCAGCGTCAAGGCGCTGACCGGTTCCACCGAGGAAGAGCAGTTCCATTGAGCCACGATGAATCGTGACTCTGTCTAGGTAGAAAAAGTGGGGTTATGCGCCCGGGGCGAAAGTCTCGGGCGCTTTTTTGTTTGCCGGGTTAAAATGGCGCGACTTCAATTCACAAGGGCGAGAAAGGCATCAACGGTTATGACACCGCGAACTACATCGGAGATGTACTTCAGCTGCTGATGGCAGCTGGCGGTTCGCGCCTGCCCGAGATTTCTCGACACCCTCATCAAAGCGCGGACTGGTTCCGCGCTTTTTGCTTTCAGGCAACTCCAAAGCTCTGGCGCTGGCCCTCACCCACACAAATTTGGTTTGACAAGGAATTTATGATCAACATCACGCTCCCCGATGGCTCCAAGCGCGAATATCCAGGCCCGGTTTCGGTTGCCGAAGTCGCTGCTTCGATCGGCTCCGGCCTGGCCAAGGCCGCATTGGCCGGCAAGATCAACGGCAAGGTCGTGGACACCAGCTTTGTGATCGAGCAGGATTCGCCGCTGTCCATCATCACCGCCAAGGATGCCGACGGTCTGGAGGTGATCCGCCACTCCACCGCTCACTTGCTGGCCTATGCCGTCAAGGAGCTGTTTCCCGATGCGCAGGTCACTATCGGTCCCGTGATCGAAAACGGCTTCTACTACGACTTTTCTTATAAGCGTCCCTTCACGCCCGAAGATCTGGCCGCCATCGAAAAGAAGATGACCGAGCTGGCCAACAAGGACGAGCAGGTGGTGCGCCGCGTGCTGCCGCGCGACGAGGCCGTGCAGTACTTCAAGGGCATCGGCGAAGCCTACAAGGCAGAGATCATTGCCTCTATCCCCAGCAACGAGGATGTGAGCCTGTACCGTGAAGGCGCCTTCGAAGACCTGTGCCGTGGCCCTCACGTGCCCAGCACCGGCAAGCTCAAGCACTTCAAGCTGATGAAAGTGGCCGGTGCCTACTGGCGTGGCGACCATCGCAACGAGATGCTGCAGCGCATCTACGGTACCGCCTGGGCGACCAAGGACGAGCTCAAGGACTATCTGTTCAGGTTGGAAGAAGCCGAAAAGCGCGACCATCGCAAGCTTGGGCGCGAGCTGGATCTGTTCCACATCGACGAACACTCGCCCGGCACCGTGTTCTGGCACCCCAAGGGCTGGGCGGTCTGGCAGCAGGTCGAGCAGTACATGCGCCGCGTCTATCAGGACAACGGCTACCAGGAAGTCAAGGCTCCGCAGATTCTGGACAAGGGCCTGTGGGAGAAGACCGGCCACTGGGACAAGTACCGCGAAAACATGTTCACCACCGATTCGGAAAAGCGTGAATATGCCTTGAAGCCCATGAACTGCCCGGGCCACATCATCATTTTCAAGCAAGGCATCAAGAGCTATCGCGATCTGCCTCTGCGCTTTGGCGAGTTCGGCAACTGCCATCGCAACGAGCCCACCGGTTCGCTGCACGGCATCATGCGCGTGCGTGCCTTCACCCAGGACGATGGTCACATCTTCTGTACCGAAGACCAGATCCAGGCCGAGGTGACGGCTTTCACTTCGCTGCTGCAAAAGGTGTATGCCGACTTCGGCTTCACCAACATCCTGTATCGCCTGTCTACCCGTCCCGAAAAGCGCATCGGCACCGATGAAGCCTGGAACAAGGCCGAGAACGCGCTGGCCGAAGGTCTGCGTGCATCGGGTTGCGAGTTCGAGTATCTGCCGGGCGAGGGTGCGTTCTACGGCCCGAAGATCGAGTACACCCTGAAGGATGCGCTGGGCCGTGAATGGCAGTGCGGCACCATCCAGGTGGACCCGAACATGCCCGAGCGTCTCGATGCGGAATTCGTGGGCGAGGATGGCGAGCGCCATCGACCCATCATGCTGCACCGCGCGATCCTGGGTTCGCTCGAGCGTTTCATCGGCATTTTGGTCGAGCATCACTCGGGCGCACTGCCTGCCTGGCTGGCTCCCGTGCAGGCTGCCGTGCTCAATATCACGGACGCTCAGGCCGACTATGCGCAGGAAGTTGCGCAGAAGCTGCAAAAAGCATTGCCGAATCAAAGCCTTAGAGTGGTGACAGATCTGCGCAATGAAAAGATTACGTATAAAATACGCGAGCATTCCATGCAGAAGCTGCCCTACATCCTTGTCGCGGGCGACAAGGAGAAGGCTGCTGGTGCGGTTGCAGTGCGCGCCCGGGGTAACAAAGACCTCGGAGTGATGTCGGTTGATGCATTCATTGAATTGCTCGCCAAGGACATCGCGGCCAAGGCCTGAAGCAGATTAATTTTTGTGGCGGGCCGGTCAGCGTGCAAGGCACGCTAGCCGGCTACGCTGTTGTAGCCATTTCAATCCAAGGGTGAAAACCATAGCTACTGAATTTCGCGATCGGCGCCACCGTGAAGAGCGCAAGCATCGACTGAACCGAGAAATCATGGCGCCTGAAGTGCGTCTGTCTGGTCCCGACAACGAGCCTCTGGGCATCGTGCCGCTGCAAGAAGCGTTGCGCATGGCCGGCGAGCTGGATGTCGACTTGGTGGAAATTGCGGCCAACGCATCTCCTCCGGTCTGCCGTCTGATGGATTACGGCAAGTTCAAGTACCAGGAACAGAAGAAGGCTGCTGAAGCCAAGGCCAAGCAGACCGTCATCGAAATCAAGGAAGTGAAGTTCCGCCCTGGTACGGATGATGGTGACTACAACATCAAGCTGCGCAATATCCGCCGTTTTCTGGCGGATGGCGACAAGTGCAAGATCACGCTGCGTTTCCGCGGTCGTGAAATCACGCACCAGCAGCTGGGTCTGAATCTGCTCAACCGTCTGCGTGACGATCTGGCCGATTCCATCCAGGTGGAGCAGTTCCCCAAGCTGGAAGGCCGTCAGATGATCATGATGGTGGCACCGGCTCGTGCAGGCGGCAAGAAGCCCGCTGGTGGTGCAAAACCACAGGCTGATGGCGCCGCAGCTGCACCTGAGGCTGCAGATAAGGCATAATTGCGGTTTTGCCTTATCGGCAAAAGTGGGCTTGGCCCACTTTTGTTTTGTGCGGCAGACAAAGAATTTGCAGGCTTGCCTGCAAGACGTCAGCCCGGCCTGGCCGGACTGACAAACAAGTGCCTCGGAGGCCAGCGAAGTGTGTGCGGGTTGCACACCGCCTTGCGAGCACAAATTCAATAGGAGCATTCACATGCCCAAAATGAAGACCAAGAGCAGCGCGAAGAAGCGTTTTCGCGTTCGTCCCGGTGGTACCGTCAAGCGCGGTCAAGCCTTCAAGCGTCACATCTTGACCAAGAAGACCACGAAGAACAAGCGTCACCTGCGTGGCATTGTCAACGTGCATTCCGGCGATATGGGCTCCATCGCAAAGATGTTGCCTTCCGCAGGCCTGTAATTCACTGACGAACTAGGAGAAAACACATGCCTCGCGTCAAACGTGGTGTAACGGCTCGCGCCCGTCACAAAAAAGTTCTGAATCTGGCCAAGGGTTTCCGCGGTCGCCGTGGTAACGTCTTCCGCGTTGCCAAGCAAGCGGTCATGAAGGCTGGTCAATATGCCTACCGTGACCGTCGTACCAAGAAGCGCGTGTTCCGTCAGCTGTGGATCGCTCGTATCAACGCTGCTGCACGTGAACTGGGTCTGACTTACAGCCAATTCGCCAACGGCCTGAAGAAGGCTGCCATCGAAATCGACCGCAAGATGCTGGCCGATATCGCCGTGCACGACAAGGCTGCTTTTGCAGCTATCGTCGACCAAGTCAAGGCCAAGCTGGCTGCCTGAGGTCACGATCGGTAGTTACTCTTGTAGGACTTTTGCAGACAAGAATCCCCACAGGCATTTGCCGATGGGCGAGCATCTTGCTTGAACTTGATTGCAGAAGTCGTGTCTTGTTCAGTAGCTGCTGATGCACAAACAGCAAGGGCTAGGGCTTGAAAAGGCACTAGCCCTTGTTTATTTTTACAAGTCGATAAAGAGTCGATATGAACGAGTTGGATTCTCTGGTCGAAAGCGCACAGCAACTGTTTGCGCAAGCCCACACCCCCGCTGATCTGGAAAATGCCAAGGCGCAGTTTCTGGGCAAGTCGGGCAAGATGACCGAGCTCATGAAGGGCATGGCGCAGCTTTCCGTCGAAGAGAAAAAGTCGCGCGGCGCCGCCATCAACGTGGCCAAGCAAGCGATCGAAGCGGCCTTGACCGCCCGTCGCAAGGCTTTGGCAGACGCCGAGCTGCAGGCCCATCTGAAGGCCGAGGTGCTGGATGTGACTCTGCCCGGTCGCCGTCGTGGCGCGGGAGGGCTGCACCCCGTCTCCATCACCATGGAGCGTATCGAGGGCATCTTCGGCTCCATGGGCTTTGATGTGGCCCAGGGCCCCGAGATCGAATCCGACTGGTTCAACTTCACGGCGCTGAACACGCCCGAAGACCATCCCGCGCGCTCCATGCACGACACCTTCTATGTCGAAGGCGGCACCCAGCACGCGCCCAATCTGCTGCGCACGCACACCAGCCCCATGCAGGTGCGCCATGCCGTGCAGCATGTGAAGAATTACCGCAACGCGCTCGATGCCGGTCAGACCATGCCCGAGATCCGCGTGATTGCTCCCGGCCGCACCTACCGTGTGGACTCGGATGCCACCCACTCGCCCATGTTCCACCAGTGCGAAGGCCTGTGGATCGGCGAGAACGTGAGCTTCAAGGACCTGAAGGTCGTGTTCACCGACTTCTGCAAGACCTTCTTTGAGCAGGATGATCTGGTGCTGCGCTTTCGCCCCAGCTTCTTCCCGTTCACAGAGCCTTCGGCCGAAATCGACATCCAGTTCCAGAGCGGCCCGCTGGCCGGCAAGTGGCTGGAAGTGGCGGGCTCCGGCCAGGTGCACCCCAATGTGGTGCGCAACATGGGGCTGGATCCCGAAAAATACATCGGCTTTGCCTTTGGCATGGGCCCCGACCGCCTGACCATGCTGCGTTATGGCGTGAATGACCTGCGCCTGTTCTTCGACGGCGACATCCGTTTTCTGTCGCAGTTTCAGTAATTGAAAAGTGAGCTGCTAGCGCATGCTATGAAACGATTTCAGATAGTTTTGATGCTGAAATCCTTATATGCCGAGCGCTAATGGCTCATCTTTTTGAGATACGCATGCCCAGCCAGTGGCAGACCGCTTGCGGTGCGACTGGCATGAACGCCAAAGAGTCTGACTATGCAATTTCCTGAATCCTGGTTGCGCGAATACTGCAACCCCAACCTGACCACCCAGCAGCTGGCCGATACCCTGACCATGGCCGGTCTGGAAGTGGAAGAGCTGGATCCTGTGGCGCCTCCCTTCACCGGCATCGTGGTCGGTGAAATCAAGGAAGCCGTGCAGCACCCCGACGCCGACCGCTTGCGCATCTGCCAGGTCGACGTGGGTGGCCCCGAGCTGCTGAATATCGTCTGCGGCGCGCCCAATGCGCGCGTGGGCATCCGCATTCCCTGCGCCACCGTAGGCGCCGAGCTGCCGCCCGGCGCCGATGGCAAGCCCTTCAAGATCAAGATCGGCAAGCTGCGCGGCGTGCAGAGCTTTGGCATGCTGTGCTCGGCCAAGGAGCTGGGCATTGACGAAGACGCCAGCGGCCTGCTGGAGTTTCCCGCCGATGCGCCCCTGGGCCAGAACGTGCGCGAGTACCTGAATCTGGACGACACGCTGTTCACGCTCAAGCTCACGCCCAATCTGGCGCACTGCCTCAGCGTCTACGGCGTGGCGCGCGAGCTGTCGGCGCTGACCGGCACGCCGCTCAAAGCCCTGTCCTTCCCCGCTGCGGCCGTGGCCTTGCAGGACAAGCTGCCCGTCAAGATCGAGGCGACCGATCTGTGCGGCCGCTTCTCGGGTCGTATCGTGCGCAATGTCAACACCCAGGTGAAGACGCCCCAGTGGATGGTGGATCGCCTGGCGCGTTGCGGCCAGCGCTCGGTCAGCCCGCTGGTGGATATCTCCAACTATGTGATGTTCGAGCTGGGCCGTCCCAGCCATATCTTCGATCTGGACAAGATCAGCGGCGGCCTGAATGTGCGCTGGGGCAAGGAGGGCGAAACGCTCAAGCTGCTCAACGGCAATACCATCAAGATCGACGATTTCCTCAAGGTCGGCGTGATTGCCGATGACAAGCAGGTCGAGTCGCTGGCCGGCATCATGGGCGGCGACGCCACGGCCGTGTCCGACGACACGAAGAACATCTACATCGAAGCCGCGTTCTGGTTCCCCAAGGCCGTGGCCGGCCGTTCGCGCCACTTCAACTTCTCGACCGATGCCGGTCACCGCTTCGAGCGTGGCGTGGACCCCGAGTTCACCACGGAGCACATCGAGCGCATCACCGCGCTGGTGCTGGAAATCTGCGGCACGCCCGAGACACAGGTCGGTGCCATGGACGACCAGAAGCCCAATATGCCCGCCTCCAAGGCCGTGCAACTGCGCGTTGCGCGTGCGGCCAAGGTCATCGGCATGGACGTGACCCAGCAGCAATGCCTGGATGCCTTGAACGGCCTGGGCCTGCCTGCCACTGTGGCATCCGAGGGAGTCATTTCGGTCACCGCGCCAACCTTCCGCTTCGACATCAATCTGGAAGAAGATCTGATCGAAGAAGTGGCCCGCATGATCGGCTACGAAAACCTGCCGACCACCAAGCCACTGGCCCCGATCTCGCCCAAGCTGCGCGCCGAGAACGAGCGCAGCCCCTACGCCGTGCGCCACGAGCTGGCGGGCCTGGGCTACCAGGAAACCATCAACTTCAGCTTTGTCGAAGAAAAGTGGGAGCAGGAGCTGGCCGGCAACAACAACGCCATCAAGCTGCTTAACCCCATTGCCAGCCATCTGAGCGTGATGCGCTCGTCGCTGCTGGGCTCGCTGCTGCAGGTGCTCAAGTTCAACGTGGACCGCAAGGCTCAGCGCGTGCGCGTGTTCGAGCTGGGTCGCGTGTTCTTCAAGGACGACTCCGTGGTCGACTCCGACACCACCGTCAAGGGCTTTTATCAGCCCATGCGTGTGGCGGGTCTCGCTTATGGCGCTGCCGACCAGCTGCAATGGGGCAGGGCAGAAGCCAAGGTCGACTTCTACGACGTCAAGGGCGATGTGGAAGCACTGCTGGCCCCGGCCAAGCCCGTGTTCGAGCCCGCCGAGCATCCGGCCATGCACCCCGGCCGCTGCGCGCGCGTGCTGCTGGACGGCAAGGCCATCGGCTTTGTCGGCGAGCTGCATCCCCAGTGGCGCCAGGAATGGGATCTGGCCCAGGCTCCGGTGATGTTCGAGCTCGAGCTCGATGCCGTGCTGGCCCGTGAGGTCCCCGTGTTCAAGTCCGTGGCCAAGCACCAGGCCGTGGAGCGCGACATTGCCGTGGTCGTCAAGGAAGCCGTGACTCACGCCCAGGTGATGGAAGCCGTGCAGCAAGCCGTGCAGGGCGGCATTCTGCGCTCGGCCGTGCTGTTCGACGTATTCCGTCCCAAGAAGCTCAAGGCTGGCGAGGAAGCGGCGCCGGGCAGCCTGGCTCAGGACGAGAAGAGCCTGGCCGTGCGTCTGACGCTGGGCAGCGACACCGCGTCGCTGACCGATGCGGAAATCGATGCCGCCATGCAGGGCACAATTGCGGCTCTGGTTGAACGCGTTGCGGCTCGCCTGCGTTGATATGTTCAATCCACAAGGAGATCGACCCATGGAGCTTGCCGTAGAGAGCATCGACAGCCCCGCGTTGACCAAGGCGCAGCTGGCCGATCTGCTGTTTGACGAAATCGGTTTGAACAAGCGCGAAGCCAAGGACATGGTGGATGCGTTTTTCGACCTGATCTCGCAAAAGCTGGTGGAGGGCGAAGATGTCAAGCTTTCGGGCTTTGGCAACTTCCAGATCCGCACCAAGGCGCCACGGCCCGGTCGCAACCCGCGCACCGGTGAGCTGATTCCCATCGCTGCGCGCCGCGTGGTGACCTTCCATGCCAGCAGCAAGCTCAAGGAGCTGATCCAGGGCGAAGGCTCGGGGTCATAAGCGATTGGTAAATCCACTGATGCGCGGACAGGCTAAGCATCGGTGACTGAGGAGCTGACAGTTTTGCGTCGCGAGCGGTGCAAGGTCCTGTCAGCTCTTCGCGCTATATTGCTAGGACTTGCGCAAACAGGAATGCATGGCGGGCATTTCTAATGACAAAACACCGTGCCTGACCCGAATTTGTGCAAGTCGTGATTGCATATCTTTCACCCATCCCTTCACTGACCGCTTGCAACCAGCCATGGCTTCTTCTTTGCCAGCAATTCCCGCCAAGCGCTATTTCACCATCGGTGAGGTCGCGGATCTTTGCGACGTCAAGCCTCATGTGCTGCGTTACTGGGAGCAGGAGTTTGTGCAGCTCAAGCCCATGAAGCGTCGTGGCAACCGCCGCTACTACCAGCATCATGAGGTGTTGATGGTGCGTCGCATTCGCGAGCTGCTTTACGAGCAGGGCTTCACCATCAGCGGCGCACGAAATCGTCTGCGCGAACTGGTGACGGGTCATGGCAAGGCAGTCGAGCAGCAGCCGGTGCTTGTGCATCCGGCCCAGCCCCTGCAGGGGGAAGAGCTGGCGCAAAGCCATCTGTTGGCTGCAATGCTGGAGCAGGGCCGCTCGGAGCCTGCCGGTGCAATGGGCATGGAGGAGGTCAAAGAGGAGCTTTTGCAGATCAGGGCGCTGCTTTCTCTTTGATGTCGAATTTCTGTGTATAATTCAAGTCTTCGGAATGTAGCGCAGCCTGGTAGCGCACTTGCATGGGGTGCAAGGGGTCGCGAGTTCGAATCCCGCCATTCCGACCAATTAGACAAGGGCTTCTGACTATTCAGTCAGAAGCCCTTTTTCTATTTCAGATCAATTCATTGTCAATTGTTTGATTACGACTTTGACTTTGACTTTGGATGTAGGCTGATTTCCCTTTGTAACGCGTGCGCCGCTATGATGGTTGCGGTGCTGGAAGCGGTATTGATTCTTAATTTCTTTGATATAAAGAAGGAATGAAAAGAATTGCCAATTCCCGGCAAAAAATTCGAAGTTCGGCTGGTTGAGTGGTTTTTTGAAACAAATCATTGCATGCCTTGTGCTAGATTTGCAACTGAATCCATTTGTTTGATGGTGTTGCCAGGAGATCTGCCATCAACGCACGGCTTCGCATGCAGGGTTATGCGTCAAGAACACCGGCCGGAAACCGGAGGCTCCGCCTTGCTATCGTGGAAAGGAAAATCTCCAAATGCGCTGTGTCTAGCCGATAGACGCTCCACAGCCTGTCCGCGCGATTTGTTTGGCCAAGGGATTGGCGATGTCATCCCTATACCGCTGCTGAGTGGTGGTGCGTCAAGCAAAAATAGTGAGTTTTGTCGATCAGGCAACAAGCTTGACCTGACCGTCAGTCTCCTGTGCGGTGTTGGCATGACGCCAAAGGCTGTGAGCACGAGAGTTACAGAATTCCATTTTGCGAGTTCTGAGGCCGTATGCAATGCCTTTTCGGGCAGCAGCGAGCCGATCCGCATTAACAACCAGCTTCCGCGGGAACGATTTGCAGAAGTCGCACCGATTGCTCTCGCCAATTTGTTGGCGAGCTAGGCATCGCATTGCCCGGTCGGAGTCAAACAAGAGGGATAACAATGAAATTCAGTCAGATTGCACAAGTGGTAGCCACTCTGGGTGTGGCCTCGTGGGCCATGGGGGGTATGGCTCAGACGACCATGAATGCGCAACAAGCCAACGAGCAGGGTGTTGCACTGCAAAAGGTTGTCGAGCAGGCACTGATGACTCATCCCGAAGTGCAGGCGCGCTTTCAGGATTTCAGTTCGTCCGCTGAGGGGCAGAACGTGGCTCGGGGAGGTTGGCGTCCGCAAGTCACCGCGCAAGGTTGGGTCGGTCGCGAGTGGCGCAGCCATATTCAGGATGCTCCATCGCAGAACTGGAACCGTCCGGGCTGGAACCTGCAACTGCGTCAGCTGATCTTTGATGGCTTCACCACTAGCAGCAATATCCGTCAGTTGGGCTTTGAGAAGCTGGCCAAGTTCTACGATCTGCGCGCCACCACTGAAAATTTGGCCAATGATGTTGTCGCCGCCTATCTGGATGTGCAGCGTTATCGCGAAATGGAGAAGCTGGCCCGTGAAAATTTCGGCACCCACCAGGTGACGCTGGGGCAGTTGCGTGAGCGCCAGCAGTCCGGCGTGGGCCGCGGTGTTGACCTGGAGCAGGCAAGTGGTCGTCTGTCGCTGGCGCAGACCAATCTGATGACCGAGAGCAACAACCTCAACGATGTGCTGCAGCGCTACCGCCGCGTGGTGGGTGAGTATCCTGCGGCCACGCTGGACCCGGTGCCCGATGTGAGTGCCAAGCTGCCTGCTTCCGGGGCGGCCAAGGATTTCGGCGCGTCGCTGCGCGCGAGTCCGCTGCTATTGTCGAAGCAGGCTCTGGTGCAAGCGGCAGAGGCCGGTCAGAAGGCTGCCAAGGGGGCGCATATGCCCAAGCTCGAGCTGCTGGCGTCCACGGGGCGTGATCGTGATCAGAACTCGCCGGCCTACTGGGATGTGCAGAGTTCGCGAGTGCAGCTGATGCTGACTTACAACCTGTATCGCGGTGGTGCGGACGAGGCACGCCTGCGTCAGACGATTGCCCAGGGCTATGCCGCACAGGATGTGCGCGATTACACCTGTCGCAACCTCCAGCAGGAGCTGTCGATTACCTGGAACAACATGGCCCGCCTGCGTCAGCAAACGCCGTTCCTGCGTGAGCATGTTCTCTCCACGGCCAAGGTCCGCGTGGCGTATCAGCAGCAATTCAAGATCGGTCAGCGTTCGCTGCTGGATCTGCTCAATACGGAAAACGAGTTGTTCGATGCCCAGCGCGCTCTGGTCAACGCTCAATATGACCTGAAAAAGGCCGAGTACCAGTGGCTGACTTTGTCCAGCCAAATTCTGCCTGTGCTGGGGCTCGCGCAGCCGCATGACGACAGCCGTCCGGATGAGCAGCAGGCACTGAACTTGCCGGATGATCTGCTGCGTAGCTGCAAATCCTCGGTGCCGGACACCAGCAATCTGACGCCTGTGCCTGCCAGCGCAGCGGTTGATCTGGGGGCTCCAGCCCAAGCGCCGGCATCTGGTGCGGCGGGCCGCCAGTGATAGCAGGTGGCGTCTGGTGCAGCTTTTAGTGGGAGTTGATGAACAAGATGGATAAAAGCGATTCACCACCGTCGGAGCAGTCCTCCCGGCAGGAGTTGTCGGCACTGGATGCGGATTTCATCCGCGTTCTCGAGGACTTGATTGACGCCTTGCTTGCCAATGGGGCTTTGCGCTTGACGGATCTTCCGCCGCAGGCGCTGCAGAAGCTGAACCAGCGCAAGCAGGCGCGCCAGCGTATGCGTAATTCGCTGGACTTGATTGATGACGACGAAGAGCTTTTATAGGTTGATTGTTGAAGATGACCAGACCAGACTTTGAGCCTTCATTGGCATCGAGCAACGGTACGGATGTGACTCAGAAGGCCGGGCAAGGTTCTTTGCCGGAAGCCGCTGCTGCGGCGGAGCAGGTCGGTCCGGCCTTTCTGGGGGCGCGAGGCTCGGCGCATGCACCGGCCGGGGACTGGCGCATGCCGGCCCATGAGACCCATGCGGATCCCTTGCTGGATTGCCTGGTGCAGCTCACCAACCTGCATGGCAAGCCCTACACCGCGCAGGCACTGAGCAATGGTCTGCCGTTGGTGGATCAGCGCCTGACGCCTTCATTGCTGGCTCGGGCTGCGGCTCGTGCGCAGTTCAGCACGCGTATCGTGCAGCGCAGTCTTGACGCCGTTCCTCAGGGCTTGCTGCCGGCAATTTTGATTCTCCACGGGGACCGCGCCTGTCTGTTGCTCAGAACGCTGGAGAGTGGTCGCTTCCTGGTGCAGTACCCGGAGTCGGAGAGTCCGGTCGAGGTAGAGGCTCAGGCTTTGCTGCAGGACTACGCGGGGCTGATGTGCTTTGTGCGTCCGCAGTTCCGCTTCGAGCCGCGCTCCGTGCAGCAAGGCATGGAGCCCCGCAGCAGCCACTGGTTCTGGGCGGTGATCCTGGAGAATCGGCGTCTGTACCGCGATGCCTTGCTGGCAGCCGTACTCATCAATGTCTTCGCACTGGCAATGCCTTTGTTCAGCATGAACGTGTATGACCGGGTGGTGCCCAACAACGCGGTGGAAACATTGTGGGTGTTGGCTATCGGCATTTCTTTGGTGCTGATCTTCAACTTTGTGCTGACGACGACGCGTGCCTATGTTGTGGATGCCGCGAGCAAGCGTGTGGATGTGCAGTTGTCCGCGCAGATCATGGAGCGCGTTCTGGACTTGCGCATGGAGAGCCGACCCGCATCCGTCGGTTCGTTTGCGGCCAATCTGCGCTCGTTTGAGTCGGTCCGTGATTTCATTGCGTCTGCAAGTCTCACAACCTTGGTGGATCTGCCTTTTGTGCTTCTATTTCTGGTGGCGATTGCATGGGTTTCGCCCTGGATGCTGATTCCGCCTGTGGTGGCGATTGCCGCGATCTTGCTGGTTTCCTTCTGGGCCCAGGTACGCATGGAGAGTCTGACGCTCAAGACCTTTCAGGCTTCGTCTCAGCGCAACGCGCTGCTCGTGGAGTCGCTGACCAATCTGGAGGCGGTCAAGACGCTCAATGCCCAAAGCGGAGTGCAGCGTTTGTGGGAGAGCTCCACTCAGTACATTGCCTACATGGGGGGCAAGATCAAGTTCATCTCGTCCGGTACGGTGAACTTCGTTCAGACCTTGCAGCAACTGGTCACCATAGCCGTGGTCGTCATCGGCGTGTATCAGGTGCAGGATGCGTCGCTTTCCATGGGCGGCATCATTGCAGCCTCCATGATTGCAGGGCGTTGTCTGGCACCCTTTGGTCAGGTGGCGGGGCTGATGATGCAGTTTCACAATGCGCGCACCTCGCTCAATTCCATTGACAACTATATGAAGATGCCGGTCGAGCACGAAGCTGAGCGCGAATTCGTTTCACGTCCGGATCTGCGTGGCGCCATCGAGTTTCGCAATGTCAGCTTCAGCTATCCGGGAAGCGAGCAGGCCAGTCTTTCGGGAGTGAGCTTTTCGCTCCGACCTGGCGAACGGGTTGGCATCATTGGGCGTATCGGCTCGGGCAAGACCACGCTTGAAAAGCTGGTCCTGGGGCTGTATCAGCCCAGTGAAGGCTCGGTGCTGATCGATGGTATGGATGCCCGCCAGATAGACCCGGTGGATCTGCGTCGGGCCATCGGGCATGTGCCTCAGGACCCGATGCTGTTCTATGGCAGCTTGAAGCACAACTTGCTGGTGGGTGCGCCATTCGCGGATGAGACGGACATGCTGCATGCGGCACGCATCGCGGGTGTGGATGATTTCGCGGCGCGCAATCCCAAGGGCTACGACATGTTGGTTGGCGAGCGGGGTGAGTCACTTTCTGGCGGCCAGCGCCAATCCATTGCTGTCGCTCGTGCCCTGATCAACGACCCGGCCATATTGTTGCTGGACGAGCCCAGCAGCAATCTGGACAACCAGAGCGAGGCACAGCTCAAGCGTCGCCTGGAAGAGGCCTCCCAGGGCAAGACCATTTTGCTGGTCACTCATCGCACGGCCTTGTTGACCTTGGTTGACCGGCTGATCGTGATTGATGGCGGCAGAATTGTTGCCGATGGAGCCAAGGATCAGGTGATCGAAGCCCTGAAGCAGGGGCGGATTGGTGGAGTAGGAGGGCGAGCATGAGCGAGTCCAAACCCCCAAAAAAGCCGTCGCGCTTCAAGGATGTGCTCAAGGCGCGCTGGACGCGACTGGAGCGATGGCTGCTTGACGGCAGCGAGGTTGTCGGAACGCATCAGCCGGATGACCTCAAGGCCGATGCTCAGTGGGCTGCAGGGCAGCAGCAGGCGCGTGGTTCGCGTCTGTTGATATGGGTATCTCTGGTCACCGTGGTGGTTCTGCTGCTCTGGGCTTGCCTGGGGCGCATTGATGAAGTGGTGCGAGGCCAGGGCAAGGTGGTTCCCTCGCGTCAGGTTCAGGTGGTGCAGAGCCTGGATGGCGGCATCGTCAAGGAAATTCTGGTGCACCCCGGCGAGCATGTGGAGCAGGGTCAGGTCATCTTGCGCATCGATCCAACGCGCTACAGTTCGTCCCTGGGCGAGAACAAGGCCGAACTTCTGGCATTGAAGGCCAAGGCTGCGCGTCTTCAGGCCCTGGCATCGGGCGAGCCTTTCAAGGCTCCGGAAGATGTGCAGGCTCTGGCGCCTCAGTTGGTGGAGATGGAGCGGCGCATGTGGGAGAGCCGCTCCCAGGAGCTCAACACCAACGTCAATATTGCGCGTGACCAGTTGCGCCAACGTCAGCAGGAGCTGCGCGAAACCCAGGCCAACCGCGACCAGGCCTCGTCCAGTTGCAGCTTGACGTCCGAAGAGCTTTCGGTGACTCGCCCCTTGCTCAAGAGTGGCGCAGTGTCCGAAGTGGATTTGCTGCGCCTGCAACGCGATGTGGCTCGCTTCTGTGGTGAGGCCAAGGCGGCCGGTGCGCAGATCGGGCGCATTCAGGCTGCGATTCAGGAAGCGGAGCGCAAGATTCAGGAGTCGGAGCTGAATATGCGCAATCAGTCTCGCTCCGAGCTCTCGGAAACCCAGGCCAAACTGGGCACCCTGGAGCAAGGCAAGGTGGCGCTGGAGGATCGCGTCAAGCTGGCCGAAGTGCGCTCGCCCGTGCGCGGCACGGTCAACACCTTGATGGCGAATACCGTCGGCGGTGTCGTGCAGCCGGGCAAGGACATTCTGGACATCGTGCCGCTGGATGACACCTTGTTGATGGAAGTGCAGATCAATCCACGCGACATCGGTTTCCTGCATTTTGGTCAGCAGGCCGAAGTGAAGTTCACTGCTTATGACTTTGCCATCTATGGAGGTCTGCAGGGGAAGCTGGAGCAGATCGGTGCCAACACCGTTACCGACGAAAAGGGGAACTCCTTTTATGTCGTGAAGGTGCGCACGGAGAAGGCTCACGTGGGCGATGACTCGCGCCCCATCATTCCCGGTATGCAGGCCGAGGTGCATATCCTCACGGGCAAGCGCACCTTGATGCAGTATCTGCTCAAGCCGATTCTGCGTGCCAAGTCCAATGCATTGATTGAACGTTAGTTCATGGATCGCCAACAATTACAAAGGAACTCTATGAATGCCTTGCCTGTATTGATGCTGACTCAGGATGCCACGCTGTGGCAGGAATGGCAGCAGATCGCAGGCCCTCAGTGGATGCCTGCGCGCGGCCAGAGTCTGGCCGATTTGCAACGTTGGAAGCAGCAAGGTCGTACCGTGGTGGTGCTGGATGCAGCCCTGCCATCCTTGCCCGAGTCGACAGCGGCCCGCTGGATTGAGCTGCTGAAGGATCTTCAGGTTCTGGTTCTCAGCAACCGCCCCAGCGATGAGGAGGGGCGAAACCTGCTGTCCCGCGGAGCATCGGGCTACGCCCATGCGCAATCGAGCCCGGAGGTGCTGGCACGGATGCTGCAAAGCATGGCTGGCGGCAACATCTGGCTTGGACGTTCTCTGTTGCAGCGCTTGTTGCGCGATGTGGACGCCCGTCTGCCTGAGCATGAGTCGGACTGGGCCGAACCATTGTCTGCACGCGAGCAGGAGGTTGCCCGCTATGCATCGCTGGGTGACAGCAATGCGGAGATTGCCGAACGCATGTCCATCAGCGAGCGTACTGTGCGGGCCCATCTGTCTGCTGTTTTTGAGAAACTGCAGGTACAGGATCGATTGATGCTGACATTGAAGGTTCACGGTATCGGGCGCAAGCAGCTGGCTTGAACCTGATTTTTGGGTTACTGATGAATACGTAGTCACCTCTTTCCTCTGGAGTGCCTGTTGCTGAAAAGCCTGAAGCCTGCAATATGCAGGCTTCAGGCTTTTTTTGATTTACAGCAGCAGAGATCGAATAAAACAGATCCCGATTGGCTTTGGCGCCAATAGTGCTGTGGGGCCTTGGCTTTTACCATTCAGCTGAAATATTGGAGAGGTGCCTTTGTGCACCTTCACTTTTTAATCTGACTGGATAGGCAGACCCTCATGGCAGCTCAAACCGTTCTCGTTACCAAACTCACTGGCCAGGCTTGGATGCGTGGTTCTGATGGCAATCTGACGGTGCTCCGTGAAGGCATGCGTATTCCCGCTGACGCCGAGATAGTGACGGCTTCCGGCAGCACCGTGCAGTTGCAGGCGGATGGTCAGCCACCGCTGATGGTGGGCGAGAACCAGGATGTGCATCTCACTGCGGACCTGATTCAGCCGCCCACCGTGGAAGAGGCGGCTGTGGCGAGCCCCGCGAATGCGCAGATTGACCAGATCATTGCGGCCATCAATGCCGGCCAGGATCCGTTCGATGAGCTGGATCCCACGGCGGCCACATTGTCGGGCGGCAGCGAGGGTGGCAGCACTTTTGTGCGCCTTTCCAGCATCATTGAGGCAGTGTCGCCGCTGGCGCTGGAGTATGGGCGTCCTGTACCAGCGACTACCGTCCTTCCACTTTTTAGTGGGGTGGGCGCTTTGGCGGACAACACGGATCAAGTTACGCCGCCTCAGCCTGTCACAAGCATTCCCCAGGCAAGTGCTGATTCGGGGGTGATCTTCGAAGATGCGGTATCCGCCTTGCAAGGCAATGTGCTCGCCAACGACAAATTGGGCGAAGGGGTCCTTACAGAGCATCGAGTTGTTCTGGTCGGCGCAGATCAGGGGCTGTACGGCAAGATTACCCTCAACTCCGATGGCAGCTACAGCTATCAGCTTGATAGCAGCTTGAATGCTGTGCAGGCATTGGGTGTGGGTGAGACCCTGGTCGAAACTTTTACGTATACCCTGGTCGATAAAGACGGCGCCAGTTCTTCCGCGACATTGACTGTCACCATCGTTGGCACCAATGATGCGCCGACGATCACGAGCGGTGCGCAAGCTGGTTCGATCACCGAAGTGACCGACGGCGCCACCGGTGAGAACACCACCGAGCACACCGCCAACGGCACGATCAAGTTTGCCGACGTCGACACCATCGACACCCACACCGCCACCGTCGTGGCAAACGGCAACAGCTACCTGGGCACCCTGACGCTGGGCGCCATCAATCCGGCCGACAAGAGCCTGGGCTGGGACTTCAAGGTCAGCGACAGCGTGCTCGACTCGCTGGGTGCAGGCCAGACCCT
>NZ_JBSIFD010000026.1:0-71152 GCF_053615495.1 Comamonas sp. HJ-2 | reverse complement strand
GCGCCCAACGACCTGCAAGTGGGCCAGACGGGCAAGATCGTGGCGCCCCAGCTGTACATTGCCTGTGGCATCTCGGGCGCGATCCAGCATCTGGCGGGCATGAAGGATTCCAAGGTGATCGTGGCGATCAACAAGGACCCCGAAGCACCGATCTTCTCGGTGGCCGATTACGGTCTGGAAGCTGATCTGTTCACGGCCGTGCCCGAACTGGTCAACGCGCTGTAATTTGGCGCACATCAAAAGAGGGGCTTCAAGCCCCTCTTTTTCCATGGGCGCCTGGCTCGTACAGGTCAGGTCATCAACAATAATTCGGCAGCTGCATGGGCGCTTCAGACCCACTGCATTGATGGAGAGGGAGACTCTGAATGAATCGCAAGCATTGGGTGTTGGCGCGAGCCGGTTTGGTTGCCATGTGTGCAGGTGCTGTTTTGGTGGCACAGGCCTGGACGGTAGGGCAGGTGGCCCCGATGTCGGGGGCCGAAGCCAGTCAGGGGCGGGCCTATGCGCAGGGCATGCGTCTGTACTTTGACCAGGTCAACAAGGCTGGTGGTGTGCAGGGCCAGTCTGTGGAGCTGGCCGTGCTCGATGATGTGGGCCATCCCGAAGAGACCGTGACCAAGACGCGCAAGCTGCTGAGCGAATCCAAGCCCGTGGTGCTGGCAGGCTATTTCGGCAATCGCAATCTCTCGGCCTTGCTGGAGAGCAAGGCTCTGGATGGCTCGCAGATTCCGCTGGTGGGTTATCAAAGCACGGACACCCGTGTGCTGGCATCACCCCAGATGTTCTCCACGCGTGCAGGGCTTGTCGAGCAGATCGCAAAGATTTCCACCCACCTGGCCACCGTAGGCATCACGCGGCTGGCGTTGGTGTTCGAGGAGCGACCCGATGCACAGGAGCTGACGGCCATGGTGACCAAGGCCGTGAACCCCAGCGGGGCCAAGCTGGTCGCATCGGCCATGCTCAAGAGCCGAGGTGGCTCGGACAAGGCTGTGCAGGAGCTGCAGGCTGCGAAGACTTCGCCTCAAGCCATTCTGTTGGTGGCTTCCAGCCCTGCCACGGCGGCATTTGTCGAGGCATATCGTATGGAGGGCGGTACCGCCCAGGTCTATGCCACGGCCGAGGCCGATATCGAGCAGTTGGCCAAGCGTCTTCCTGTGGAGTACATGAGCGGTCTGTCGATTGCCCAGGTGGTGCCCAGTCCCTACAAGGTCTCGGGCAAGCTCAACAAGGAGTTTCGCGACGCGACGATTGCTGCGGGCAAGTCCCTGGACGTTCCGGTGAGCTTTGCGATGATGGAAGGCTTTGTGAATGCCAAAGTCATCGTGGAGGCCATGCGTCGCAGCCAGCCGGTGACGCCGGAAAAAATGAGTGCCGCCTTGCGCGGACTGGAGTCTTATGACCTGGGTGGCTACTGGGTGAACTTCAAGCCCGGTCAAGTGGGATCCAAATATGTGGACCTGTCCATCGTCAATGCCGCCGGGCGTGTGACGCAGTAAGAAACCAAGGCCTGACGCAGCACCGCGCTCAGGCCTTTTTTGCGGCCGCGCCCATCACGATGATCCTCCGTGCACAGAGAAGGCAAAAACTGTTGCCCTGGGGACAGGGAGTGGCGCGATGGCAGGCGAAACTGGCCAAAGGCCAGTCGGACGGCTTCACCGTCGGCACAGGGGTGCAAACAGTGAGCCGTCCTTTGAACTGCTTCTGAAATAAGAGCTGCCAGCGTATCTGGAACAAACGCTACAGCCCTTTTTATTTATAAAACGAAGAAGGAGACAACATATGTCCAAGCTGCCACCCGCCCTCAAAAAGCTGGCTCTGCCTGTCATCGGCTCGCCGCTTTTCATCATCAGCAATCCCAAGCTTGTCATCGAGCAGTGCAAGGCCGGTATCGTCGGCTCCATGCCTTCTCTCAATGCCCGCCCGGCCGAGCAGCTGGAGGACTGGCTGGCAGAGATCACCGAGACTCTGGCGGCCTGGGACAAGGCCCATCCCGATCGCCCTTCGGCACCATTCGCCATCAATCAGATCGTGCACAAGAGCAATGACCGTCTCGAGCACGACATGCAGGTCTGCGCCAAGTACAAGGTACCCATCATCATCACCAGCCTGGGCGCGCGTGAAGATGTGAATCAGGCCGTGCATGGCTGGGGCGGTGTGGTGCTGCACGACATCATCAACAACAAGTTTGCTCGCAAGGCCATTGAAAAAGGTGCCGATGGCCTGATCGCCGTGGCAGCCGGTGCTGGCGGCCATGCGGGTGTGAAGAGTCCATTTGCCCTGGTGCAGGAAATTCGCCAATGGTTTGACGGCCCTCTGGCGCTGTCCGGCTCGATTGCCACGGGAGGGGCGGTTCTCGCGGCCCAGGCCATGGGTGCGGACTTTGCCTATATCGGATCGGCCTTCATTGCCACCGACGAGGCGCGCGCCGTAGAAGCCTACAAGCAGGCGATCGTCGAGGGCAGCTCCGACGACGTGGTCTACAGCAATCTGTTCACAGGCGTGCATGGCAACTATCTGGCACCTTCGATTCGTGCGGCCGGTCTGGATCCGGAAAACCTGCCCGAATCCGATCCCAGCAAGATGAATTTTGGCGGCGGTGCGCAAAAGGCCTGGAAAGATATCTGGGGCTGTGGCCAGGGTATCGGTGCCATTGACAAGGTGCAGTCCACGGCGGAGCTGGTGGCTCGCCTCAAGCGTGAGTACGCCGAAGCCAAGGCAAGCCTGCTGGTTGCCTGAGGCAGTTCACTATCTTCTGTGCCAACGGCGTCTTCGGACGCCGTTTTTTATGGGCGGCTTGCTCGCTTGATGTTGCTCAAGCACGACTTGCTCAAGGGTTAACCCTTGTTAAATTGCTTCGGAGTTGATGCGTATCAATGTAGGCCTGGTCCTGCAATTGGCTTTTGCATATCAAGTCATGATGATTGTCAAAAGAAGAGTAGTATTCCGTTAATTTCAGTAAATACTGAAAATTGAGAAATGCAGCACACCCCTTCTTCCTCCACCGACAACCAGGTCGATACAGCACATGCCAAGTTGGCGAGCGTCATCCGTCGCCCCAGCGCGGGAGCTGTGTGGCAGGTGTTTGCCGGGCTGATATGGCTGCCGCAGGCAGCCTTGCTGGCCTGGGCTGTGCAACTCATGGCCAACGGTCAGGGCATGGCGGCCGTCTGGCCCATGGCTGCTGGCGTGTTGTTGCTGGGCTTGCTGCGAGCCTGGGCAGAAGGCCATGGCGGCATGCTGGCCAACCGTGCAGCGCGTGCGCAGCTCAGCAGCTTGCGCGCCCGGGTGGCGCAGTCGCTGGCTCAGACATCGCCGCTGGACAAGAGCCGTCCAGCTTCCGGCCAGGCCGCCAGTGCCATGGCCGAGCAGGCCGAGGCCATTGTTCCGTGGCTGGCGCGTTACCAGAGCGCGATGTGGCGTGTGCGTTTGCTGCCCTTGGTGATTTTGGCTGCCGTGGCCTTGCAGTCATGGGTCGCTGCTCTGATTTTGATGGTTGCCGCGCCGCTGATTCCGCTTTTCATGGCGATCGTGGGCTGGCGTGCCAAGGCGGCCAGCGAAGAGCAGATGCTGCAGCTCGGTCATATGAACGCTTTCTTGCTGGACCGCCTGCGCGGCCTGAGCACGCTGCGTGCTCTGCATGCCGTGGAGCTGACGGGCCAGCGGCTGCGTGACCATGCCGAAGACCTGCGCACCCGCACCATGCGCGTGCTGCGCATTGCCTTTCTGTCTTCTGCGGTGCTGGAGCTTTTCTCGGCACTGGGCGTGGCCATGTTGGCCGTCTATATAGGTTTTCACCTGCTGGGCACGCTGAATTTCGGCGCCTGGGGCGACAAGCTCGGTCTGGGCCAGGCCATGTTTGTGCTGCTGCTGGCGCCGGCATTTTTCGAGCCTTTGCGCGATCTCTCGGCCGTCTGGCATGACAGAGCTGCGGGCGAGGCCGCACTGCAGACCTTGCAGAGCATGCAGGCGCAGTCCATGCAGGTTGTCGGTGCGCAGCATGCCGCTGAAGCATCTCCGGTCGATGAGCAGTCATGGCCTGGCCAGCCTGTGTCCGTAAGCGTTTCGGAACTCAAGGTTCAGGTGCCAGGCAGTGACTCCAGCCTCGCGCCGCTGTCTTTGCACATACAGGCTGGCGAGCATGTGGCGCTGTGGAGTCCCAGCGGCAGCGGAAAGTCCGTGCTGCTGGCGCAGATTGCCGGCCTTTTGCCGGTACAGCAAGGCCGTATCGAAGTCGACCGGCAAACGCTTGATGCCGGCAGTGCTACCCAGCTGCGCCGGCGCATGGCCTGGCTGGGGCAGTTGCCCCATGTCTTTGCAGGCTCGGCCGCGCGCAATATTGCGCTGGGGCGACGTTCTGTAGGACCTGAACAGATTGCCGAAGCTACGCAGCTGGCGGCACTTGATGAGGCCCTGGCGCATCGCCCCGGCGCAAGCCTGGGTGAGGGCGGCGCAGGCCTTTCCGGTGGCGAGGTGGTACGTTTGGCTCTGGCACGTATGGCCGCGCAGACACCGGCCGGACTGCTGCTGGTCGATGAACCTACTGCTCATCTCGATCCCGACACAGCAGCCCAGATCACGCAGTCTCTGCGTCATCTGGCCAGGGGGCGCACCATGCTGGTCGCCACCCACGATGCACAGCTGGCCGCTGCCATGGATCGCGTGATCGAGTTGCCGCTGCTGCGACCGGCGCGGGAGCTGCAGCCATGAAGATGCAAACCATTTCAATGCGCGAGATGCTGAAGCTGCTGGGCCAGATGGCGCCGCGCAATCTCTGGCTGGGAGGTGCAGCCCTGGCAGCGCTTACGGTGCTGATGGGCATGGCATTGCTGGGCTTGTCGGGCTGGTTCATCACGGCCACGGCACTGGCCGGGCTGGTGCCTGCCACGGCCCTGGTGTTCGATGTGTTCATGCCCTCGGCCGGCATTCGCTTGCTGGCCGTGGGCCGTACCGGTGCCCGCTATGCCGAGCGCCTGGTGACCCATGATGCCACGCTGGCCGTGCTGGCCGCTTTGCGCCAGAGATTGTTCCTGAGCTGGGCTCGCCCGCAGGCCGCCCGCCTGCTGCTGCAGCGCCCGGCAAGGCTGTTGCAGCGTCTGACCTCCGATGTGGATGCCCTGGACAATCTTTATCTGCGCCTGCTGGTGCCCGCCGTAGCGGCGCTGGGCGCGGCCTTGCTGGCGGCTCTGGCCTACGGATTCATGCGCTGGTGGCTGGGCCTGTTGACCCTGGCGTGGCTGCTGCTGACTGGCTGGGGCATCGCCCTGTGGCATGGTTTGCGCAGCCGCAAGGCTGCCGTACGCCGTGCCATGGCACTGGAGGCCATGCGTGCCCAAACCGTGGATCTGGTTGCAGGCCAGACCGAGCTGCTGATGGCAGGCCAGTTGCCTGCCCAGGTGCAGCAAGTGCTGCATAGCGATGCGCGCTGCGCCCTGGCCGATGAGCGGCTTTATCAATCCGAAGCGGCTGCCGCCCAGGCTTATGGTGCGGTGTCGGCCATTACCTTGAGCGCATCCGTGCTGTTGATGGCCTGGTTGATGGAGCAGGGCCGCATCAACGCGCCGGTTGCTGCGCTGGGTATTTTGCTGGCACTGTCCGCACTGGAGCCGTTTGCAGCTCTGCGCAGAGGGGCAGAACAGGCCGGGCGTACCTGGCTGGCGCTGCGCAGGCTGGCTCCACCGCTGGCGGCCAAGGCCGAAGCGGCAGAGAGTCCGCAGCAGCCTGTGCAGAAGCTGGCCGTCAGCCTGCAGTCTGTCCGACTGCGTCAATTGGGTCCGATAGACCTGAGCGTGCGCCAAGGCGAGCGCGTGGCGCTGATTGGCAGCAGCGGCGCAGGCAAGACCAGCTTGCTGCATTTGATGGCGGGTGAGCTGCAGCCGGACGAAGGCGTGGTTCAGGCCCGCGGCTGCAGCTGGATGACACAGAGAACCGAGCTTTTTCAGGACAGCCTGCGCAACAACCTGAGGCTTGCCGATGCCAAGGCCGACGATGAGCAGCTGTGGGGCGTCCTGCAGGCTGCAGGTCTCAGAAGCGACGTCATGGCCCTGCCACAGGGGCTGGACACCATGCTGGGTGAAGGCGGCCTGGGTCTGTCCGGAGGCCAGTCGCGCCGGCTGGCACTGGCCAGACTGCTGCTGAGCCCAGACCGCTGCTGGCTGCTTGATGAGGTGACCGAGGGACTGGATGCCGTCACTGCTGCCGATGTGCTGAAGCGGTTGGTGCAGGCGGCTGAGAGCGGCGCGCGAACGCTGATTTTTGCCACGCATTGGCAGCGTGAGGCGAGCCTCGCCGATCGCATCGTGTATCTGCAGGCAGGACAGGTGAGAGCGCAGGCCCTGCGCGGCACCCCAGAGTTTGAGCAGCTGATGGCAAGGCTGCGACCCGATGCGCTGGGTGCTGTTGCACCGCAGTCCATATGTTTTTCCGATTGATTTTTGAAGTACCGAGAGAAAGGACCTGACCATGGACCTCGATATCGTCGATTTATCGCGACTGCAGTTTGCGATAACGGCGCTCTACCACTTTCTGTTTGTGCCGCTGACGCTGGGCCTGTCCATACTCGTTGCCATCATGGAAACGGTGTATGTGATGACCGGACGAGCCATCTGGCGCGACATGACCAAGTTCTGGGGCGTGCTGTTCGGCATCAACTTCGCCATGGGTGTGGCCACCGGCGTGGTGATGGAGTTCCAGTTCGGCATGAACTGGAGCTACTACAGCCACTATGTGGGCGACATCTTTGGTGCACCGCTGGCGATCGAGGGTTTGATGGCCTTCTTCATGGAGGCGACCTTTGTCGGCCTGTTCTTCTTTGGCTGGGATCGCCTCTCCAAGGTCAAGCACCTGATCGTCACCTGCCTGATGGCCATAGGCACCAACTTCTCGGCGCTATGGATTCTGGTCGCCAATGGCTGGATGCAGAACCCCGTGGGTGCTACTTTCAACCCCCAGACCATGCGCATGGAAGTGAATGACTTCTTTGCCGTGCTCACCAATCCCGTGGCGCAGGCCAAGTTTGTGCACACGGTGTCGGCGGGTTATGTCATGGCCTCGCTGTTCGTGCTGGGTATTTCGGCCTGGTATCTGCTCAAGGGTCGTCATATCCATCTGGCCAAGCGCTCGATGACGGTGGCCGCATCCTTTGGTCTGGCTGCTTCGCTGTCGGTGGTGGTGCTGGGCGATGAGTCCGGCTATCTGTCATCCGAACACCAGAAGATGAAGCTGGCGTCGATCGAAGCCATGTGGGAGACCGAGCCCGCACCGGCTTCCTTCACGGCCTTTGGCTTCCCCGACCGCGAGGCGCGCGAGACCCACTTTGCCGTGCACATCCCATGGGTCATGGGCCTGATCGGTACGCGTTCGCTGGACACCCAAATTCCCGGCATCAACGAATTGGTCAAGAGTGCGGAGGGCAATATCCGCAACGGTATCGACGCCTATGACGCGCTGCAGACCATTCGCAAGGCCAGGACCGATGCCGAGATTCCCGCCGAGGCACGTCTGCGCTTTGAGAACAATGGCGCCAATCTGGGTTACGCCCTGCTGCTGATGCGCTATGTGGATGACCCACGCAAGGCGACCGAAGCACAGATCCACCAGGCGGCAATGGATACAGTGCCGCCGGTCGGCCCGCTGTTCTGGACCTTCCGCATCATGGTGGCCTTGGGCATGTTCTTCATCGTGCTGACCGGCACCTTCTTCTGGCTGGCTGCCCGCCACAGGCTTGAGGCCTACCCCTGGCTGCTCAAAGTTGCCGTGTTCTCGATTCCGCTGCCCTGGATCGCCGCCGAATGTGGCTGGGTGGTGGCCGAGCTGGGTCGTCAGCCCTGGATCATCGAAGGCGTGCTGCCCACGGCCATGGCGGTTTCCAATCTGGGCGCGAAGACGCTGTTGCTGACCATTGCCGGCTTCGTGCTGATCTACACCGTGCTGCTGGTTATCGAGCTCAAGCTGATGGTCAAGGCCATCAAGAAGGGCCCCGAGCATGAGAGCGAACCTCACCTCAGCCTCTACGAACCCATGATCAAGAAGCTGGCACGCGGCCAAAGCTGAGAGGAGCAACCAAATGATCTTGCATGAACTGATTTCATATGACGTGCTGCGCCTCATCTGGTGGCTGCTGCTCGGCGTGCTGCTGGTGGGCTTTGCCGTCACCGACGGCTTTGACCTCGGCGCCATGGGCCTGCTGCGCGCCACGGCCAAGACCGATGTCGAGCGCCGCACGGCCATCAACTCCGTCGGCCCCGTGTGGGAAGGCAATCAGGTGTGGCTGATTCTGGGTGGCGGCGCCATCTTTGCGGCCTGGCCCCAGCTTTACGCCGTGTCCTTTTCGGGCTTTTACCTGGCCATGTTTGCCGTGCTGGTGCCGCTGATCCTGCGCCCCGTGGCGTTCAAGTTCCGCAGCAAGCATGAGGATGCGGCCTGGCGCAATCGCTGGGACTGGATGCTGTGCATCACGGGTCTGGTGCCAGCGCTGCTGTTCGGCGTGGCAGTGGGCAATGTGATCCTCGGCGTGCCATTTCGTCTGGGCGACGATATGCGCATTTACTACGACGGCAGCTTCTTCGGTCTGCTCACGCCTTTCGCATTGCTGTGCGGTCTGGTCTCGCTGTCCATGCTGCTCATGCACGGTGCGGCCTGGCTGATGTTCAAGACCGATGGAGAAGTCGCCAGCCGCGCCGCCAGGTACGGCACATGGTTTGCCGTGCTGACCACCGTGCTGTTTGCGGCTGCCGGCCTGTGGCTGGCTACAGGCATCAACGGCTATGTGATTACCAGCGAGATCAACCCCGTCGGTCCCTCCAACCCCTTGAACAAGACCGCAGCCGTGGCTGCCGGGGCATGGATGGCCAACTTCAAGTCCTATCCCTTGCTCTGGCTGGTGCCCGGTATCGGCCTGCTCATGCCGCTGATCGTGGCCATCGGCTTGCGCAGCCGTCGCGAGTGGCTGGCGCTGCTGGCAAGCGGCCTGGCGATTGCCGGAATCATCCTGACCGTGGGCGCTGCCATGTTCCCTATGATCCTGCCTTCCAGCATTGATCCGCGCTTCAGTCTGACGGTCTGGGACTCGTCTTCCAGCCATGTTGTGCTCTTCATCATGCTGGTCTGCGTGCTGATCTTCCTGCCCTTGATCCTGGCCTATACCAGCTGGGTGTACTCGGTGCTGCGAGGCAAGGTGGACGTGAAGGCCATCGTGACCGGTCAGGGCCACTCGTATTGAGATGGGACGCCCCTCGGACGCCATGCTGCGTTCTTCCTTCTGTGTGAGGGGCGGTTCGAATATTGTTGGCCCATGCATTGGATGGGCCGAATGAAAGGAAACTTATGTGGTATTTCGCCTGGTTGCTGGGTCTGCCGCTGGCAGCAGCTTTTGCCGTGCTCAATGCGATCTGGTTCGAGTTGATGGATGACGAGGCAACGCGTCGCAAGCTTCTGGAGCGAACCAAGTCGCTGCCGGATGCCTGAGTCGCCAAGACATGGAAAAGCCCGGTCGGCTTGGAGCTGACCGGGCTTTTTTATGGATGAGGCCTTGTCTTGCTCAGGCCGTGCGAGAGCTTCGCAACGTCTGCGTGGCCTGAGCCAACTCGGTGATGAGTGACCAGTTGCCACTCTCCACGGCACTGGCTGGGACCAGCCAGGAGCCGCCCACGCAGACCACATTGGACAGCGCCAGAAACTCCGCCGCGTTGCCGGGCGAGATGCCGCCCGTGGGGCAGAAACGCAGCTCTCCGAACGGACCTTGCCAGGCCTTCAGCATCTGGATGCCGCCCGACTGCACGGCGGGGAAGAACTTGAGCTCGGTAAAACCGTCTTCCTGAGCCATCATGATTTCGCTGCTGGTTGCGACGCCGGGCAGCAGCGGCAGGTTCAGATCGCGGCAGGCCTGGCCCAGCTTGCTGGTATAACCGGGACTGACGGCAAACCTTGCGCCGGCCCGAGCAGCCGCCGCGGCATCGACTGCATTGCGCACGGTGCCCGCACCGACGATGGCTTCGGGCAGTTGCTTGGCGATGGCCTCTATGCAGGCCAGGCCCTGAGGCGTGCGCAGCGTGACTTCCAGAACCCTGATGCCGCCGGCCAGCAGTGCTTTGGCCATGGGCACTGCATGCTCTGCGTTGTGCAGCACGATGACCGGAATTACCGGTGCATCCTGCATGATGGACAAGGCGGTCATTTGAGCAGCCATGTGCAAGCTCCTTCTTCTGCGCTCAGCGCATTGCGCCGGAATCCGGCAAACAGTTCACGGCCCAGGCCGCGGTGATTGGCTTGCTGCAACGCTGTCGGCATGATGGCCAGCGGCCTGGCTTCCCATTCGGCATCCGTCAGCTCGGCTTGCAGCAGGCCGGTGGGGGCATCGAGCACGATAATGTCGCCGCTTTGCACCTTGGCCAGCGGGCCGCCTGCCAGTGCTTCGGGACTGACATGGATGGCCGCCGGAACCTTGCCCGATGCACCGCTCATGCGGCCGTCGGTGACCAGGGCCACGACATAGCCCTTGCCTTGCAGCACGGCCAGCGGAGGGGTGAGCTTGTGCAGCTCGGGCATGCCATTGGCCTGCGGACCCTGCCAGCGCACTACGCAGACGATGCCATTGAAGCCATTGGTCTGGCAGGCCTGCTCCAGCGCACCGGATTTGAAGGCCGCCTGCAATTCATCCTGCGAATCAAAGACCCATGCCGGTGCCCGCAGTGCGTGGCGATCTTCAGGTACGGCGCTGATCTTGATGACACTGCGGCCAAGATTGCCTTTGAGCAGCTTCAAGCCGCCCGTAGGGCTGAAGGGGCGGCTGGCAGGACGCAGAACAGTGTCATCGCCGGAGATGCCCGCATCCTGCCATTGCAGTTGATGGTTTTCGACACGGGGGATGCGCCCGAAGGCAGCCAGCCCCTCGGGCCTCACCGTGAGCACATCGCCATGCATGAGTCCGGCCTGCAGCAGCTGGGCGATCACGTAACCAGGGCCGCCTGCGGCCTGGAACTGATTCACATCGGCGCTGCCATTGGGGTAGACGCGGGCCAGCAGGGGAACCACTGCAGACAGCTGCTCGAAGTCATCCCAGTCGATGACGATTCCGGCAGCTCGGGCCACGGCCACCCAGTGGATCAGGTGATTGGTGGAGCCGCCGGTCGCCAGCAGGGCCACCATGGCGTTGACGATGCAGCGCTCGTCCACGACATGCCCTATGGGGGCAAAGCGCCGGCCCCGGGTGATGGACAGCACGGTACGCATGGCTTCGCGCGTGAGCAGTTCACGCTCTGCGTCGGCGGGGTTGATGAAGGCTGTGCCGGGAACATGCAGGCCCATGGCTTCGAGCAGCATCTGATTGCTGTTGGCCGTTCCGTAGAAGGTGCAGGTGCCCTGATCATGGTAGGCCGCGTTTTCTGCCGCGAGCAGCTCCTGCCGGCCGACCAGGCCCTGCGCCGCCTGCTCGCGTACCTTGGCCTTGTCGCTGTTGGACAGGCCCGAAGTCATGGGGCCGGCAGGCACGAACACCATGGGCAGATGGCCGAAGTGCAGGGCGCCGATCAGCAGGCCGGGAACGATCTTGTCGCAGACGCCCAGCATCAGGGCCGCATCGAAAGTGTCATGCGTGAGAGCCACGGCGGTGGACATGGCAATCGTGTCGCGGCTGAACAGGCTCAGCTCCATGCCCGGCATGCCCTGGGTCACGCCGTCGCACATGGCAGGTACACCGCCGGCCACCTGGGCCGTTGCGCCGTTGCGCCGGGCTTCGTCTTTCAGAATATCGGGGTAATGCGCAAACGGCGCATGGGCGGAGAGCACATCGTTATAGGCCGTGACGATGCCGACATTGGGGCCTTTTTCCTCAACGATGCGAATCTTGTCCGTACCGGGCAGAGCCGCAAAGGCGTGGGCCACATTGGCGCAGCCCATGGTGCGTACTTGCGGAGGGCGCGCGGCCATGGCATCGACCTGTGCCAGATAGTCGGAGCGGCTGGCGCGGCTGCGCTCCTGGATGCGCCGCGTCACCTGGTCCAGAACGGGGTGAAGTGCCATGATGAAAGTCCTTGGGCAGCAATGCCTGTGCTTGGGGCGCAGGCATTGTCTTGGAATGAGTCAGAGCCATGCCCGGGGCATGGCTCCATGGTTGGGCGCTTATTTGGCGCGAGCTTGCTTGACGGCTGCCTGCACAGAGTCCCAGGTACCTTGACCCACGGACTTGGCAATGCCGGCATTGACGGTGCCGAGCTTGTCGCGCATGCGGCCTGCTTCGGCGGCTGGCAGTTCGTTGACCTGCATGCCCTTGGTCTTGATCTCGGCCAGGGCCTTGGCGGCTTCTTCGCGCGTATCCTTGCGCTCGAATTCACGGCTCTTGATCGCAGCATCTTGCAGCACCTTCTTCTCGGCAGGGCTCAGCGTGTCCCACCACTTCTTGCTGACCGTCACGATCCAGGGGCTGTAGACATGGTTGGAGACGGTCAGGTACTTCTGCACTTCATAGAACTTGCTCGACAGCACCGTGTTGAAGGGGTTTTCCTGACCGTCCACGGCCTTGGTTTCCAGCGCCGTGAACAGCTCGGAGAAGGGCAGGGGAACGGCATTGGCGCCCAGGGTCTTGAAGCTGTCCAGGAAGACATTGTTCTGCATCACGCGCAGCTTCACGTCCTGAAGATCTTCCAGCTTGGTGATGGGGCGCTTGTTGTTGGTCAGATTGCGAAATCCATTTTCCCAATAGACCAGACCCACCATGCCCTTGGGCTCCAGAGTGGCCTTGACCTTCTCTCCCACGGGGCCGTCCAGCACGGCATCGGCCTCCTTGGTGTTGGCAAACAGAAAAGGGGTGTCCCAGATCGCCATTTCGGGCGACAGGCCCACCAGCGTGGCGGTGGAGCCGACCATCATTTCCTGGGCGCCGCCGATCAGGGCCTGCTGCATCTGCGTGTCCGAGCCCAGGGATGCGTTGCCGATGGCGCGGACCTTCATCTTGCCACCGCTGGCCTTTTCCACTTCCTTGGCGAACATGCGCACGGCACGACCCTGGTTGGAGTCTTCCACCAGGCCGTAGCCGAACCGCACCAGGCGGGGCTTGAAGTCCTGCGCCTGAACGGCACCGGCGGCCAGCAACATTGCCGTGAGGCCCGCGACTGCAAATTTGATACGCATACCCGTCTCCTTGCTTGATTGGGCCTGGGCCCTTTGATGAAATTGGAACTGCCGTGATGCGCTTGACTGAAGTGCGCACCATGCTATGAACTTAAGAGCTTTCATGAATGGAATGCCGTTCTCAGTGCATCCATTTGAGCGGACCCGTGACCAGCTGAGGGAAGATCACGAAGAGCACGGCCAGCAGCACATAAACCATCAGGAAGGGATTCGTGCCCTTGATCACGGTCTCCATGCGCAGCCTGCCGACCCCGGCCACCACGTTCTGCACCGTGCCCACCGGAGGGGTGATCAGGCCGATACAGCCCACATAGATGAACATGAAGCCGAAGTACACGGGATCGATGCCGGCCTTGACGGCCAGCGGCGCGCAGACCGGACCGAAGATCAGAATGGTCGGGGTCAGATCCATGGCGGTGCCGACCACGAGCAGGAAGAGCATCATCACGGCCATGAAGAGCATGGGCTGATCCAGCAGACCCGAGAAGCTGTCGGCCAGCATATTGGGCAGGTCGGCGAGCGTGATCATGTAGGCGGTCACAGTGGCCGCTCCGCAGAGGAACATCACCACGGCGGTGGTCTTGGATGCGCCCAGAAAGACTTCGTAGAGCCTGCTCCAGCTCATCTCCCGATAGACCACCATGGACACGAACAGCGCGTAGACCGCGGCCACCACTGCGGCTTCTGTCGGCGTGAAGACGCCGCCCTTGAGGCCACCCAGAATGATGACAGGCATCATCATGGCCCAGAAGCTCTTGGCCAGTGCCTTGAGGCGCAGGCCCCAGCTCACGCGTTCACCCGAGGTCAGCTGGTATTTGCGCGCGATGAACCACCAGGCGGCAATCAGAAAACCGCCCATGAACAGGCCGGGAACGACGCCCGAGAGAAACAGCTTGCTGATGGAGGTGTTGGTGGTGACGCCGTAGATCACGAACGGCATCGAAGGCGGAATGATGGGGGCGATGATGCCGCCCGACGCCAGCAGGCCGGCGCTGTAGCTGTCGGGATACTTCTGGTCGCGCATCATCGGCAGCAAGATGGTGGCCAGCGCGGCGGTGTCGGCAATGGCCGATCCGCTCATCGAGGCCAGCAGCACGGCTGCGCCGATGGCCACGTAACCGAGGCCACCCGGGATATGACCGACAAAGGCGCGGGCCAGATCGATGATGCGGCGCGACAGGCCGCCGGCATTCATCAGCTCACCTGCCAGGATGAAGAATGGCACGGCCAGCAGCGGGAAATTGTCGAACCCGGCTTGCAGGTTCTGCGCGAGCAGCTGGGTGTCGAAAAAGTCCAGGTGCCACATCAGTGCAACACCGGTGAGTATCAATGCATGCGCAATCGGCATGCCGATCACCATGCCGCCTATCAGCACGGCGAGAAAAATCAGGGTAACGACCATTGCGCTCTCCTTACTCCACGCTGGTTTCAGAAGATTCGGACGGGGTACCGCGCAGCATGTCGCGCACCACGACCAGCAGCATGCCTATGGCCAGCACCAGCGTCGCCGCTGCGCCCAGAGCCAGGGGGTAGCCCAGCACGGTGCTGTAGCTGCTCCAGCCGGCAACGACCTGCTCCCAGGAGCCCCACAGCAGCAGGGCCATGCAGGCGCCGATCAGCAGTTGCGAGACCCAGAACAGGACTTTGCGGGTGATCGGGCCGACCCGCGATGTCACCATGTCGAAGCCCAGATGGGCGCCTTCGAAAGCCGCCACGATGGCGCCGATGGCCACCAGCCACACAAACAGCAGGCGCGAGATCTCCTCATAGGAGACGATGCTGGTGTGGAAAACGTAGCGCAGCACCACGTTGACGAAAACGGCAACCACCATGCCGGCCAGGGCCAGCACCATCAGGCCTTCGGCCAGGCGCTTGAGCCATGGCTTGCGGCCCTGTGCCTCTTTGCGATCTTCAGACATTGGCTGTCTCCTGCTGTCTTTATGCTTGGGATTCGCGCCTTGCCCATTGCCGGGCCGCGAGCGCGATGTCGTTGAGATTCATGGTGGCGCTGACGGTCAGAACATCGGGCTCCTGACGCGGGTCTTCCAGCGTCGTGAACTGATTGGCCACCAGGTCGGGTGAGAAGAAATGCCCGGGTCGGGTCTGGACGCGTTCCAGGGCCGTGGCATAGTCGAGATCGAGAAACACAAAACCCAGCTGCTGGGCGCTGCGCAACTGGTCGCGGTACTTGCGCTTGAGCGCCGAGCAGGTCAGTACCAGGCCGTGTTCGGCATCTGCCTGAGCCAGTCGCTGCGCCAGGCGTTCCAGCCAGCCTTCGCGGTCGGCATCCGTCAGGGCAATGCCGGCCTGCATCTTGGCCACGCTCTGGGGGGAGTGGTAGCTGTCGCCTTCCACCAAGGTCCACCCCAGTTGACGGGCGATGGCTTCTCCTGCGCTCGATTTGCCGCAGCCGGAAACACCCATGACGACGAGTGCCGACATGGTGCCCTGAGGCTGGATCTTGCTTTGAATCATTTTTGGATAGCGCTATCCGATGTGGTTAAAAAATGAGCAGCCTGCTGCTTTCTGAGATTGGCTTCAGACCTTGGTCGAAGGCAAGTCAGTGCTTTCATCAAGCTGCTTTTACAGACTTCATTTCAAGTCCGGATAGCGCTATCATACTCAAAAAACTTCAGGCATCTGATTAGGAGATTCCCTTGCCTCCCGAGACCCGTACCAAGAGTGAAACCCCGGCCGACAGCGCTTCTTCAAGGCGATCTCGTGCCAGCGGGCGTGTCACCCTCAGCGATGTGGCACAGGCTGCGGGCGTGAGTCCGATGACGGTCTCCAGAGCCTTGCGCGGAGAGCGTAGAGTGGCTGCTGCCCTGGTCGACAAAGTGCGCGAGGTTGCGGCTTCTCTGGGTTATGTGCCCGATCTGGCAGCGCGTGCACTGGCCTCGCAAAAAAGCACTCAGGTGCTGGTACTGGTACCCATGCTCTCCAACACCTTGTTTGTGGAGGTCCTGGAGGCTGTGCACAAGGTGCTGTTTGCCCAGGGCTATCACATGCTGATCGGCGTGACCCACTACGACCCTGCGGAGGAAGAGCAGTTGCTGCGGGCCTATCTGCCCATGCGACCTGCCGGGCTGTTGCTGACCGGGTTTGATCACAGCGAAGAGTCGCGGAAATTATTGGCTGCCAATCCCGTGCCGCGCGTGCATCTCATGGAGTTGCGCGAGCCCGGCACGGGCCCCGATTGCTACAGCGTAGGTTTTTCTCAGATTGCAGCTGGCGCTGAAATGACCCGTCATCTGCTGGACAAGGGATACAGACGCATCGCATTTTGCGGAGCCCAGCTCGACGCGCGTGTCATGCAGCGCCTGGAAGGTTATCGGCAGGTGCTCAAACAGGCCGGCCTGTATGACCGGAGCCTGGAGATTCTCAATCCCGAGCGTTCATCGCTGGCGCTGGGTGCAAGGCAGTTTGAGACACTTCTCAAGGCGCGGACTACGGTGGATGCCATCTTTTTCTGCAATGACGACATTGCACAAGGCGCATTGCTGGAGGCCAATCGCATGGGGGTCAAGGTGCCGGAGCAGGTGGCGATCGCCGGGTTCAACGATCTGCCTGGCAGTGATCAGATGGTGCCGCCTCTGACCACCATCCATACACCCAGGGATGAAGTGGGCAGAAAAGCTGCCAGCATGCTGCTGCAGTTGCTGGCAGGGGACACCGTCAGAGAGGCCAGCGTGGATCTGGGCTTCAGGCTGGTGCCCAGGGCCAGCACCTGAGTTGTCGGCGTCAGGCTTCCGAGCCTGACTTGCCTCGCCCGGTAATCTTGTCTTTGAGGTCCAGCAGTCGGGTCACGGCGGAGCCCATGCCCATGAGCTGCATGGCGGTCTCGGGAGACAGACGCTGAACATCGTCAAACCAGCTCATCAGCTTGTCGATGAGCTCGTGCATATCGCGCATGCGTTGCTGGGCGTAACGTTCTTCGTCGGTACTGGCTTCTTCCATCATGGCGGCACGCAGCATGGACTGCGTGGGCTCGATCTCGCGGCGGCGGCGCTCTTCGGCCAGTCGCTTGAAGATTTCCCAGACATCCTCGGGTGCCTGGAAGTATTCGCGCCGGTCGCCGGGCTGGTGACGCAACTGAACCAGCCGCCAGGCCTGCAGCTCCTTGAGCCCCATGCTCACATTGGAGCGCGAGAATTCCAGCGTGTCGGCAATCTGGTCTGCGTTCAGCGGCTCGGGCGAAATGAACAGCAGGGCATAGATCTGCCCCACGGTGCGATTGATGCCCCAGCGGCTGCCCATCTCGCCGAAATGCGAAACAAATTGTCGGCTCAGCTCCGACAGTGGTTTGGCTTGCGTCATGGCCTCCATTGTGCCTTTGCCCGGGGTTCTCAGTGGGGCAGGGAAATCAAGCCGGAGTGCAATCGCTCTGGTTTTGTTCATGCTTGGCGCATGAAGCCCGCGCAGATATGTTTCGTAAAACTTGCAACGCTGTCAGCAAATTGTTGGGAATCGGCGCAAAATCGCCATCCTGTTTTAAGTCGGCTTCTTTACGTTGCCTGTTGCCGGGCAAACTCACCCTGCTGCCGGGCAGCCCATGGGCTGCGGGCGGCCGTGATCTGATGGTTCAAAGTTCTATTTCCTCTCATTCCCGCAGTGCCCTGATCGACTGTACCAAGGGGCTGGCTTGTGCTGCCATCGTCTGGCATCACCTGGCTTTCTACGGCCCCATGTCCGATGTTGCTCACCCTGTCATGCCCGACCTGCTGGACTGGCTCTATGAGTACGCCCGTATGGCCGTGCAGATCTTTCTGGTGATCGGCGGTTTTCTGGCTGCAGCCAGCCTGGCTCCCATGGGTCTGGCGCGGTTTGATTCACCCTGGTCCAAGATTGGCAAGCGCTTTGTGCGTCTGGTCGTGCCTTATGCCGTGGCACTGGTGGTGACGATCGTGGTGTCTGCGGCGATTCGTCCCTGGTTCGATCACGAGTCCGTGTCCGCCGACCCCGATCTATGGCAGCTCATGGCCCATGCCTTGCTGCTGCAGGGCATTGTGGGCGAGGAGTCACTGTCGGCTGGCGTCTGGTATGTGTCCATAGACTTTCAGCTGTTCGCCGCGACCGTGCTGCTGCTGGCCGGAGTGCGCTGGCTGCAGCAATGGGCGCTGAAACGCTGGGGCGATACGGCCATGAAGCGCTGGTGGCCCTGGGCTGTGACTGGCATGCAGGGGCTGGTGGTCGTGGGGACGGCAGCTTCGCTGCTGAGCTTCAATCTCGATGCAGACCTGGATGTCTGGGCGATTTATTTCATGGGTGCCTATGGCATCGGCATGATGGCCTTCTGGGCGGTGGCGGCAGACAAGCGCCTGACGGCCTGGAGCTGGGGCATGCTGATTGCGGCTCTGATCATCGGCGCACTGGTCTATGAGTGGCGTGACCGCATTTTTCTCGCCGGCGTGACCGCGATGCTGCTGATCGTTTGCATGCGTACCGAGGTCATTGCCCGCTGGCAGGGTTTTGCGCCGCTGCGTCGCCTGGGAGAGATTTCCTACTCGGTATTTCTGATTCACTTTTCCATCTGCCTGCTGGTCAACGCAGTGGTCAACCATTTCTGGCACGGTTCGGTCACCGCCGCCGTGGTGGGCATCCCGTTTGCCTTTGTGCTTTCACTGACTGCCGGCTACGCGCTGTATCAACTGGTGGAGCGCCATGTTTCGTCCTGGAGTCAGGCCCTGCGCTGGCAGGCAGGCCTGATCGGCGCGGGTCTGCTGACCACCATGCTGGCCGGCTTGCGCTGAGTCTGATCCAGGCAACAAAAAAAGCAGCTCCGGTGAGCTGCTTTTTTGTTGGGTGAGCCGGTTCAGCGATGGAGCTCGCCCGCGCTTTCGGGCTGGAACTCGATGGCATCCACACGCACGGTTACCTGGCCGGTAGGGCTGGGCATCTTGAACTCATCGCCCACTGACAGGCCCAGCAGGGCGATGCCTACCGGCGCAAAGATGGAGACCTTGTCGGCGCTGCCATCCATATCCTTGGGGTAGACCAGTGTCAGCGTATTGGTCTTGGCGATCTCGAGAATGGTGAAGCGCACGGTGGAGTTCATCGTCACCACGTTGGCGGGTATTTCTGCGGGGTCGAGTACATCCGCGCGGTCCAGCTCCGCCTCCAGTGCATCACGGCCGGGGAACTGGCTGTTGTTCTTTTCCAGCAGCGATTCAATGCGATCCAGGTCCAAGGAGGACAGAGTGATATTGGGCTTGCGCTCCATGTAGTAACTCCCTTGCGAGATGGTGTGGTTGGCGCTTTGGCGTTGCGCAAACGGACAAAAGCCCGGGCAACGGTGTTGTCCGGGCCAAGGCATTCAGTGAAAGGCACCAACTTGGTGCATTGAAGGGATTGTCGGCGCTGAATCGCAAACTGCCAAGCCATCTCGCACTCACTGAGTGCGGATTGACTTTGAACTTGCTCTAGTTAATGGAGCGTGCTAAGCCTGTAGAGCAGTGGGCGCAGTCATTTTTCATCCAGATCTGACTCAATCAACCCTCACCGTATTGACCGGGATGCAGCCATGGTCAGTGCCCATTTCTTGCAATGAATAACTGTATTTATGTACAGTTGTTTTATGAAGAAACTTTCCTCATCCTCTGGACTGGAATCCATTCGGACCGATGTGCCGGTGCGGCTCATCAAGGGGCGAGGGGCTGCCAGCCAGATCACGCACCGGTTTGCACGGGAGCTGCGCCAGGGTTTCGATGACGGCTGGGGCAAGTCCGAACAGGATGAAGGAAGCGAAGAGGGTGAGGAGGTCAAGACCTGGTGCACCCATCTGGAGTGGGAGCGGGCTAAATCAGCCCTGAGCCGCCACGAATCGCCGGATCTGCCTTTTCATCTGGGGCTCAATCCCTATAGAGGATGCGAGCACGGATGCATCTATTGCTATGCCCGGCCCACGCATGGCTATCTGGGCTATTCGCCGGGTCTTGATTTCGAAACCCGGCTGATTGCCAAGCAGAACCTGCCCGAGGTGCTGCGCGCCGAGTTATCCCGGTCCAGCCATGTGGCGGCCCCCATCATGCTCGGCTCGGTCACGGACTGCTACCAGCCTGTGGAGCGCGAAGTCGGGTTGACGCGCCGCGTGATAGAGGTCCTGGCGCAGGCCAGGCATCCGTTTTCCATCGTCACCAAGGGCAGCGGCATCGAGCGCGACCTTGATTTGCTGGTGCCGCTGGCACAGCAGCATCTGGTGGCCGTTTATGTGACGCTGACCACCTTGCAGCCCGAGCTGGCCCGGCAGCTGGAACCACGCGCCGCCGCACCGCATCGGCGGCTGCGCATGCTTCGGACCCTGAGCGAGGCAGGTATACCCGTAGGCGTCAGCCTGGCGCCGCAGATTCCGTTCCTGAACGACGATATGGAGCAGGTGCTGGCCGCAGCCAGCGAGGCCGGTGCAAGACAGGCTTTTTATGCAGTGCTGCGTCTGCCGTGGGAAGTGGCTCCGCTGTTCAATGAATGGCTGACGCTGCACTATCCCGAGCGTGCCCAACGCGTGATGGAGCGGGTGCGGGATCTGCATGGGATCAGCGAAGCGGGCAGAGCCGACGGCAAGGTCTACAACAGCATGTTTGGCCAGCGCATGAAGGGAACGGGCGCCTGGGCCGATATGCTGGCGCAACGCTTTGCACTGGCCTGCCGCAAGCTTGGGCTGAATCGTGAGCGCGTGCAACTGGACTGCGATCAGTACCATCATTCCTTGCTGTCGCCGCAGCAAAGTCTTTTCTGATGTTTCGTCTCAGTCCGTTGCGTGCCGACTCGGAACGGGTCGACGCAGCAAGCTGCAGCTACCCGGTTGCAAGAAGCCGGAATCTGGCATGACTCCGGCCTTTTGGGCGCCTGAACTGTTTACTGAGCTTGGTAATCAATGGACTTGAGCAAGGCCTGCTGGCGCTGATAGGCCTTCTGCAGTTCGTTCATCAGCGCTTCCGGGGTCGCGTCGGTGCCCGACTCCATGCCCATGTCCCTGAGCCTGGCCTCGACCTGGGGCTGCTTGAAATACTGCAGCGCGATCTCTCTGACCCTGGCCTGCACATCGGCAGGGATATCCGGGCGCGACCAGACGCCGAACCAGCTTACTTCGGACAGTTGCGGGTAGCCCAGTTCCTTGAAAGTGGGCACATCGGGCAGTTGGACCATGCGCGTAGGGTAGTTCACGGCCAGCGGCTTGACCTTGCCGGCCTTGATCAGCGGCAGGGCGGTGGTGAGCCCGTCCATCATCAGCGGCACATGGCCGCCCATCAGGTCGCTGAGTGCCGGAGGGGAGCCCTTGTAGCCCAGGTGCTTCATCTTGATATTGAGCAACTGCCCCAGCAGCATGCCCGAGGTATGGCCGCGCATGCCTGTGGCATACGAGGCAAAGTCCAGTCCGTCGGCCTGCTTTTTGCCGTAGTCGCCGAGTTGCTGCAGATTGCTGGCCGGGAAGTCCTTGTTGGCAATCAGCACCAGACCGTTGCGGCTGAGCTGGGCCAGAGGTTTCAGATCCTTGAAGGGCTGATAGCTGACTTTGTAGGCCAGCGGCGTCTCGCTGACTATGCCGCCCTGGATCAGCAAGAAGGTGTGGGCGTCCTTGCCGTTGGCGAGCAGGTCGTTGACGGCCAGCACGCCGGCCGCTCCGGGCTTGGATTCGACAATCACGGGCTTGCCCAGCTGCTTTTGCATGCCGTCGGCCAACAGGCGTGCCAGCGAGTCAGCATTGCCGCCGGCCGGGCCGCCGACCACCAGGCGTATGGGCTTGACGGGCCAGGGCGCTTGCTGCGCCATGGCCGCTGCACTCAGGCTCAGGCCGGTTGCCAGAGCAACGGCCCTCCAGAGCATGGTTTGTTTCATCATTGTCTCCTCTGTTTTTTGACTGTCCGGCAGCCACCGCTGTGCCAGCGCAACGGGCCGCCGCACTGTCCCGGCGAGAGAGTTCTGGCCGAGGTGCCCGGGCAGCACTGTCAAAAAATTCTCGGCGCAAGGGGAGCAGAGGGTTTGACGAATTACGCCAGCTTCTTGGCCGTTGGAGCGATCAAGGGTTTTGGAGCGGTCAGTAGTACAGGCAGATTGGGAGCCGCGCTGCCTTCAATGGCCTTGAGGAAGGAGCGCACCAGCAGACTTTCGCTGCGCTCCTTCATGCAATAGACATAGGTGGTGGTGCTGGCCGGGTCGCCGGCAATGCGCACGGGCCTGAAGCGCGGGTCGGCGATGAATTCGGCTTCGGACACGGCGCCGATGCCCAGGCCGCGCGCCACGGCCTCGCGTATGGCTTCGCGGCTGCCGATCTCCAGCTGGGTGCGGGGCTTCACGCCGGCTGCCTGCAGCGCTTTCTCGATAGCGGTGCGCGTGGTCGAGCCTTGCTCACGAAGCAAGAGCGGCAGGCCGTGCAGCTCGCCCAACTCGACTTGCTCGCGCCTTGCCAGCGGATGGTCGATATGGGCAAACAGAATGATGGCGTGACGCGCGTATTCGCGCACCAGCAGCTCGGGCCTGTCATAGAGACCGGCTAGCACCGCCACATCGGTGGTGTAGTTCTCCAGATCGTGCAGCACCTGCTGCGAGTTGCCCATGCGAATCGACAGCTTCATGCCGGGATGGCGGGCGCTGTAGGCCGCCACCATCTCGATCACGTGAAACGGCCCCACGGCGCCGATCTTGAGCTCGCCCTGGTTGAGCTGGCCCGAGTCACGCAAAAAGAATTCTGTTTCAGCCTCCAGTGCTAGCAGCTTCTGTGCCAGCGTCATGAGCTTGTGGCCGGCGCCGGTGAGCGTCATGCGATAGCCCTGGCGATGGAAGAGCTCGATCTGGCTTTGCCGCTCCAGCGTAGCGATCTGGCTGGAGACCGTGGGCTGGCTGACGCCCAGGGCGCGGGCCGCCGCGCTCAGGCTGCCTTGCTGGGCCACGGCGATAAAGGCTCGATATCGGGCGGTGCTCATGCAGGTTTCATCTCAAGGTTTGATCTATGGAAGCTGTCAAAACTGATTCTGAAACCTTCACATGACAGTCATATGTCGTCCCTAATATTTGCGTCAACGCACTGCAGTGACGGTGCGATGGCGGCAGCCAAGCCGCACTCTACAGACGCACTTGCAAAGGATGAAATCCATGACGATGACCCGCAACACCTGGTTGAAGGCCGCAGCCGCCAGCCTGGCCCTGGCCGCCACCACCGGCGTCATGGCGCAGCAACCCACCGAGCTGCGCGTGGGCCTGATCCCTTCCGAGGATGCCCAGGCCATGATGCGCGCCAGCCAGCAGGTCATGGACCAGCTGGCCGCCAAGACCGGGCTGAAGATCAAGCCCTTTGTGGCCAACGACTACAACGGCGTGATCGAAGCCATGCGCTCGGGCAAGATCGACGTGGCCTACTTCGGGCCCTTCTCCTATGTGCTGGCCAGCCAGCTGGCAAATGCCGAGGCCTTTGCCATTCCCGTGGCCAAGAAGTCCGGCAAGAGCTCGTACAACAGCATCATCATCAGCAAAAAGGACAAGGGCCTGGGCACCGTGCCCCAGTTGCAGGGCAAGACCTTTGCCTTTGTCGATCCCAGCTCGGCATCGGGCCATCTGTTTCCCAAGGCCGGCCTCAAGGGCGAGGGCATCGATACCGACAAGTATTTCTCCCGCGTGATCTTCTCGGGCTCGCATGACGCCAGCATCATGGCCGTGGCCAACGGCAAGGTGGATGCGGCGGCCGTGGCCGATCCCATCTTCCAGACGGCGGTGGCCAAGGGCCATGTGAAGGCCGAGGATTTCCAGGTCATCTGGCGCTCCAAGGACATCCCCGAGTCGCCCATGGCCTGGCGCAAGAATCTGGACGAAGCCACCAAGAAGAAAGTGGCTGCGGCACTGGCCGAGATCAAGGGCCTACCCTGGGGCGACCGTGGCGAGCTCAACGGTTTTGCGCCCACCAGCGATCAGGCCTACGACGTGGTGCGCCAGACTGCCAAGGCGCTGAATCTGGACCTCGGGAAGATGAAATGATCAGCATCCGCAATCTGCGCAAAAGCTATGGCAGCAACCATGTGCTGAATGGCATAGACATGGATGTGAAGGCCGGCGAGTTCGTGGTGATGTTAGGTCTGTCGGGTGCCGGCAAGTCCACCTTGTTGCGCTGCATGAACGGGCTGAATCAGCCCGACAGCGGCCAGCTGCAGGTGGGCGGCATCGACCTGATGCGCAGGCACTCGCGCCGCGAGTTGGCCCGCCATGTGGCCATGGTCTTTCAGCACCACAACCTGGTGCAGCGCCTGTCGGTGCGCAAGAACGTGCTCACGGGGCGGCTGGGTCAGGTCGGCACGCTGGCCTCGGTGCTGCAGTTGTTCAAGCAAAGCGATATCGCACTGGCCGATGCCTGCCTGCAGCGTGTGGGCCTGGCCCACAAGGCCGATGAGCGCACCGAAGCGCTCTCTGGCGGGCAGATGCAGCGCGTGGGCATTGCCCGTGCCTTGGCGCAGCAGCCGCAGCTGATTCTGGCCGACGAGCCCGTGGCCAGCCTGGATCCCAAGACCGCGCGCAGCGTGCTGCAGTATCTGCGCGATGCCACGCGCGAGCTGGGCATTGCCGTGGTCTGCAATCTGCACCAGGTTGATTACGCCCGGGAGTTTGGCGATCGCATCGTCGGCCTGTCGCAAGGGCGCATGGTGTTTGACGGCGTACCGGCGATGTTGGACGAGGCTGCGCTCAACGCCATCTACAGCGGCGAGCCTCAGCCCGCCGGACATGCGGCAGACCAGGGCGCTGCGCTGCATCTCAGCAGCACCGCAGTCGGCAACTGGCTGCCCGGGGCGATGTCGCCAGCCACTGCCGCAGGAGGTCTGCAATGAACAGCCAGAGCTTGAAACAGACCGATCGTTGGCAATGGACGGCGGGGCGCCCCGAAAGCACTGGCGGCTGGCTGGGCTATGCCGCAATGGCCTTGGCCATCGGCTGGGTGCTGCACTGGAGTGCTGCGGGCGCGCAGATGAGCTGGAGCGAGCTGGCGGGCGGCATGCCGCAGATTGGCGACTTTCTATCACGCTCGGTGCCGCCGGACTGGAGCATGCTGCCGCGCCTGTGGGCACCGGCGCTGGAGACGATACAGATCGCCATCTGGGGCACGTTGCTGAGCGTGATTCTGGCCCTGCCTTTGTCTTTCATTGCCGCCAGCAATCTGCACGGCTGGCACTGGCTGCGTCGCATCACGCGCCAGTTTCTCAATGTGATCCGCAGCATCAACGAGCTGATTCTGGCGCTGGTATTTGTCTCGGCCGTGGGCCTGGGCCCCTTCCCCGGCGTGCTGGCCCTGGCCCTGCACGGCATGGGCATGCTGGCCAAGTTCTTTGCCGAAGCCATCGAGGAGATCGACGACGGCCCGCTGCAGGCCTTGCGCAGCGCCGGTGCCAGCCAGCTGCAGATCATCGCCTTCGGCGTGGTGCCCCAGGTCATCACCGCCTGGATTGCCGTGGTGCTCTACCGCTTCGAAGTCAATCTGCGTTCGGCCACCGTGCTGGGCATGGTGGGCGCGGGCGGTCTGGGCTTCGAGCTGGTCAGCAGCCTCAAGCTGTTCCGCTACCAGGAGACCGCGACCTGCATCATTGTCATCACGGTGATGGTGATTGCCGCCGACATGGCATCGAACTGGCTGCGCAGCCGCATACAGCAGGGCACTCGTCACTGATCTCGCTGCGGTGCCGGTGTGTGCCGCAGTGCTTGAACCATCAAAAATATGAGCTATCAGCGCTTGGTACATAAGCGCCAAGGGCTGATTTCGTTCAAAAAATGTCAAAAGGCTTTCTCGTGTGGACCTATCACAACCCCGTGCATATCAGCGTGGGTCGCAACAGTCTCGATCAGCTGCCGGCCTTGCTGGCCGGGCGCAGCTGCCTGCTGGTCACCTTTCCCGAGGCCGAAAGTCTGGGCCTGGTGCAGCGCATGCGCCAGCTGCTGGGAGCGCAGCTTCGCGGCGTGATCGACAGCATTGCCCCCAATCCCGATGTGCAGTGGCTGGCGCCGCTGTACGAGCAGGTGCAGCGTGACCATGCCGAGGTGCCCGTGATCGTGGCCCTGGGGGGCGGCAGCGCCATCGACTCGGCCAAGGCCTTGATCTGCCATACGCCCGGCGGCCGTTTTGCCGATCTGCTGGCGCTGCTCAAGCAGGGTGGCCAGTTGGGGGCGGGAGGGCACAAGGCCCTGATCGCCATCCCCACCACTGCCGGCACGGGCAGCGAAGTCACGCCCTGGGCCACGATCTGGGATCAGGCCGCCGGCCAGAAGTATTCGCTGCACCAGTCCTGCACCTGGCCCGAGGCCGCGGTCATCGATGCCGAGCTGATGACCAGCCTGCCGGCCGGCGCCACGCTGGCCTCGGGGCTGGATGCGCTGTCGCATGCGCTGGAATCCATCTGGAACGTGAACCGCAACCCGGTCTCCATGGCGCTGGCCGTGCAGTCGGCGCGCCGCACCCTGGCCACGTTGCCCGCCCTGATGCAGGATCTGGATAACCCACAGCTGCGCAGCGAGATGGCCGAAGCCGCGCTGATGGCCGGCCTGGCTTTTTCCAACACCAAGACCGCACTCGCGCATTCGCTGTCCTACGACATCACGCTGCAGCATGGCGTGCCGCACGGCCTGGCCTGCTCGTTCAGCTTGCCCCTGGTGCTGGAGATGGCGCTGGGCGCAGATGCGGTGGCCGATGCCGCCTTGCTCTCCATCTTTGATGCCGGCACGCCTGCAGCGGCCGTCGAGCGTCTGCGCAGCATTCTGCAAGGGCTGGGCGTTGCCACCGATCCAGCCCACTACGGCGTGCCGCCCGAGGCCTGGAGCGCCATGGTGCAGAAAGCCGCGAGCGGTCCGCGCGGTCGCAACTTCATACGCTCTCTGAGCTGAGTCCTGCAACCCGATCACGTTCCCGCTTTCCATCCTGTTGAAGTCACCACTGAAAAAAATCATGAACTCCATCGCTCAAGCCGAAACCCTGGTCCTGTCCCAGCCCTCTGCCGACCTGTCACCGCTGCAAGCCGTCATCTTCGACTGGGCCGGCACGCTGGTGGACTTTGGTTCGCTCGCACCCACGCAAATCTTTGTCGAAGCCTTTGCCAGCTTCGGCATCAGCATCACGCTGGTGCAGGCACGCGGCCCCATGGGCCTGTCCAAATGGGACCATATCCACCAGTTGCTGCAGGATGAAAGCATTGCCGCGCAATGGCAGAGCGCTTTTGGCCGGACGCCGACCAACGAGGATGTGGATGCCATCTACGCGCGCTTCATGCCGCTGCAGATTGCCAAGGTGGGCGAGTTCTCGGCCCCCATAGCAGGCGCTGTGCAGACGCTGCAATGGTTGCGGGACCATGGTCTCAAGGTCGGCTCATGCTCGGGTTACCCGCGCGAAGTGCTCAACCAGTTGCTGCCTCAGGCCGAAGGCGCAGGCCTCAAGCCCGACTATGTGGTGGCCGGCGACGAGCTGGAGGCCGGTGGCCGCCCCGGGCCCTTCATGGCACTGGCCAATGTGCTGGCGCTGGGCATTGGCGATGTGCGTGCCTGCGTCAAGGTGGACGACACCGTGCCCGGCATCGAGGAGGGTCTGCGCGCAGGCATGTGGACCGTGGGCCTGAGCCTGTCGGGCAACGAGGTCGGCTATAGCGTGGAGGAGTTTGCCAGGGCGCCCGAGCAAGAGGTCGAGGCCCGTGTCGCCGTGGCCGAAGCCAAGCTCAAAAAGGCCGGTGCCCATTACGTGGTGCGCAGCGTGGCCGATCTGCCGGCCGTGCTGGTGCAGATCGCGGCCGAGATGCGTGCCGGAAAAATGCCGTTCTAGGACTCGGTTCTGGAGCTTGCAGACCCGGTCGCAAGCCCGGCCCTGATAAGCCAAGCCCCAGGCCTGACGGCCCGGGGCTTTTTTATGCAGTTGGGGCTCAGCCTGCGGGTGTCTGCGCCTCGGGATCGAGCTGCTCGTGGTGCTCGATGACCTTGCGCATCAGCTGTGTGAAGAGTTCGCGCTCGGTCTCGCTCAGCGGGTCCAGCATCTGCTGCTGGGCTTGCAGCACGGAGGGGCCGGCATCCGCCAGCAGGGCCTGGCCCTCGGGCGTCAGGGACAGCAGACGCACGCGGCGATCCTTGGCCGTGTGCTGGCGCAACAGCAGACCGCGTGCTTCCAGGCGGTCGATCACGCCGCCGATGGTGGATTTGTCAAAGCCCACTTCCATGCTCAGCGTGCGCTGGTCTATGCCTGGCAGATGCACCAGTTTTTGTAGCACGGCAAATTGCAGAGGCGTCACGCCCCAGGCTTCGGTGGCCTGGCTGAACACGGCCACTGCCACCTGTTGCAGGCGGCGTATGCCGTGGCCGGGAAAGGTTTCCACCTCCAGGCGTGGAAAGATGGGGTGGCTGCTGGCGCTGTCTGAGGCAACGTTTGGCAGTGCAGAGTTAATCATGGTTTTCCCTAGGTGGGGTTGGCATTTCAAGTTTCGAATAATACGATGCATGCATTTGGTATGCATACATACTATTTGTGTGCGGACTGATTGGGCAGACACTGGCGTCTGCGCACTTGAAGAACTTGAGGCCTCCATGCAGTTTCATTTGAACGGTTTTCGTCCTGGCAACCCCTTGATCGCTCCAGCTTCGCCGCTGGCCCCTGCCCATACCGAGACCGTGCCCTCGCAGGTCGATGTGCTGATCGTGGGCTGCGGCCCTGCCGGCCTGACGCTGGCCGCGCAACTGGCGGCCTTCCCCGATATCCGAACCTGCATCGTGGAACAAAAGGAAGGCCCCATGGAGCTGGGCCAGGCCGATGGCATTGCCTGCCGCACCATGGAGATGTTCGAGGCCTTCGAGTTCGCCGACTCCATACTCAAGGAGGCCTGCTGGATCAACGACGTCACCTTCTGGAAGCCCGATCCTGCCCAGCCTGGCCGGATCGCCCGCCATGGCCGCGTGCAGGATACGGAAGACGGTCTGTCCGAGTTCCCTCACGTCATCCTGAACCAGGCGCGCGTGCACGACCACTATCTGGAGCGCATGAGCAACTCGCCCAGCCGTCTGCAGCCGCACTACGCCCGCCGAGTGCTGGATGTGAAGGTCGACCACGGCGCTGCCGACTATCCGGTCACCGTGACGCTGGAGCGATGCGACGCCGCCCATGCCGGTCAGATCGAAACCGTGCAGGCCCGCTATGTGGTGGGCTGCGACGGCGCGCGCAGCAATGTGCGCCGCGCCATCGGCCGTCAGCTGGTCGGCGACTCGGCCAACCAGGCCTGGGGCGTGATGGATGTGCTGGCCGTGACGGACTTCCCCGATGTGCGCTACAAGGTGGCCATTCAGTCCGAGCAGGGCAATGTGCTCATCATCCCGCGCGAAGGCGGTCACCTGGTGCGCTTTTATGTGGAGATGGACAAGCTCGATGCCGACGAGCGTGTGGCCAGCCGCAACATCACGGTGGAGCAACTGATAGCAACCGCCCAGCGCGTGCTCCATCCCTACAAGCTTGAAGTCAAGAACGTGCCCTGGTGGTCGGTGTACGAGATCGGCCAGCGCATCTGCGCCAAATATGACGATGTGACCGATGCCGTGGCCACGCCGGACTCGCCCCTGCCGCGCGTCTTCATCGCCGGCGATGCCTGCCACACCCACAGCCCCAAGGCCGGTCAGGGCATGAATTTCTCCATGCAGGACAGCTTCAACCTGGGCTGGAAGCTGGCCGCCGTGCTGCGCAAGCAATGTGCGCCCGAGCTGCTGCACACCTATTCGTCCGAGCGCCAGGTCGTGGCCCAGCAACTAATCGACTTCGACCGCGAATGGGCCAAGATGTTCAGCGACCCGGCCAAGGAAGGCGGCCAGGGCGGTGTGGACCCCAAGGAGTTCCAGAAGTATTTCGAGCAGCACGGCCGCTTCACGGCCGGCGTGGGCACGCACTATGCGCCCTCGCTGCTGACGGGGCAGGCCACGCATCAGGCACTGGCCAGCGGCTTCACGGTGGGCATGCGTTTTCATTCCGCACCGGTGGTGCGCGTCTCCGACGCCAAGCCCTTGCAGCTGGGTCACTGCGGCAAGGCTGATGGCCGCTGGCGCCTGTATGCGTTTGCAGGTCAGAACGACCTGGCGCAGCCCGAGTCCGGCCTGCTGGCGCTGTGTCGCTTCCTGGAGAGCGATGCCGCATCGCCGCTGCGCCGCTTCACGCCATCCGGCCAGGATATCGACAGCATCTTCGATCTGCGTGCCGTCTTCCCGCAGGCCTATACCGAGGTGGCACTGGAGACGCTGCCTGCCTTGCTGCTGCCCCCCAAGGGCCAGCTGGGAATGATCGACTATGAAAAGGTGTTCAGCCCCGATCTGAAGAATGCCGGTCAGGACATCTTCGAGCTGCGCGGCATCGACCGCCAGCAGGGCGCTCTGGTGGTGGTGCGTCCCGACCAGTATGTGGCCCAGGTTCTGCCTCTGGGCGACCACGCTGCATTGAGTGCCTATTTCGAGTCTTTCATGCGGGCCTGAGAGCCCGTGACCTAAGGGCTACTGAGCAGCATCAACGCCTGAAAGGTGTTTCAGGGAGGGCATGGCCCTCCCTTTTTGCGTCCGGGGCGGTGCGAGCGGGCGCTGCTTGCTACGATGTTTGCTTGTGCTCAAGAGGAGAAGACATGCTGTTGATCGTGGGTACCGTGCGTTTGCCGTCCGAGAACCTGGCCCTGGCCCGGCCCGCCATGCGTGCCATGGTGGAGGCCTCGCGTGCCGAGCCGGGCTGTCTCGAATACGGCTATGCCGAGGATGTGCTGGTGCCGGGGCTGATCCATGTGAAGGAGCTGTGGGAGGATCAGGCGGCGCTGGATGCACATTTCGCCTCCGCGCATATCCAGGCCTGGCGTGCCGCCTGGCCGGAGCTGGGAATCGGACAGCGGGATCTGCGGCTCTACGAGGTGCAGGCCCCGCGCGCCACCTGAGCTGTATGCCGCCCGGCTGTGGCCGCCGCTTAAAGGCACCTGGATTGACGGCACCTAGCCTGGAGCCTGCTGCAGCTTGATGATGTCGACCGAAATTTCCACCGCCGTCACGGCGCAGCGGTTTTCAAGCCAGTGCGTGGTGTTTCTGTCTTCGGGCCAGCCCACGCCCGGGCCATAGTCGGTGGCCACGCCGTTTCTATGGTCGGTGATGCAACCTTCGAGGATGTAGACCATGCCGGGTCGGTCTTTGTGGTCGTGAACCGGGCCGAAGACGCCGCCTGGCGCCATGGTCACCAGGCGCATGCGAAGCTGGCGTCCCGCCATGCCTTCGATCTCGGGGCCCAGGTCGAGCGTGGCCAGCATTTGCACGGCCACCCCCCGGGTTTCGGGGACTTGCTGTTGCTTGGACATTCTTTGCTCCTTCGCGCCTCGTCATGGCCGTTGAAGCGAACCTGTCTTCGCTCAGGCCGGTTGCCAAAAGTGTGATCTCTTGCTGGCGCACAGGAAAGCCAAACCCATGTCATTGGCGTGGCGCATTTTCCATGTCCATTGCTGGGCGGGGAGAGGCGCTGCGGCCTGCACAGCCTGGCACTTGTCCCCGGAGCAGACGCCTGGAGGGTGATTCCCTGACAATGCGCAAATGACTTCCCAAGAACAACCGCGCAACCCGCTGCATGGGCTGACGCTTGAGCGCATCGTTACCGATCTGGTGGATTACTACGGCTGGCGCGAGCTGGGGCGCCGGGTGCCCGTGCGCTGCTTCAATCTGGATCCCAGCATCTCTTCGAGCCTGAAATTTCTGCGCAAGACGCCCTGGGCGCGCGAACAGGTGGAGCAGCTGTATGTACAGACCCAGCGTGCCGATGAGCGCGAGCAGCAGCGGCGCGCGAGAAGATCGGAGCGCTCCGAGGACTGATCCGGCGCCGGACCGCATCAAGAAGAAACCGCCGTCAGGCGGCTTTTGCCCGTGTGGGGTGACAGCTATGGCCGGGCAGTCTCGGCCGCGCGAACCCGTTCCAAAGAATCAGGCGCCCAGTTGCTGCGCATGGTGGCGCAGATGGTCGTCGACAAAGCTCTGGATGAAATAGTAGCCATGGTCGTAGCCCGCATGCCGGCGCAGCGTGAGCGGCTGACCGGCCTTGGCGCAGGCGGCTTCGAAGGCTTCGGGCAGCAATTGCCTTTCGATCAGGAACTTGTCGGCCAGACCCTGGTCGATGAGGATGCCTGCGGGATAGGGGGCAGAGGCTTGCGCGCCCATCAGCTCGCTGGCGTCATGCCTGGCCCATTCGGCCTTGTCTTCACCCAGATAGCCGCTGAAAGCCTTGTGGCCCCAGGGGCAGTTGAGCGGGTTGGCAATCGGTGCAAAGGCCGAGACCGACTTGAACCGGCCGGGGTGGCGCAATGCCAGGGTCAGCGCGCCGTGGCCGCCCATGCTGTGGCCGAAGATGCCCAGATGCTGCAGGTCCACGGGTAGCTTGCTGCCGACCAGGGGCAGCAGGTCATTGAGAATGTAGCTTTCCATGCGCCAGTGCAGCGCCCAGGGCTTGGTGGTTGCGTCCAGGTAAAAACCGGCGCCCACGCCAAAGTCCCAGCTGTCGGCCTCGCCCGCCAGACCCGCGCCGCGCGGGCTGGTATCGGGGCAGATCAGGGCGATATTGAGTTCGGAGGCCAGGCGCTGGGCGCCGGCCTTGATCATGAAGGTTTCCTCGGTACAGGTCAGACCCGCCAGATAGAGCAGGGCCGGCACCTTCTCGCCCATCACGGCCTTGGGCGGCAGATAGACCGAGAACTTCATGGCGAGGCCGATCTCGGAACTATGGTGTTCGTAATAGCGCTGAGCGCCGCCAAAGCAGGCGTGGGCGTTTTTGAGTTCCATGGCAGTCACTCCTAAAAGAAAAGCTGCTTGCGCTCGTCAATAAAGCGTTTGCAGCTGTTTTATATATAAATATGAATCAAAGCATGCGCAAGCAGCTATGAAATTAAAAGCGCTGGGTGGTTCTTCAAAACTGGCGCGGCCCATCGATGAGACACCGAGGAAGCGCCGCCGCGCACCGAGGGTGTCGTCCCCCTTCCGCGAAGCGAGAAAGGGGGAAGGCGCGGGGCCGCCCAGGCGAAGCGCCTCAGGGGGTTACGAAGCGTCAGCGTAGTTCACCACCGAGCGGATCGACTTGCCTTCGTGCATCAGTTCGAAGGCTTCGTTGATCTTGGCCAGGCCCATGGTGTGGGTGACGAAGGGTTCGAGCTGAATCTTGCCGGCCATGGCGTCTTCCACCATGCCGGGCAGCTCGCTGCGGCCCTTGACGCCGCCAAAGGCCGTGCCCAGCCACTTGCGGCCGGTCACCAGCTGGAAGGGGCGGGTCTTGATCTCCTGACCGGCACCGGCCACGCCGATGATGACCGACTGGCCCCAGCCGCGGTGGGCGCATTCCAGCGCCGCGCGCATCACGTCCACATTGCCTATGCATTCAAAGCTGTGGTCCACGCCCCAGCCGGTCATCTCGACGATGACTTGCTGGATGGGCTTGTCGAAGTCCTTGGGGTTCACGCAGTCGGTGGCGCCAAAGGTCCTGGCCAGGTCGAACTTGCCGGGGTTGGTGTCGACGGCGATGATGCGGCCGGCCTTGGCCAGCTTGGCACCCTGGATCACGGCCAGGCCGATGCCGCCCAGGCCGAACACGGCCACGGTGTCGCCTTCCTGCACCTTGGCAGTGTTCTTGACTGCGCCCAGACCGGTGGTCACGCCGCAGCCCAGCAGGCAGACCTGCTCGGGGTTGGCATCAGGGTTGACCTTGGCCAGCGAGACGGCAGCAACCACGGTGTATTCGCTGAAGGTCGAGCAGCCCATGTAGTGATAGATGGGCTCGCCCTTGTAGCTGAAGCGCGTCGTGCCGTCGGGCATCACGCCCTTGCCCTGGGTGGCGCGCACGGCCACGCACAGATTGGTCTTGCCGCTCTTGCAGAACAGGCATTCGCCGCATTCGGCGGTGTACAGCGGAATCACATGATCGCCGGGCTGGACGCTGGTAACGCCTTCGCCCACTTCCACCACGATGCCCGCGCCTTCGTGGCCCAGCACGGCGGGGAAGATGCCTTCGGGGTCGTCACCGCTCAGGGTGAAGGCGTCGGTGTGACAGACGCCGGTATGGGTGATCTTGACCAGCACCTCGCCGGCCTTGGGCGGCGCGACGTCGATCTCGACGATTTGCAGGGGTTCTCCGGCTTTGAAGGCTACGGCGGCGCGGGATTTCATGGGCAGGTCTTTCTTGGAAGGCTGAGGATGCGGTGGCTGCCCGGGGCAGGGCCGAGGCCTGACTGGGCGCACCGGTTGTGAAGTGTGAATGTAGGCGATCCCGTCGCCCTATGGAAATTCGTGGCCGCAGATGGCGGCTCTTTGGCCGAATGTCACACGGTTCGCGGGATCGTCTTCCGCCGGCTGGCGATGCCATGAGTCCTGATCAGCCGCTTTGCACTCCGGCTGAGGCGCCATCATAGGGACGGCATGGCCGGCGTCCATCCTGCCGCTGGCGGGCCCTTGAACATCATCAGCAACTTGACCGCGTTCTTGCTGGCGGTTCGGGCAGCATGCGTTGCAGCATTGATCGGGGAGGATCCGGTCGTCACACCCGAGTCGGATCATCGCGGGCAGCACAGAGTATTGGCGCGCACAGCGTCTCCAGCTCAATCCTCATTCGGTATCAGCGTCCCCCATACCGGCAGGTGTGCGTCTGGTGGTGCCGGGCCGTCATAGGCCGGCTGCACCTCAATGGCGGGCTTGCCCTCCTGGCAATCGATGAAGCCCCATTGACTGGGACGGTAGCGCGCCTCGGGGCCGTCGGGGGCGCCGACCAGAAACTCGGCCTGAATGTCATAGTCGATCAAGGGCACATGCAGGCTGGCGATATCGCCCTTGCGGCATTCCAGATAGGAGCGCTTCGGGTCGACCACCCAGGCGCCATAACCCGGGTTGACGTCGGGATCGAAGTGGAACACCGGACCGAGGCGCTGGTCGCGGGCAAGCTCCAACACGCCGTTGCCGATGGCGCTGACCCAGGCACCTGCAATTTGCACCGGTTGCGTAAAGCGCGCCGCACTCAGTCCTCGCAGGCCAAGCGGTCGCTGGCGCTCGCCGTTGTCAAAGGCGTCGTAGCGGTTGATCAAGGTGCCTTTGGGGAATAGCTGCTCCCCATAGCGGAAATCCTCGGGCAGCACAAAGCGCTGTCGGCTTTCGCGATAGTGGGCCCGCAGCGTCACGGCCTCTTCAATCTGCACCAGCTTGCGCGCCAGCACCAGGCCCCAGAGATCGCCGGCCAGGGCCAATATGGCCACCACCACGACGGGCCAGTGCCAGAACGGCGGGCGCTCGGAGGCGGGTGTGTGCCTATGGCGCAGCCACCAGAACAGCCCGCGCAGCAGCAGCCACAGGCTCAGGCCGGCTGCCACCAGGGGGGCGAGCAGCAGCAGCATGGGCAGGGTAAAAAGAGGTCCGGGAATCATGGGTGGAAAAAGGGGCAGAAGCCCCGGACTTTAGCAGTGGATGCGACTGCCTGTACTAGCTGCCGAGAGGGCTTGCGTATAGTCGAGGCTTGTGCGCTGCAAGTGCCTGCAGCGCTGGTTGTATATGCTTGAACTGCTCTGATTTTTGTATGGAACACCATCACGCTGGCGCCCACCGCGTCGATCTGGTTGTCTACCCCGGCTTCAAGGCGCTGGAGGCCATAGGCCCCATGTCCGTGTTTGACTATGCCAATGTGCATCTGCGACACAAAGGCCTGCCTGACGGATATGTGGTGCGGGTGGTGGCGTCACAGGCCGGTCTGGTGCCCTCGGACACCTTGATGGGCTTGCAGGCCAGCCATACCCTGGCGCAGGTCGAGGCCGAGGGCACGGGGTGCACGGTGCTGCTGGTGGGGGCGCGCCATATCGAGCAAGTGCTGGCGGCTTCGCCCGAGCTGGTGGACTGGGTGGCGCGAGTGGCTCCCGGGGTCGGGCGCATGATCGCGCTGTGCAGCGGCAGTTTTTTTCTGGCAGCAGCCGGTTTGCTCAATGATCGCCGCGCGGCCACGCACTGGAGTGTGGCCGGGGCGCTTGCCCAGCGTTATCCGCGGGTGCAGGTGGATGCCGATGCGATCTATGTGTGCGACGAAATCAAGGACAGCGACGGCATGCGTCAGCTCTGGACTTCGGCCGGTGTCACTGCCGGCATTGATCTGGCACTGGCGGTGGTGGAGCATGATTTCGGCCATGCGCTGGCACTGCAGGTGGCGCGCGACCTGGTCATGTATCTCAAACGCCCCGGCGGCCAGTCGCAGTTCAGCGTATCCCTGGCCGCACAGGCCACGCAGCACAGCGCAGTGCAGGCCGCCCAGCAGTGGGTGCTGGAGCACCTGGACCAGCCCATGCCGCTGGCGCTGCTGGCGGGCAAGGCGGCGATGAGCGAGCGCAATTTTCGCCGCGTCTTTCAGCAGGAGACCGGCTGCAGTCCCAGCAGCTTTGTGGAAAACGCTCGCCTGGAGCGGGCCAAGCAGCTGTTGGAGAATCTGGGCTCTGTGCCCCTCAAGACCGTGGCTGCCAAGGTCGGGTTGGGCTCGGAGCAGGCGCTGCGACATCTGTTCGTGCGCAAGCTGGGTATCACACCTGTCGCTTACCGGGAGCGGTTCGGAGACTGATGGGCTTGCGGCGTCCTGTCGGAAGCAGCCGGTTTTGGCCAGCCGATCAGAACAGAGGGCTCTTGAAGAAATCCAGAGCGGCCTTGGCGGCGGCAAAGTTGCGCTCGATCTGCGCCTGTTGCTCATCGTGGTTCGCGGTCTCGACGGCAGGTTCGGCAGCGGACTTGGCCCTCTTTGGCGCCGCAGTTCTTTTCCTGTCTAGGCAGGGGGCATCCGAGCGGGATGCGGGTGCCAGTGCTGGAGCCTTGGGGGCGAGCAACCGGGTCAGGTCCAGCTCGGGATTGAGCTGCCACAGGCAGGACACATAGGTCGCCATGGCCACGGCCGGGTCGCCGCGCTCTATGCGTGCCATGGTGGGCTGGGAAATACCCAGCCGCTCTGCCCACTGCGTCTGTGTTTCGCCCCGACTCTTGCGCAGGGCCACGATGTGCTGGGCCAGCTGCATTATCTGCAAAAGAATGGCGGGCGGAAACTCTGCGGGACTGGTGTTCTGGCGAGGCATATGCCAATGGTAGGCAGATTTGGGGAGTGCTCAGGGCAAACAGGGCGCTCTTTGCATTGAGTCAGCAGTTTTCTTGACTGTCCTACGAAGCGGCCAGATCAAGTCTGCAAGCATGGGCGGCGATGGATCGTCAACACGGTCCTGGAGTTGCTCATGAAGTTTGTCCACTGGCTCTACACCCTGACCCATTCGCTGATTGCCCTGCTGTTCGGCCTGGCGGCGTTGTGCCTGATCTGGATGGCGGTCACCAAGGCCTGGGCCGTGATTGCTGCCGGTCTGGAGCCGGAGGCCACGCTGCATGTGGTGGAGGCGCTGGGCATTCTGGCCTCAGGCGTGGTGGCTCTGCAGATTTCCCAGACCGTGATTGAAGAAGAGGTGGTGCGCGACGCCCATATCAGCGGCCCGACAAGAGTGCGTCGCTTTCTCTCACGCTTTATGGTGGTGCTGGTGGTCGCCCTGGCCGTCGAGGGATTGGTTGCCACCTTCAAGGCCCAGGAGCAGCCCGAGAAGCTGCTGTATTCCGCCGCCTTGGTCATTGCCGTCGGCATGCTCATGGTCGGCTGGGGGGTGTTTGTGCACCTGAATCGTTCGGCGGAGGAGCTGGAGCCCGAGGCCATGGAGGAGGCCAAGAGCGAGGACCGCAAGGTCAGCAACGACCACTGACTCAGGACTCAGGTCGGCAGTCGATACAACGCTCCGTTGAATGCCACGGCGCCGCTGCCATGCAGCGCGTCGAGCTGCGTCAGCACCAGCTCGCGTACCGGCGCGGTGACAGCGCTCAGGCCCAGCAGCCGGGCCACAGCAGCGGGCAGTTCCTCGCGCTGGCCGCCCAGGCTGCTCCTGAGGGCCAGGGCAATCGCTGCACGGATCTCGGCTGGCGGCAGGCAATCGATGCGGCGCAGATTGGCCGAGCCTACCTCTGCGCGATTGCGCACCCGAACCGCTCGTCCCGGCAGGTCGAGAAACTCTCCCTCTGCGGCCAGTGCCTCATCGGCCAGCAGCGATTGGCGTGCCTGCTCCAGCGCATCGCGCACGCGGCTGCCGGCGCGTTGCAGGCCCCAAAGCGTACGCATGCGGGTGACCAGTTCGTCGAAATGAATCGGTCCTTCCAGCTCCACTGCCTGGTGCATCAGCTGGGCCAGCTTTGCGGTGGATTGGTTGTGTAGTTCTCCGGCGGGAACGGCAAAGCGGGCTTCCTGGTAGAGGCTGTCGTCAGGGCCGGCGGCCGATTCCGTCTCGGCGCTTCCGGCATCGGACCGTGCTGCGCGTTCTATGACTTCTGTGGCTGTCTGTGACTGATGGGTGGCCATTACCGGCTGAACTGGTTCGGCCTGTTTGCGCTGCCTGGCAGCTTCGACGGCGGCCAGGACGCGCTCGGTCTGGGCACGCGGCTGGCGGAACCAGTCGCATCCCCAGATGCGCAGCAGCGTCCAGCCCTGGCTCTCCAGCACGGACTGGCGCAGGCGGTCGCGGTCGCGCGCAGAGCGGCTGTGGTGATAGCTCATGCCGTCGCACTCGATGCCGAGCAGATAGCGCCCCGGCTGTTCTGGATCGACCACGGCCAGATCGATGAAGAAGCCCGCAATGCCGATCTGCGTCTGCACCTGCAGACCCTGGGCCGTCAGCGCTTCGTACACATCTTCTTCGAGCGGCGACTCCAGATCGCGTCCGCTGATGCCGGCCAGGGCCAACTGACCGGTGGCCGCGTATTGCAGGAATACCTTGAGCGCAGCCACGCCCTTGCCCTTGCCGCGTTCCAGATCGATATCGTCGGCGGTGATGGACGAAAACACCTCGCAGCGTTGCTTGGCGCGCGAGATCAGCACGTTCAGGCGGCGCTCGCCGCCATCGGCGCTCACCGGGCCGAAGCGCATGGGCAGATAGCCCTGCGCGTTGCGCGCATAGGCCACCGAGATGAAGATCACATCGCGCTCGTCGCCCTGCACGTTTTCCAGGTTCTTGATGAAGAAGGGTTCGTTGGGATGGGCGACAAAAAAGGACTCTGCCTCGGGCTGCTGGCGACGCAGCAGTTCCAGCTCGTCCTGGATGGCGACTTTTTGCTGCAGCGAGAAAGCGGCCACGCCCAGGCTGAGCTGCGGCGACTGCTGTGCGTGCTGCATGATGGCGCGTGCAATGGTCTGGGCCTCGATGCGGTTGATGCGGCTGGCGCCGCTGTCAAAGCGGCCTTCGGGCAGATGGTGAAAGCGCAGCCCCATGCCCGAGCGGGCCGTGTAGGGGCTGGGCACGACGTAAAGGCTGCTGTTGTAGAACTGCTGGTTGGACACCGCAATCAGCGACTGGTGGCGGCTGCGGTAATGCCAGCGCAGCATGAGCTGGGGCATGCCCTTGGCCAGGCACAGGCTCAGAATGCTCTCCACATCGGCGGCTCCGGCGATGAGCTGGTCTTCGTCCTCGTCGTCGAACTCGTCCTGCTCGCTGGTCATGCGCGAGAAAAAACGCGTGGGCGGCAGCTGGCGGTCGTCGCCCACCACCACCAGCTGCTTGCAGCGGGCGATGGCGCCCAGCGCATCCACGGGCTCGATCTGGCTGGCTTCGTCAATCACCAGCAGATCGAACTCGACCGCAGCAGGTTCCAGAAACTGGGCCACGGACAGCGGGCTCATCATGAACACGGGCTTGATGGCCTGGACGGCTTCGCCTGCGAGCTTGAACAGCTTGCGCAGCGGCATATGGCCGCGCTTGCGCGCAATCTCGCCATTGAGCACGCCAAGCGGGCCCATGCCGGATGCGCTGCGTGGCACCTGCTCGTAATGCGAGAGTGCAGACTGGGCGCGCGCGAGTTCGATGCGCTCCAGATCCAGCGCCCGGAACTGGCGCACTTTCTGGCTGTGCTGATCGCCGTTGAAGGCGACCAGCTCGGGGTGAGCCTGGGTGGCCTGACGCAGCAGCGCTTCGTAATAAGCGCGCTCGAAGATGGCGGGCAGGGCTCCTTGTGCAATGGATTCATTCTCGAGCTGCTGCACCAGGACGGCCATGCCGGCCGCACGCGCCTGCTCACGGGTGGCGTGGTACGAGGTCCAGTCCAGCAAGGCGTTGGGCTCGGCGACCCATTGTGCAAGGCGCTCGCCAAAGTCGGCCAGCGGGATGCGGGCCAGATCGGCGGCGCCGAAGGCTTCCCGCGTCTGGAGCCGGTAGCCGTCCAGCAAGCTTTGCGCAGCATCCTCGAATGCCTGCAGCGAGGCACTGGCCCGGGCGGCCAGGTCCGCGCAATGTGCGGGCGATGGCAGCTGGGCATAGAGCTGGCGAAAGGCGGCACTGCGGCCCTGTCCGTCGGGGCCGGCCATCCAGCCCAGCACGGCCTGCAGTTGCGCCCAGTCGCTTTGCTCGTCCAGCCACAGGCTGCCAAAGGCATCTGCCCCCAGGGTCTGCTGCTGGCCCAGGTTCTGGCGCAGTTGCTGGGCTTCGATCAGGCTGTCGAGCAGGTTCAGACGCTCTGCCCGTGAGCTCGGCAATGTCGTTTTCAGCTGGCCCTTGAGGTTGGCAATCGCCGCGCGGTAGCCGCTGTTGAAAATGCGAAACAGCGAGTCGCCATATGCTGCGATGCTCTGGCGTGGGGCACTCCAGTCCGCTGTCCAGGCGGATTCGGCAAAGCTGCTGCCCAGGTTCTGTGCCTTCAGGCTGAACCGTGTGCCGCATTCCACCAGCTTGTGCAGCTGGCCCAGGCCCTGATCCCAGATGCTGTTGGCGACGGCCTGCCGGTCTATGGACGGTGCACTGGCGAGCTGCTGCGCCAGAGTGATCTGCTCATGCAGAGTCTGCAGAGTCTGTGCCGCCGGCGCGCTCAGGGATTGCGCCAGCAGCTCAGCATCCTGCTGCAACCGGGCCAGCATTGCTTGCAGCGTCGGCAGTTGCTGGGCGAAGCGTTGCGCATCCAGCTTGAGCAGCGCCGGATGGCATACGCCGCGCCACGGGTGCCCGGCCACCGGGCTCACCTTGGACACCGCCTGGCGCAGTGCTTCGACAATCTGCTGGCGTGAATGAAAGTCCTCGGGTGACCAGTTCTGTGTGCCTTGCAGCAGATCGGGCAGATGCGCGATCTGCACTGCATCCAGACGCGCCAGCTGGCCCAGGATCTGATAGGGCGTGAGTGTGCAGGGCGCCAGCGCCTGATGCATGGTCCGGCTGTGCGCGTTGAGCTGCTGCTGCACGTTGCTCAGCTCATGGATGATTTGCTCGCGGTGCTCCACACGCGGTTTGCCCAGATCGCGCGTGGCCTTGAGTTCCTCCAGCACCTTGCGCTTGTTGGCATGGTGGCTGTGCAGTTCCAGACAGGCAGGCCCAAGGCCCACGGATTTGAGGCGGCGGTTGACCACCTCCAGTGCGGCCATCTTCTCTGAGATGAACAGCACTTTCTTGCCGTCGGCAATCGCCGCTGCAATCACGTTGGTGATGGTCTGGGACTTGCCCGTGCCCGGCGGACCTTGAATGACCAGGTTCTCGCCGCGGCGCACGGCTTCGATGGCCAGTGACTGCGAGCTGTCCGCATCGACCACATGGCGCTGGCTGTCCACGGGGATCAACTGGTCCACATCGGCGTCTTCGGGGAACAGATGTTCGCGTGCCTCGAAGCCGTCCTGCAGCGCGGCGGCAATCAGCGCCTGCTGGTCGAGCCGCTTTTCCGGCGGCCAGGTCGCAGTGTCCAGATCGCGGTACATCAGGAACTTGGCAAAGCTGAAGAAGCCCAGCGTCATGGCGTCGGGCAACACTTGCCAGCCGGGCTGGGCCGCAGCCATGGCGGCGACCGCGGCCAGATAGGCGTGTGAGTCGAAGTCGTCGCCGGCATTGAATTCGGGCAGCTCGAGGCCAAAGTCGGCCTTGAGCTTGGCCGCCAGCGACAGGTTCTCCGCCGCATCTTCCTGCAACCAGGACAGGGTGAAGCGCTCGGCCGCGCTTTTGCGCTCCAGTGCCACGGGCAGCAGAATCAGCGGTGCAAAACGCGGCTTGTCGGGGGCATTGCGGTCGAACCATTGCAGCTGACCCAGCGCCAGAAACAAGATGTTGACGCCCTGTTCCTCGATAAAGGTGCGGGCATCGGAATACATGTCCAGCAGCCGGCGCTGCAGCTTCTCGCTGGACAGGCGCGTCTGCAATTTCAGGTCACGATGGCGCTGGGCCACACCGCGCGCATCGAGCTGCTCGTCGACGCTTTCTTCGGGCTGGGGCAGGGCGAGGGTGGTCTGTGTCTCCTGGGCCTCTGCAGGGTCTGCGGCCGCTTGCTCCTCCTCGACCTTTGCCGGCGCAAAGCTCATGGCTTTGCTTTCGCCCGCCAGCAGGCGATAGACCTCGTCCGTGCGTTCATCTGCAAAATGCAGCACGCGTGCCGTGGCGGCCTGAGGCAGGCTCAGCAGCCGGTTGCGTGTGGAGAGGTCCAGCAGCGCCTGGCGGCTTTTTTCGAGCTGGCGGGTGATGAGGGCGGAATTCGAGTCTGCGTGCATGGGGCATCAAAAAGCACAGTTAGCTGGCACTTTAGCGCGCTCCCTGGTGCTGATGATGCTGATTGGCAATGTGCGCACTGCGGTTCCGTACCCGTTTTACAAATTGATCACAGTTTCCAGCCGAACTCGAGCGCAATGAAAGCCGAGCATTGGCCGCAGGTCTTGGGTGCAGCGCGGACTGTAACGCTGTAGCGCTCACCCTGCCAGCGCACCAGGGCTCCGGCGGCCGCCATGACGGGGCTTGTGTAGTTGGTGCGCAAACCGGCATAAACGCCAGAGTGCAGATTGCCAAAAGTCAGCGGCGTGTACTCGCCTATGGCGTAGGTACTCCAGCGGTCGATGCTGTTGCGATAGAAGCCGGCCTGCACGGAGAAATTGCTGGAAAACTCTCGTCTGATGCCCAGGCCCAGGTTTTCCTCGTTCCATGTTTTGCCATGTTTCCGTTCGCTGAAATGGTGGCTGACCGTGTGCAGATTGATATGCCATGCGCCCGCTGCCTGGCTGACCTGGGCAGACTGATTGACCTCGCGGGCTGAGTGGTCTCGACAGACTGATCGGCTTCGTCGGCCTGGACTGCGGAGCAGGCAATGACGATGGTCAACCCTGCCAGTGCTTTCAACGATTTCATTGCCGTTCCCCCCGCATCGCTTCACAGGCGCATGCAGACAGGTCAGTGACATCCTTGGCTCGCGTTCGCAGTGCTGCCAAGGGACCTGGCTTACCGATTTCTATTTAAAAAAATCATGTAAACCATGTTTCCTAATGTCTATGACTATCGATGTGGCTGATGTAAGAATAGTTCTTATCTATCAGTAATTGAACTTCAATTGGACTTATGAGGATTTGGAGATTTCTCTGTCAAAGAATCGGCAGGAAGAGGGAGCGGCTGCGTCCGGCCAGGTTGAAGGCGGTCTCTGTCAGACGCACAAAAGGCCGCAGAGGCGGCCTTTTTGATGAGCTGAGGCGAGGGAGTTCTCGGCCTTGCGCGGCAGCTTAATCGGCTGGCTGCTGCTTTGCGGCCGCAGCAGCAGCGCGCAGCTTGTCCTTCTTGCTGGGTCTGCGGCCCTTGATGCCGCCGTTGCCGTCCTGCGCGACCGGCGGTGGCGGTACGGCTTCGGTAGGCTCGAAGCCCTGGATTTGCTCCAGATCGATTTCCAGCTGATTGCGCTTGCAGATCAGTTTCCAGTGTGCGGTGTCGGCGGGGCTTACAAAAGTGATGGCGCAACCGGCATGCCCTGCACGGCCCGTGCGGCCAATTCTATGAATATAGTCGGCGGGCGAGCGGGGCAGGTCGTAGTTGATGACCGTGGGCAGCTGTGCGATATCGATGCCGCGCGCGGCCAGGTCGGTGGTGATGAGTAGTTGCCAGCGCTTGGCCTTGAACTGGTCGAGCACGTCCTTGCGCGCACCCTGGCTCATATCGCCGTGGAAGGTGGTGGCGTAGATGCCCGCCTTGTAGAGCTTGTCGGCCAGCATTTCGGCGGTGTGGCGCTTGGCGACAAAGACCAGGGCTCGTTCCCATTCGGGCTGGTTCTCGCCTTGCTTGACGAGATGGCGCATCAACTGGGTGCGGCGGGGCCCGTCCACGGCAATGGCGCGCTGGCTGATGTTCTCGGGGCTGGCCGAATGCTCGGCGGCCTGGTCGGCATCGACCTGCACCCGAACGGGGTCGTGCAGCAGGCGGGTGGCCAGCGCCTCCACGTTCTGCGGGAAGGTGGCCGAAAACAGCAGGGTCTGCCGTTTGCCGGGCAGCAGGGCCTGCACGCGGTTGAGTTCTTCGGCAAAGCCCTGGTCCAGCAGGCGATCCGCCTCGTCCAGAACCAGATGCTGCACCGCGTTCAGGCGCACGGCATTGTGCTCCACCAGATCCAGCAGGCGGCCCGGCGTGGCGACCAGAAAGTCGGCGCTGCCACGCAGCTGCATCATCTGCGGGTTGATGGAGACACCGCCATAGACCACGCGGCTACGTGGTTGCTCACGCAACTGGCGCGTGATGTCGCTCAGGCTTTCATGAACCTGGAGGGCCAGCTCGCGCGTGGGCACCAGAATCAGGGTGGCCAGAGGCCGCACAAAGCCGGTGTGGCTGCGCTTTTGCGCCAGCCAGGCCTGCAGCAGGGGCAGCAGATAGGCCATGGTCTTGCCCGAGCCCGTGGGCGCGCAGGCCCAGAGATCGCGTCCGGCCAGCACGGCGGGGATGGCCTCGGTCTGAATCGGCGTCGCGTCGCGCAGACCCAGATCGAGTGTGGCATCCAGAAGCTCGGCGCGCAGGCCTAGGGGGGCAAAAGACATAGAAGAATCAATAGCGGTGTGCAGGAGGCGCATTGTGCGGGAATTGCCGCGTCGCAGCGAGGCGCAGGGACAAGCGCGGCGCAGGCTACATTCGCAGGATTACAACCCGCAAGGAGCATCAGCCATGAGTCAGATCACGCATCAAGCCATTGTCATGACGGAATACGGAGGCCCCGAGGTTCTGCAGATCGCCTCGGTCGCTTCGCTGCCGCTGACGGCTGGACAGGTGCGCGTGCGACACACGCGCATTGGCGTGAACTTTCACGATATCTATGTGCGCTCCGGGCTTTACAAGACGCTGGCGCTGCCGGGCACGCCCGGCATCGAAGCCGTGGGAGTGGTGGCCGAAGTGGGAGAGGGCGTGACTCGCTTCAGACCCGGCGACCGGGTCTGCTATGTCTCTGCCGCCTATTCCATCTACGCCGCCGAGCGCGTGATTGCGGGCGACGAGCTGATTGCCGTGCCCGATGACCTCAGCGACGCACTGGTCGCATCCAGCCTGCTGCGCGGGCTGACGGCCGATGTGCTGCTGCATCGGGTGGCCAGGGTAGGCCAGGGATCGCGGATCCTGGTCCAGGCTGCCGGTGGCGGCATGGGGCAGATTCTGAGCCAGTGGGCAACGCAACTGGGGGCCATGGTGATCGGCACGGCGGGCAGCGATGCCACGGCAAAAAAGGCCGACCAGGCCGGCTGCGTGGAGGTGATCCGCTATCGCGGTGCGGGCGCCCAGGATGTGGCTGTGCGTGTGCAGCAGTTGACCGGCGGCGAAGGCGTGGATGTGACTTATGACGGCGTGGGCAAGGACAGTTTCGATGCCTCGCTGGCCAGTCTGGGCATCGGCGGCCAGCTGGTGATGTACGGGCAGTCTTCCGGTCCGGTGCCGCCGCTGGAGATTGCGCGTCTGGCCGCGAAGTCGAACAGCGTGTGCCGGCCCATGGTGTTTCACTTCGTCAAAAAGCCCAGAGAGCGCGATGCCATGGCCGCGCGCCTGTTCGAGGCGCTGCGCAAAAAGCATTTCCGTATGGGCGAGCCGCAGGAGTTTGCGCTGGCCGATGCCGCGCTGGCCCACCGGCAACTGGAGGCGCATGGCGCCCAGCAGCCGATTTTGCTCGTGCCCTGACGGGAGTGGTCTGCGGTGCGGTCTTATTGCGCGCTAGCCTGGGGGCGTGGCAGATAGACCTCGCGCCATAAGCTGACTTTTTCGTGTTCGTCAAAACGCATGAGCAGCATGGCGACAAAGTGCTGGGCGCTGCCATCGGCCTTGGTGATGCAGACATCCATGGAAAAGACCACGGAGTCTTCGTCGGCCGTGGTGTGCCGGATGTCGTAGCGAATGCCTTCCATGTCCTGCTTCATGCCTGCGAGAAACTCGCGATAGCTCTCGAGGTCCGCTGCATAGTGGCGGCCGTTGGGCTCGACCACGAATTGCTCGGCAAAGCATTCGGCCACCTGCTCGCGGCTCAGCGTGGTGTGACGGTTCAGGTGGCGCTGGTTCCAGTCGAGCACGGCATGGGCCAGCTCCAGATTGCGTTGTCGTTTTGCGTGCATGAAGACCAGTATAGAAGAGCCGATTCCGGGTTCGCTCCGCATTTCTGATGTGGACTGACTCATAAATTTCTATAGCGGCTAGCGCTTTGTATCAATGGATACTGAGATGATTCACACTTGAAATCGACCTGTGTCTTGCGTAACCAGCTATGGTTTTGCCAAAGCTGAGATCGGGGGCACGTAAAAAAGCCCGCGGACTTTGCAGTCTGCGGGCTTTTTGCCACCCTGAGACCCGGAAATCCGGGCCTGGGTGTGCCGATCAACGCTGAGCGATAGGCTTGACGTCGCGCGACACGGAGCCGGTGAACAACTGGCGGGGACGGCCGATCTTGTACTCGGGGTCGGCCATTTGTTCGTTGAGCTGAGCGATCCAGCCCACGGTACGGGCCAGAGCGAAGATGCCGGTGAACAGGTTGACGGGGATGCCGATGGCGCGCTGCACGATGCCGGAGTAGAAGTCCACGTTGGGGTAGAGCTTGCGCTGGACGAAGTAGTCGTCTTCCAGGGCAATCTTTTCCAGCTTCTTGGCCAGGGCGAACAGGGGATCGTTTTCCAGACCCAGTTCGGCCAGGATTTCGTTGCAGGTTTCCTGCATCAGCTTGGCGCGGGGGTCGTAGTTCTTGTAGACGCGGTGGCCAAAGCCCATCAGCTTCACGCCGCTGGTCTTGTCCTTGACTTGTTCCATGAACTCGCCGACCTTTTCGATGCCGCCATTGGCCTGGATGCCTTCCAGCATGTTCAGGCAGGCTTCGTTGGCGCCGCCGTGGGCAGGGCCCCACAGACAGGCCACGCCAGCGGAGATGGCGGCGAAGGGGTTGGTGCCCGAAGAGCCGCACAGACGCACGGTGGAGGTCGAGGCATTTTGCTCGTGGTCTGCGTGCAGGATGAAGATGCGATCCAGAGCGCGCTCAACCACGGGGTTGACCTTGTACTCTTCACAGGGGTTGCCGAACATCATGCGCATGAAGTTGCCGGCATACGACAGGTCGTTCTTGGGGTACATGTAGGGCTGGCCCATACCGTACTTGTATGCCATGGCGACCAGCGTAGGCATCTTGGCGATCAGGCGGATCGCAGCGATGTTGCGGTGCTCTGGGTTGGTGATGTCGGTGCTGTCGTGGTAGAAGGCCGACATGCCGCCCACCAGACCGGTCAGCACGGCCATGGGGTGAGCGTCACGACGGAAGCCGCGCAGGAAGAACTGCATCTGCTCGTTGACCATGGTGTGCTTGGTCACCAGCTCTTCGAAGTTGGCCTTTTCCTTCTCGTTGGGCAGTTCCCCGTACAGCAGCAGGTAGCAGGTTTCCAGGAAGTTGCAGTTCTTGGCCAGTTGTTCGATGGGGTAGCCGCGGTACAGCAGCTCGCCCTTGTCGCCATCGATGTAGGTGATGGCGGATTGGCAGGCGGCGGTAGAGAGGAAGCCCGGGTCATACGTGAACATGCCAGTCTGGGCATAGAGCTTGCGGATGTCGATCACATCCGGGCCGATATTGCCCTGGTACACCGGCATTTCCACACTGGGAGCGCCATTGCTGAAAGACAGCGTTGCTTTGTTGTCAGCGAGTTTCATTTCCAAACTTCCTTCTCTAGTTTGCCTAGCCTACTGGGGACAGTTACCGGGCTGGCGCTTGCGCACCATCTCCAGCACTTCCCTGACTTCTTGGGTATCGAGTTGTCCTTCAGGTTCCTTGCGACGCAAGAAAAGATCCATCAGGTCGTTGTCTGCCAGATCCATCAAGGCAGACAGGCCAGTCGCGTGTCTCCGCGTGAGCTGGCTTCCGTAGGTGGCGAAGAACTTCTCGATGAACAGATCGTTCTCAACCAGACCACGGCGGCTGCGCCACCTCAGCAGGTCGCGCTCACGTTCGTCGAGCAGAGTATTCGTCATCAGCATCAGACGGTTCGACGAACCATCAGCTCCTTGATCTTGCCAATGGCTGCGGTGGGGTTCAGGTGCTTGGGGCACACGTCCACGCAGTTCATGATGGTGTGGCAGCGGAAGAGGCGGTAAGGATCTTCCAGATTGTCAAGGCGCTCGCCCGTGGCTGTGTCGCGGCTGTCCGCGATGAAGCGGTAAGCCTGCAGCAGACCGGCCGGGCCCACGAACTTGTCGGGGTTCCACCAGAACGAGGGGCAGCTGGTGGAGCAGCTGGCGCACAGAATGCACTCGTACAGGCCGTTGAGCTCTTCGCGCTCTTCGGGCGACTGCAGGCGTTCCTTGCTGGGCGATGCGTAGACATCGCTTTGCAGGTAGGGCTTGATCGAGTGGTACTGCTTGAAGAACTGGGTCATGTCCACGATCAGATCGCGGATGACGGGCAGGCCGGGCAGGGGCTTGAGAACGATGTCGCCCTTGAGGGTGTTCATGTTCGTCAGGCAGGCCAGACCGTTCTTGCCGTTGATGTTCATGGCGTCGGAGCCGCACACGCCTTCACGGCAGGAGCGACGGAAGGCGATGGAAGGATCCATGGCCTTGAGCTTGACCAGGGCGTCCAGCAGCATGCGCTCGTGACCGTCCAGCTCCACTTGCACTGTTTGCATGTAGGGCTTGGCGTCTTTGTCCGGATCGTAGCGGTAGATTTTGAATGTGCGCTTCATTTTGATCTTCTCTCGTGGGCTGCTGAATTAGAACGTGCGGACCTTGGGAGGAACGCTGGCAACGGTCAGGGGCTTGAGGTTCACAGGCTTGTAGGTCAGGCTGTTGGTCGCGCTGTCCCACAGTGTGTGCTTGAGCCATTCCTTGTCGTTGCGGCCCAGGGGGAATTCGGCGTGGTCGGCAGGGTGCTCGTAGTCGTACACGGTGTGTGCGCCACGGCATTCCTTGCGGGCTGCGGCCGAGGTCATGGTGGCTTGTGCCACTTCGATCAGGTTGTCCACTTCCAGGGCTTCCATGCGAGCGGTGTTCCACACCATGGACTTGTCCTTCAGGGTCACGGAGCCGACCTTCTCGCGGATCGCGTTGATCTTTTCCACGCCTTCGTCCATGCTCTTTTGCGTGCGGAACACGCCGGCATGAGTCTGCATGGATTGACGGATCTCGCCGGCGACGTCCTGGGCGTAAGTGCCGTCCTTGGAGTCTTGCAGCTGGTTGAGGCGGGCCAGGGTGCGCTCGGCGCCGTCGGCGGGCACTTCGTGGTGAGCGCCGAAGCCGTTGACGAATTCCACGATGTGCTTGCCGGCAGACTTGCCGAAGACCAGCAGGTCCAGCAGCGAGTTGGTGCCCAGGCGGTTGGCGCCGTGCACGGACACGCACGAGCATTCGCCCACGGCGTAGAGGCCGTTGACCACATTGTTCTGCTGACCGTCCCAGACCACGACCTGACCGTTGATGTTGGTCGGGATGCCGCCCATCTGGTAGTGGATGGTGGGAACCACGGGAATGGGTTCCTTGGTGATGTCCACGTTGGCGAAGTTGTGGCCGATTTCTTCCACGGAAGGCAGACGCTTGCGGATGGTTTCTGCACCCAGGTGGTCCAGCTTCATCAGGATGTAGTCCTTGTTGGGACCGCAGCCGCGACCTTCCTTGATTTCCTGGTCCATCGAACGCGACACGAAGTCACGCGGTGCCAGATCCTTCAGCGTGGGAGCGTAGCGCTCCATGAAGCGCTCGCCTTCGCTATTCAAAAGAATAGCGCCTTCGCCGCGGCAGCCTTCGGTCAGCAGCACGCCGGCACCGGCCACGCCGGTGGGGTGGAACTGCCAGAACTCCATGTCCTGCAGAGGAATGCCGGCGCGAGCAGCCATGCCCAGGCCGTCACCGGTGTTGATGAAGGCATTGGTCGAAGCCTGGAAGATGCGACCGGCACCACCGGTGGCCAGCAGCACGGCCTTGGCGTGCAGTTCGTACAGATCGCCGGTTTCCAGTTCCAGTGCGGTCACGCCGACCACATCGCCCTGGGTGTTGCGGATCAGGTCCAGTGCCATCCACTCCACGAAGAAGTTGGTCTTGGACTTGACGTTCTGCTGGTACAGCGTGTGCAGCATGGCGTGACCGGTACGGTCAGCAGCGGCGCAGGCGCGCTGCACGGGCTTTTCGCCGTAGTTGGCGGTGTGGCCGCCGAAGGGACGCTGGTAGATGGTGCCGTCGGCATTGCGGTCGAAAGGCATGCCGAAGTGCTCGAGCTCGATCACGACGTTTGGCGCTTCACGGCACATGAACTCGATGGCGTCCTGGTCGCCCAGCCAGTCGGAGCCCTTGATGGTGTCGTAGAAGTGATAGTGCCAGTTGTCTTCGCTCATATTGCCCAGCGAAGCGGACACGCCGCCCTGGGCAGCCACAGTGTGCGAGCGAGTGGGGAAAACCTTGGACAGCGAGGCGACGGACAGACCGGCGCGCGACAGTTCCAGCGCAGCGCGCAGGCCGGAGCCGCCGGCACCGACGATCACGACGTCAAACTTGCGCTTGGTGATATTTGCTTTGGAGTAGCTCATTCTTAACCTTCAATCGTGGAGACTGTGTCTCAATCAGAGACGCCACAGAACCTGGATGCCCCAGCCGATGCAGCCGACCAGCCAGACAATGGTGACCACTTGCAGTGCAAGGCGCAGGCCCACGGGCTTGACGTAGTCCATCCAGATGTCACGCACGCCGATCCAGGCATGCCAGCCCAGAGCCACGAAGAGGGCCAGGGTCAGAAACTTCATCCACTGGGGAGCAAAAATGCCGGCCCACTGCTCGTAGCCCACGGGGCCGCCGACCGTCAGAAAGCGCACCAGCAGCACAACGGTGTACAGCGCCATCAGGACGGCGGTAGAGCGTTGAGCCAGAAAGTCGCGGGTGCCATAGTGCGCACCGACAACGGTGCGCTTGGAGCCGTAATTCACGGACATGGTTGTTTCCTTATCGTGAGGTGTTATTGACTGGGCGCTGATCAGTACAGGCCGAACAGCTTGGCGCCAAGCACCACGGTCAGGGCAACGCTGATGCACAGAACGACGGCGGCGGTGGACTTGCCGGTCTGCTTGTTCACGGCGTGGTGGTTCACGTCCATCACCAGATGGCGGACACCTGCGCAGAAGTGGTGCAGATAGGCCCAGATCAGTGCCAGGCAGACGAGCTTGGCAAACCAGCCAAAGGGACCTGCGAATACCGACGTGAAGGAATCAAACGAAATTTCCGACGAGATCGAGTTGTCGAACATCCAGATGATGAACGGCAGCAGGATCGCCATCAGCAGGCCGCTGACGCGGTGCAGAATGGACACAATGCCTGCCAGGGGCAGGCGATAGGTCGGTAGGTCCGAGAAGAAGTTGATATTGCGGAACTCTGGCCGCTGTTTTGCTTTTTGCTCTGTCATGGCAGGGTACTTTCGTGGATGTAACTGCGTTGTAATCGCTAGTGCGAAGCGACACAAAATTCTATTGCAATGCAGCAGAATCCGTTAGCCGAATTTGCATAGCAGATGATTGGGCTCTGTTGCAATCAACGCTTTTACGGGGGGATTCAGTTCAATGCATTGCGGTAATGATGGGTGTCGGTGCGGTACAGGCCGCGTCGTAACTCCATGGGAACATCGTTGTATGTGTAAGCAGTTCGCTCCACGCTGAGCAGCGGCGTGGTGCTGGGAATGTTCAGCAACTGGGCTTGCTCGGCATCCGGCAGAACGGCGCGAATTTTCTCGTCGGCCCGCACCATGCGCACGCCATAGTCGAGTTCGAACATGGCGTAAGTGGGGCCCTGGTAGTTGGACATCTGTTCGGCAGTCAGCCCCTTGAAGGCGTTGCCAGGCAGCCAGATGTCCTCCAAAATAGTCGGGATTGCGGCAAAGGACAGGGTGCGGCGCACATGCATCACGGCGTCGCCGGTGCGCAGGGCCAGGGCGCGGGCCACTTCGGCAGGCGCGCGCAGGCGGCGGCACTCGAGGATGTGGCGCTCTGCGCGGCCTTCGCCCTGCAGGTCGCCAGCATCGGGGCGCAGATTCAGAAAGCGGTACTGCACCTGCTGGGCAGCGTGAGTGGCCACAAACGTGCCTTTGCCCTGGCGGCGCATGACCAGGTTTTCGGCAGCCAGCTCATCAATTGCCTTGCGCACCGTGCCCTGGCTGACCTTGAAGCGGGCTGCCAGCTCCATTTCACTGGGGATCAGTTCTCCGGGGCGCCATTCGCCAGCTTCCAGACTTTGCAGGATCAGGCCCTTGATCTGCTGGTACAGAGGGCTGAAGGCTGGGGTGGAGACGCCGGCACCACCGCTATGGCTGGCGTTGTTGTCCGGGGCTGTGTTGTGGGGGCTGGGCATAGTTGGTTTTGAAGGTATCGCCTCCGCGATGCGATGCACAAAAAACAGTCGATTTGACTCTGGTCGCTAAGTGAAGATCATATCTTATATAAGACATAAGACAAATTGACCGGGCTTTGATTTCGGCAGTACACTTGCCGCATGTTTGCGGAGCTTGCGCTACTGGTGGTTACGCTGGTGCAACCTGGCGCCCATAACATCTCACTTTTTTCCAATCTTGGAGTTTCACCATGAGCAAGAAGCCCGTCCGTGTCGCCGTTACCGGCGCAGCTGGCCAAATCGGTTACGCCCTGTTGTTCCGCATCGCCTCCGGCGAAATGCTGGGTAAAGATCAGCCCGTTATTCTGCAACTGCTGGAAATCCCCGATGAAAAGGCTCAAAACGCTCTGAAGGGCGTGATCATGGAGCTGGAAGACTGCGCCTTCCCCCTGCTGGCCGGCATCGAAGCCCACGCCGACCCCATGACCGCCTTCAAGGACACCGACTACGCTCTGCTGGTGGGCGCCCGTCCTCGTGGCCCCGGCATGGAACGTGCCGACCTCCTGGCTGCCAACGCCCAGATCTTCACCGCCCAGGGCAAGGCTCTGAATGCCGTGGCTTCGCGCAATGTCAAGGTTCTGGTGGTCGGCAACCCCGCCAACACCAACGCCTACATCGCCATGAAGTCGGCTCCCGATCTGCCCGCGAAGAACTTCACCGCCATGCTGCGCCTGGACCACAACCGCGCTGCTTCCCAGCTGGCTGCCAAGGGCGGCTTCAAGGTTGGCGACATCAAGAAGCTGACCGTGTGGGGCAACCACTCGCCCACCATGTACGCCGACTACCGCTTCGCCACCGTGGACGGCAAGTCCGTGAAGGAAGCCATCAACGACCAGGAATGGAATGCCAACGTGTTCCTGCCCACCGTGGGCAAGCGCGGCGCCGCCATCATCGCTGCTCGCGGTCTGTCGTCGGCTGCTTCGGCTGCCAACGCTGCCATCGATCACATGCGTGACTGGGCCCTGGGCTCCAACGGCGAATGGGTCACCATGGGCGTGCCTTCCAACGGCGAGTACGGCATCCCCGCCGGTATCGTGTTCGGTTTCCCCGTGACCACCACGGCTGACGGCGAATACAAGATCGTCGAAGGTCTGGAAATCGACGCCTTCTCGCAAGAGTGCATCAACAAGACTCTGGCTGAGCTGCAAGGCGAGCAGGACGGCGTCAAGCACCTGCTGTAATCAGCGCAAAACCTATGCAAGACTGGAACCCCGCGCTGTATCTGCGCTTTGCCAATGAGCGCACGCGCCCTGCGGCAGAACTGCTGGCAAGAGTACCTTCCAGCTTGCATTCACCCGCTCGCAGCCTCCGCATCGTGGATCTGGGCTGCGGGCCGGGCAACTCCACCGAACTTCTGGTTGAGCGTTTCCCCGGCGCTGATGTGCTCGGTGTCGACAATTCCGAAGCCATGCTGGAGACTGCGCGCAAGCAGTTGCCGCAGGCCAGGTTCGAGGCCGGTGATATTGCCTCCTGGGCACCTGCTGAAGGTGAGCCAGCACCTGATTTGATCTATGCGAATGCTTCCATCCAGTGGGTGGGCGAGCATGAGAGCCTGATTCCCCGTCTGTTTTCCTTGCTGGCGCCCGGTGGCGTGCTGGCCGTGCAGATGCCTGACAACCGTCAGGAACCCTCGCACCGAAACATGCGCGAAGTCGCCCAACTGCCCCGGTTTGCGGCGCATATCGGGGACGCGAGCAAGGTGCGTACCGAGATTTTGCCCATAGGGGTGTATTACGACCTGCTGGCAGCGCCTCAGCCGGCGGCTCCCGCCAATGAGGCTGCGAGCGTCGATGTGTGGCACACCGTCTATCAGCATCCCATGGACTCGGCCGCAGCGATTGTGCAGTGGCTCAGCAGCACGGGCCTCAAGCCTTTCGTGGAAGGTTTGCCTCGGGAGCTGCAAGCCGAGTACCTGACCGAGTATCAAAGCCGCATCGATGCGGCGTATCCGGAGCGAGCCGACGGCAAGCGTCTGCTGGCTTTTCCCCGACTTTTCATGGTGGCTCAGCGCAAGTCATGACGAAAGAACTGGTTCATCCCGCCACCGTGCTGCTCGATGCTCAGGGTGGCGCTCAGCGTCTGCCCGTCTGCGATCACTACAGCGGCGTGGAAGCGCGCATGCGCAAAAGCCTGCAGCTGCAGGCAGAGATGATGCAGGAGTTCGGCACCTGCGTGTTCGACGTGACGCTGGACTGCGAGGATGGCGCTCCTGTCGGCCAGGAGGCCGAGCATGCGCGTCTGGTGGTCGAGCTGGCGAATGGAGCGGCTCAAGGCGCGCGCGTGGCGGCCCGGGTGCATGCGGTGGACCATGCACATTTCCAGGCAGACATGGACATCATTGCCGGCGGCGCGGCAGATAAGCTCTGCCACATCATGATTCCCAAGGTGGAGTCGGTGGATGACGTCATCAAGGCCGAAGCAGCCCTGCAGCGCGCGACAGACAAGCGTGTGCCGCTACATGTCTTGATTGAGTCTCCTGCTGCCGTGCAGCAGGCCTTCGACATTGCCGCGCACCCGGCCGTGCAAAGCATCTCCTTCGGGCTGATGGATTTTGTCTCGGCCCATGGCGGCGCCATCCCGGCTTCCGCCATGACGGCACAGGGCCAGTTCGAGCATCCCTTGGTCGTTCGTGCCAAGCTCGAGATCGCGGCAGCCTGCCATGCCCACGGCAAGGTGCCCTCGCACTGCGTGGTCACGGAATTCAAGAATCCTGAAGCTTTGCAGGCTTGCGCGCAAAAAGCCTCGCGTGAGCTTGGCTACACACGCATGTGGAGCATCCATCCTGACCAGATTCGCCCGATTCTGCGTGCATTTGCGCCAGCAGAGGACGAAGTTCTACAGGCGGCACAAATACTTACCTCTGCAGCGGTGCAGAATTGGGCGCCCATCAGTTTTGGTGGTGTACTACACGACCGCGCGAGCTACCGCTATTTTTGGCAGTTGCTGGAGCGCGCTCACCAGACGGGGCAGGTCTTGCCGGTTGAAGTTCAACCCTGGTTTGCCCCGGCCTCAATCCGTTGAACTCATAACAAGTCTGCAGGAGCTAATTCCTATGAAGACCCTGATCGCCACTTTGATGATTGCCGCTCCCCTGGTCGCAATCAGCCACTCTGCCGTGGCAGAAACCGCTCCCAAGGCCAAGGCGGCCGCCGCCAAGAAGGCTCCCGCCGCCAAGAAGGCCACCACTACTTCCAAGAAGGGCAAGGCTGCCGCTGCCGTAGCTGCAGGTGGCGCGGGTGCTGCCGCCGTCGTGGCCGCCGGCCCGGCTTCCGCCGCACTGGGCACGGAAGAGCTGGCCGTGGCCGAGCGCGTGCACAAGGGCCGCATTGCCTGTGAGCTGGGCGCCTATGTGAACGTGAACGCCGACGCAGCCAACCCCGGTTACTTCATCGTGGACGGCCGTGGCTTCAAGTACCACATGTCTCCCGTCAAGACTTCCACCGGCACCGTGCGCCTGGAAGACAAGGCGGCCGGTGCCGTGTGGCTGCAGATCGCCAACAAGTCCATGCTGATGAACCAGAAGGCCGGCCAGCGTCTGGCGGATGAGTGCATGAGCCCCGAGCAGCAGCAAGTGGCCGAAGCCATCCGCAAGAACCCACCTCCCAGCCTGCTGGACAGCAAATAAGTCTGGCGAGGCTGAGGACTGGCGTATCGCACATGCGCCAGTCCTGTAATTCGCGCTCCACGCGCAGCCTTTTTCAAAAAACCATTGGAGAGAACCCATGTTGAAAGCCTACCGTGACCATGTGGCAGAACGCGCCGCACTGGGCATCCCCCCGCTGCCTCTGGATGCCAAGCAGGTCGCAGACCTGATCGAGCTGATCAAGAATCCACCCGCCGGTGAAGATGCATTCCTGATGGATCTGCTGACCCATCGCGTGCCGCCCGGTGTGGATGATGCAGCCAAGGTCAAGGCTTCCTTCCTGGCTGCCGTGGCTCACGGCGACCTGAAGGTGGGTCTCATCTCCAAGGCCAAGGCCACCGAGCTGCTGGGCACCATGGTGGGTGGCTACAACGTTCACCCTCTGATCGAGCTGCTGGACGATGCCGAAGTGGCTGGCGTGGCTGCCGACGCGCTGAAGAAGACATTGCTGATGTTCGACTTCTTCAACGACGTGGCCGACAAGGCCAAGGCCGGCAATGCCAAGGCCAAGGAAGTGATGCAAAGCTGGGCCGATGCCGAGTGGTTCACTTCGCGTCCCAAGGTCGAGGAAAAGATCACCGTCACCGTCTTCAAGGTGCCCGGCGAGACCAATACCGACGACCTGTCGCCCGCTCCCGATGCCTGGAGCCGTCCCGACATTCCTCTGCACTACCTGGCCATGCTCAAGAACACGCGTCCCGACGCGGCGTTCAAGCCCGAAGAAGACGGCAAGCGTGGTCCCATGCAGTTCATCGAAGACCTGAAGAAGAAGGGCCACCTGGTTGCCTACGTGGGTGACGTGGTCGGTACCGGTTCTTCGCGCAAGTCCGCCACCAACTCCATCATCTGGGGCACGGGCGTGGACATTCCCTTTGTTCCCAACAAGCGCTTTGGTGGCGTGACGCTGGGCGGCAAGATCGCTCCCATCTTCTTCAACACGCAAGAAGACTCCGGCGCTCTGCCCATTGAAGTCGATGTTTCCAAGCTGGAAATGGGCGACGTGATCGACGTGCTGCCCTACGCCGGCAAGATCGTCAAGAACGGCGAAACCGTGGCTGACTTCCAGCTCAAGTCCGACGTGCTGCTGGACGAAGTGCAAGCCGGTGGCCGTATCAACCTGATCATCGGCCGTTCGCTGACCGCCAAGGCTCGCGAAGCCCTGGGTCTGCCCGCATCCACCGAGTTCCGCCTGCCCCAGGCTCCTGCCGCTTCCACTGCTGGCTTCACACTGGCCCAGAAGATGGTCGGCCGTGCCTGCGGTCTGCCCGAAGGTCAGGGCGTGCGCCCCGGTACCTACTGCGAGCCTCGCATGACCACCGTGGGTTCGCAGGACACCACCGGCCCAATGACCCGCGACGAACTCAAGGATCTGGCCTGCCTGGGCTTCTCCGCCGATATGGTGATGCAGTCCTTCTGCCACACAGCGGCTTATCCCAAGCCCGTGGACGTGAAGACTCACCGCGAACTGCCCAACTTCATCAGCAACCGCGGCGGCGTGGCCCTGCGTCCTGGTGACGGTGTGATCCACAGCTGGCTCAATCGCCTGCTGCTGCCCGACACCGTGGGTACCGGTGGCGACTCGCACACCCGTTTCCCCATCGGCATCTCCTTCCCCGCAGGCTCCGGTCTGGTGGCCTTCGGCGCCGCTACCGGCGTGATGCCTCTGGACATGCCCGAATCCGTGCTGGTGCGCTTCAAGGGCGAAATGCAGCCCGGCGTGACCCTGCGCGATCTGGTGCACGCGATTCCTCTGTACGCCATCAAGCAAGGTCTGCTGACGGTTGCCAAGGCCGGCAAGATCAACGAGTTCTCGGGTCGCATCCTGGAAATCGAAGGTCTGCCAGATCTGAAGGTTGAACAAGCGTTTGAGCTGTCCGACGCTTCTGCCGAGCGCTCTGCCGCCGGTTGCACGATCAAGCTGAACCCCGAGCCGATCAAGGAATACCTGACATCGAACATCGTTCTGATGAAGAACATGATCGCTGACGGTTACGCCGACGCCAAGACTCTGCAGCGCCGTATCGAAAAGGTCGAAGCTTGGCTGGCCAAGCCAGACCTGCTGGAAGCCGACAAGAACGCTGAGTACGCTCACGTCATCGAAATCGACATGTCCGACATCAAGGAACCCATCGTTTGCTGCCCGAACGATCCTGATGATGCCAAGACCCTGTCTGACGTGGCCGGTGCCAAGATCGACGAAGCCTTCATCGGTTCCTGCATGACCAACATCGGTCACTTCCGCGCCGCAGCCAAGCTGCTGGGTGGCCAGCGCGACATCCCCGTCAAGCTGTGGGTGGCTCCTCCCACCAAGATGGACCAGGACGAGCTGATCAAGGAAGGTCACTACTCTGCCTTCGGCACTGCCGGTGCCCGTACAGAAATGCCCGGCTGCTCGCTGTGCATGGGTAACCAGGCTCAAGTGCGTGAAGGTGCGACTGTCATCTCGACTTCCACTCGTAACTTCCCCAACCGTCTGGGCAAGAACACCAACGTGTATCTGGGCTCGGCCGAACTGGCAGCCATCGCTTCGCGTCTGGGTTACCTGCCTTCCAAGGAAGAGTATCTGAAGGAAATGGGCGTGATCGATGCCGACAAGGCCTCCGTCTACCGCTACATGAACTTCAACGAAATCGACGAGTACGCTGAAGTGGCCGCCAAGATCTAAGCGTCTAGGTACCAGAAATCAAGGCCTTCAAGGGTCTTGCTAAGAAGCCCGCAGGATGCAAGTCCTGCGGGCTTCTTTCTTGCGAGCGGTGAGACGGTCGTTGGGCTTCATGCGCTGTGTGGCTTCCTCGCAGCAGATGAAGGTACCGAGCAGGTTGACATCGACCACGGTGCGAAAGTCCTCGTCGGTGATATCGAGGAAGGAGCGCATGGGGCCGATGTTCGCAGCAGCACCAAGACGCCGATCCGCGCCTCGGCGGAAAGTGAATCCATGATGGCCGCGAGGACCCGAATGTTCGCTACATAGGTGGTTGTGTTTCAGCCTTCATCCTGAATCGACTTCAATATGGCGTCAGTGTTTGGGGCGGGTGTTGTGGCACTAAAGCCGTTTTCGGGCAGCCGCAAGGCCGTGGCCGAGCCGGTGCACGAAGCTGATCCTGTGGAAGGAGGTGTCCTTGCCGGAGCCAGGTGTCTGGGCCGGGACCATGGGAGCTTCCTGCCCAGGCGATGAGGTATGAGGGGCGGCTATTGGGGCAGATATCCGCTGGCCTTGATGAGGTGGCCCCAGGTTTGTGCGTAGGCCTGCTCGCGCAGCCGCATCTGCTCGGCGTCGAGGTATTGCGGAATCAGGCCAAGGCTGGCCAGCCGCTCCTGCACGTCGGGTCTGGCGAGAATCTTCTGCATGGCTTGGGTGAATGCCGCTATGTCGCCCGCCGAGGTTCCTTGCGGTGCGTAGACCGCATAGAAGGGGCTTTCCTCGAAGCCGGAGACGCCGAGTTCCGAAAAGGTCGGGGTGCCAGGCATGCCTGGGTGTCGTTCTTTGCCGGACACCGCCAGAACGTTGATCTTGCCTGCCTTCTGCGATTCCAGCACATCGTTGAGCGACGAGATGCCGGCCAGAATCTGGTTGCCCATGATGTCGCTGAGCATGGGGGCTGCGCCCTTGTAGGGCACTGGGGTCAGGTCCAGCGCGTTCCTGCTGCCGATGGCGATGCTCATGAATTCAGGCAGCGAAGCTGGCGCAGGGATGCCCACGCTGCCTTTGCCTGCTTGCTTGTCGTGAACCCAGCGAATGTACTCGGCATAGCTTTTGACGGGCGTGCCGGCGCCAGTGAAGAGCGCGGAGACATAGATGGCTACGCCAGCCACCGGCGTGAAGTCCCTGGAGGTATTGAAGCCCGGCTGCTTCATCACCAGGGGAATGATGGAGATGGTGTGGTCATTGGTGAAGAAAAGGGTGCTTCCATCCTTGGGCGCGGCCTTGAGTGCTTGCGCTGCCACCTGGCCTCCTGCGCCTGGCCGGTTCTCCACGATCACGGACCGGTGCAGTTCTTCCCTGAGCTTGTCGGCCAGATAGCGGGCCACGACATCGGTGCCGCCGCCCGGCGAGAATCCGACGAGCAGTTTGATGGGCTTCGTCCTGTTGCCTTCGCGCGCGAGCGCGATGGGGCTGGACAGGGCAAGGGTGGCGGCAAGTGCGCTTGCAAGAAGCGCGCAGGCGGCACGTCGCATGCTGGTGTTGCGGGCAGGTGTCATGGTCGGGTTCCTCTGTGTGCGGTGAATTCATTCCAGATCGAAGATGCGGCCAGCATTCAGCCGCCCGGCGGGGTCAAGGGCGCGCTTGAGTGCGCGCATCAACTCGATTTCCTGGGGGCTCCGGCTGATGGCCAGGTATGGCTTCTTCGAGATGCCGATACCGTGTTCTCCCGAGACGGAGCCGCCCAGCCGCCCTGCGGATCGATGCACCAGGTCTTCGATCTCCTGTTTCATCTGCGGCTGGTCCGCGGGATAGCCGACGACCAGGTGCAGGTTTCCATCGCCGAGATGCCCATAGGTCTGCGTGCGGTGCAGGCCGTGCGCGCGCAGTTGCGAGTGGACGTCTTCGAGCCATGCAGGCATCGCGGTGATTGGCAGGCTGATGTCGAAGCCAGCAAACGGTGCCACTGCCGCCGCAGCTTCTCCAGAGGACTCCCGGATGCTCCAGAGGCGCTGGGCATCTTGCTGCGAGCGGGCGAGCACCGCGTCCGAGCCAGCGGCCAACTCAAGGAATTCACCCAGTGCCTCCATGAACAATTGCTCGTCGGCTTCGGCATCCTGGCCCATGGCTTCGATGAGCACCAGATTGCCGCCAGGCTCAGCAAATGGTGTTCCTCCCACGCGCAGTTCCGTCGTCACCATGTCGTAGAAGTCGCGCCACATCGCTTCGAAACTTGTCAGGCGCGCGCCCAGCCGCCTTCTGCAGTGGTTGAGCAGCTCCACCATCTGCTCGAAGCTCTGGACGCTGACGAGGGCAGTCTGGCGAGTGGTAGGCAGAGGCTGCAGAGCGAACACCAGCCGCGTGATGACGCCCAGCGTTCCCTCGCTGCCGATGAACAGGTGCTTGAGGTCGTATCCGGCGTTGTCCTTGAGTGCCTTGCCAAGATGGCTGATGACCTGCCCATCCGCAAGCACGGCTTCCAGGCCGATGATGGATTGGCGTGCCATGCCGTAGCGCAGGACCCGGTTGCCTCCCGCATTCGTCGCGGCGATGCCTCCGACGTGGCAGGAGCCCTTGCTGCCGATGTCGATGGGAAACAGCAGGCCGCGAGCGGCCGCAGCTTCCTGGGCCTCCTGCAGCTTCACGCCAGCCTGGACGGTCATGGTCTGGCTGGCTGCATCGATTTCCTCGATGGCATTCAACCTGTCCAGCGACAGGATGATCTCTCCGGGTCGGGCCAATGCTCCATCCACCAGGCCGGTCATTCCGCCTTGCACGGCGATCGGCAGCCCCAGCGCATGCGTGGCCCGCATGGCTGCCGCAAGGTGCTCCGGCGTGCGCGGGCGCAGTACGGCAAGCGGAGCGGCGCCGCGCTTGCCACGCCAGTCGGTGCCGGCGTATGCCGGTATGGCATCTCCGATGGCCAGCAGCGACGCATCGGAGTGCGGCGCCAGCGCGGCATCCAGGGATGTCAGTCGCTGGTCTGTTCTGGCAGTGGTTGAGGAGGCGTTGCTTGCAGATGGCATGGCGGTGTTTCCTGGTGGAGGGTGTTGTCGCGGCGCTTGCGCCAGGCGTTGGCGGGCTCAGGGGGCGATGGCCGCATAGACCACCATTTCCACGCGCATGCCTGGCGCAACCAGGCCTCGCACGGCGACGCTGGAGCGGTTGGGGTAGGGTGCTTCGAAGAATTCGCGGTAGACGCGGTCGATGACCGGCATGTCCCGCTCGTCCGTCATGTAGATCAGCACCTGGGCCACATCGCTCATCCGGCCCCCGGCCGCCGCGACGGCCCGGCGGACGTTTTCCAGCGTCAGGCGGGCCTGCTGCTCGATGGGGCCGGTGTCGAGCGTGCCGTCGCTGCGCACCGGGCCGTGCGTGGTGAACAGCAGGCCACCGGCTTTCACTGCCCAGGAGAAGGGCTGGCCGATGGAAGGTAGGCCGATATCGACTATGTGCTTCATGGTGCGGATGCCTCCAGGATGCTTGCCAGGCGCTGGTACCAGGAGGCCTGGGGTGCGCTCAAGGCGGTATGGGTGGAAAAGTGGTCCTGTCCCGCTTCGATGGAGAGCGAGCACGGAGCGCCGACCTGCGACAGCCTGTGCGCAAGCTCCTGGTTGGTGCGCTGCACACGCTCGCTGTCGTGTTCACCGTAGCTCAGGTGCATGGGCACGGTGCTGGTCGCGCTCCAGTGGACGGGGCTCATGGCCGCATCGTCGTCGGGCTTGCGCAGGACCATGGTGTAGACACGCTGCTCCAGGCTGCCGGTTTCAGGGGCCGGATGGTGCAGGTCCATGATGCCGCTGATGGGCAGGCAGGCGCGGACGACTTCGGCCGGTATGCCTGCCTTGCGGGCATCGGGCTGCCGCAGGGCGATCAGGGCCGCCAGATGGCCGCCGGCGGAGTGCCCCGCGAGGTGCAGGCGATGGGCGCAGCCGCCGAAGGACGGTGCGTTGTCGAACACATGGCGCAGCGCGGCAAGCCCGTCTTCGTAGGCCGCAGGCAGCCTGTCCCGTGGCGCAAGCCGGTAGGAGGGAGCAATCAGGATGCAGCCCAGCTTCGCCACCAGCGGCGCCATGAAGCTGACGTAGCCGCGGTAGCCGTTGGTCCAGCCACCGCCATGCCAGAAGACCAGAACTGGTGCGTCCTGGGCATTTTTCGGACCGAAAACGTCGTACCGGTGCAGCGGATGCCGACCGTAGGGGACGCCAAGGCGCACGTCGAGTCCGTCGGTCGGCAGCTCTCGGGCCAGGGCCATGACCTGGCGCGCGTAGGCCTCGGCCTGGGGAAAGGGCAATGGCATCTGGTGATCGGGGTCTGCCAGCAGCCACTGTGCATCGGTCGGACGTCCGTTGCCCGCAAGGTGCTGAGCCTGCATGGATTCAATTTTCATTGGCGATACAGAAGGGGGCGAAGTGTTCGATGGAGTCGGCGAGCGCATGGGTGGGCTGCCATGCCAGCTCGCGCGCCGCAGCGGAGATGTCCGACGAGGCACGGCGCACATGTGCAAAGCCGGCAAAGCCACCTTGCGGCGCGACCCGCATGTCCACCCGCAAGGCGGGGTGGCAGCGGCGCACGCCGGCCACGAAGTCCTCGAAGCCGTGCAGCCGGCCCAGGCCGATGTGGTAGATGCCCTGCGCCGGATCTTCGGCATCCAGGGCCGTGACGTTGGCATGCGCGCAGTCGCGCGCGTCGATGAATTCCTCCCCTCCCTGCCAGACGAGGTAGGGGTCGTCGATGACGGAGACCTCGCCCCGGGCGGCGGGCCCGGCCAGCGATGAGAGCACGCGCGCCGGCACCGATGTGCCGGGGCCGCTCCAGGCGCTGATCACCGCGGCATAGCGCAGCGATATGGTGTCGACGCCATACAGGTCGCGGTACAGCAGCGCCAGATGTTCCGCCGCCACCTTGGTGGCCGCGTAGATGGAGCCTGGGCGATGGCGGATCGATTTCAGGCTGAAGTCCTCCGGCAGGCTGTGGCCCAGGAAGTCGCCGAACACGGGGTAGCCGACGGTCGTGGAGCTGGCGATGACGACTCTCTCCAGCCGGTGCAGCCGGGCGATTTCGAGCAGGTGAGCCGTGCCCATGACATTGACTTCCACGCCCTTGACCGGGTCCTGGCGGATGGCGGTGGATAGCAGGGCCGCTGTGTGGACGATACGGCGTACGCCGTGGCTTTCGACAAGCCGGGTCAGCCGGGCGAAATCCGTGACGTCGGCGACTTCGATGCGGACCCGGGGATCGTCGACGATGGTGGCGATGGCCGCGATGGCCGGAGCCACGTCGGCCAGGAGCACGGATTCTCCGCGCTGCGCCAGCAGACGGGCCGTGTGGCAGCCGATCACGCCGGCGCCTGTAACAAGTGTTGTCATGGTGTTCCTCAGTTGGCCTGGATGCCGAACTCCTTGACGATCTGCCGGTAGCGCTGGTAGTCGTTCTGCACCACCTGGCCCAGCACGGCTGCATCGCCGCCAACGGGCGCCAGGGCAATCGTCTCCATGCGCGCTCTCACATCGGGCATCTTGAGGATCGCATCGCAGTGCTGGTTGAGCAGCCTGACCAGATCCGGCGGCATGCCCTTGGGGCCCATCAGTGCCTGCCAGGCGCCGACCTCGGCGCCCGCATAGCCCAGCTCGGCGAGCGTGGGCACCTGGGGCAGGAAGGGCGAGCGCTTCGCGTCCGCGACCGCAAGCGGCACCAGCTTGCCCGCCTTGATGTACTGGGCCACCGGCCCCAGGGTGGTGTACATCATGGGCAGTTGGCCGCCCACGAGGTCTGCCACGGCGGGCACGCTGCCGCGGTAGGGAACCTGGGTGATCTTCACGCCGGTGGCCTTGTCGAACAGCTCGCCCAGGATGTGCATGGGCGAGCCGTTGCCGGGGCTGGCATACGAGGTGATCTTGCCGGCCTTCACGCTGGCAAGCAGCTCCTTCACGGAGGACACGCCCGAAGCTGCCGTGGCCACGACGAACAGCGACTGGCTGCCCAACTGCGAGATGGCGGTGAGGTCGCGCACCGGGTCGACCTGGGCGCCCGCCACGCCCTTGAGCACGTGGGGCGTGATCGTGATGGTGTTCGGCGCCAGCAGCAGGGTATAGCCGTCGGGGACTGCCTTCGAGACGTAGGCGGTGCCGATGGTGCCAGCCGCGCCGGTGCGGTTCTCGACGATCACCGGCTGGCCCAGTCGGGTGCCCAGCTTTTCTCCGATCAGGCGGGCCAGTACGTCGGTGTCGCCGCCCGCGGGATAGGCAACCACCAGGGTGATGGGCTTGTGCGGGTAGCGGTCGGCCGCGTGCGATGGCGCGGTGCCAGACAGAAGGCCGAGGGCCGTGGTGCATGCGGCCGCGATGAGGGCGCGCCGGCGATGGTGGTTCATGGTGGGTGTTCCTATGGTGGTTGCAATGCCGGGGTACGAAGCTGGCCTAGAAGGCGTGCCGGATTCCGAAGTTGAAGGCGCGGGAGCCCAGACCCTGCTCCGTGGCGTTGCCCACGCGGTAGAAGCCTGTTTTTGACGTTGCGGATGCGTTGTTGTCTATCCGTGCGATCGAGGTGTAGAGCGTGGTGCGCTTCGACAGAAAGTACATGTAGCCGACGGCCCATTGGCTGGCGTCGAAATTGGCGATCGTGCGGTCGTCCTTGCGGATGTACGAGGCCATGAATTTGCCCAGCCCATAGGGCACGCTGATGCCGAGCAGCATGTCGCGTGAATCCTGGTTCACGATGCCGAAGACGGCCGAGCCCTTGTTCACCACATAGTTGAAGTGGGCCATGGCGAATCCGAAGTCATAGGTCGCGCCGAGAAAGGTCAGCCGGCCGGCCTTGCCGGTCGCATCGTTGACGTTGTGGTAGCCCAGCTTGGCATAGGCAGGGCCTGCCACATAGCCGAGGGCGCCTCCGTACTGCCGCTTGGCACTGGAGTCGCCAGCGACTTCGCCAAACCCATAGACCGCGTCGGCCATCAGGCCGCTGGATGCCTTGTAGGAATAGCGCAGCGTGTTGTCCATGCGGTTGTTGCCGCTCGCACCGCCCGCGCTGATGAGGTTGGCGGAGTCGCCCGCCAGGCCCGTGACGAATGGGTCGGTCTCGGTCTGGATCAACGCCACGGGCGTGTACTGGCGACCCAGCGCGATGGAGCCGAAGTTGCCATGGATGCCGACTGTGGCTTGGCGGCCGAATGCCAGGCCGCCCTGGGCCAAGCCGCCTGTATCGGCGAGCAGGCCCATTTCAAGCGCATAGAACGCCGACAGCCCGCCTCCCAGGTCTTCATTGCCTCTGAAACCCAGCCGGGAGCCCGAGGCGACGCCGCTGGTCAGCATGTTGGCGCTGGCGCCATTCGGGCCACCGCTCTCGCGGACGAAGCCGAGATCGACGACTCCGTAAATCGTGGAGCTGCTTTGAGCCATACTGGGCGCGCTGGGAATCAAGGCCAGGCCGGCGGTGAGCGACGCCATGAATACGTGCGACAGCAGTGGGAACATCGTGTTCTGCTGTGTCTTGGATGGGGCTGGATAATGGAGACTCATATTTCATGAAATATTTTTAATTTCATGAAATTTAAGGTGTTTAATGAAATCTAATATAAGGACAAGCTCTCGTACATCTATGCAGGAAAATGCAGTAGCAGATGAAAAAAGCGACGCCGGCTCAAGGACGGAGCGCGCCTACCAGCGCCTGAGAACGGAGATTCTTCGCGGGGAGTTGGCACCTGGGCAGCGCCTGAGGGCTGCAGACCTAGATGAGCGGTTTGGCCTGGGGCTGACGCCTATCCGCGAGGCGCTCGTGCGTCTGGGTACTGAAGGGCTGGTGTTGGCGGAGTCAAACCGCGGTGCCCGGGTGCGGGGGATTTCATCGCAGGAGTTCGCAGACCTGATGAAGACCCGCCGCGACATCGAGCGCCTGTGCCTGGTCGAGTCCATTCGACGTGGCGATGCCCGATGGGAGGCCGAGGTGATAGCGTCGCTCCACATGCTGGCGCATGTGCCGCTGCCTGATCTCGGCGGCTCCGCAGCGATGTCTTCCGAGTGGGAGTCGCAGCACCGGCGCTTTCATGAGGCGCTGGTGGGCGCCTGCGGCTCCGAATGGCTGCTGCAGTTCTGGAACCAACTGGTCGATCACTCGGAGCGCTATCGCAAGATACGACTACATGGGCCGTTGGTTGCGCGCAATGTCCAGGCCGAGCACCAGGCCTTGCTCGATGCGGCATTGCGCCGCGATGCAGACGCGCTAGTCGCATTGATGGAGCAGCACTTGCTTGGTACCGAGCAGGCGGTCAATACCGCTATGGGGTGGTAGTTGTGAGATCGGCATCGTTCGCCGTGCGTGGCAGGTCAGTGAGGGAGGGTGTGCATGCCATAGCGAAGCTGATGCCTATCTCTGCAGAACTTCGAACAGATTGAGGAGTTCGTGGAAGTGGTCAAGGGGGTGGCCATCTACGCTGGCAGGGCTCTGTAAGCTTCAGGATGCGGAAGCTTGGCGCAGCCGTTGCAGCGCCCGCTGTGTCTCGGCATCTGCCGGGAAGAAGGATTCGACGGCCAGCTCCTGCAGCGTCACGTCCACGGGCGTGCCGAAGATGGTGATGGTGCTGATGAAGCTCAGTGTGCCCAGATGGGTGTGCAATTCGAAGGGCACGGCGATGGGGCTGGGCAGAGGGGAGTCCTTGTCCTCGGCGAACGGATAGGCTGCGATTTCGTCATGTAGTGCCTGTAGCTCGCTGTCTGCCGTGGCGGCGATCTGCTGCTGCAGGCGGTGCAGCAAATGGGCACGCCACTGCGCGGAGTTGGCCAGGCGTGGGCCCAGTCCCTCGGGGTGCAGGCTCAGGCGCAGCACATTCACGGGTGGCTCCAGCAGCCAGGGCGCCACGCCGTCCAGCAGCAGCGGCACGACGGCATTGGCCGCCACCAGGTTCCAGTGTCTATCCACGGCCAGGGCCGGGCTGGGCTCGTGGCCCTTGAGTACCAGCTCCACGGCCTGGCGTGCGGCCGCCAGATCGGGGTGGTCCAGGGGACGGGCCTGGTACATGGGGGCAAAGCCCGCAGCCACCAGCAATGCATTGCGCTCGCGCAGCGGCACCGACAGGCGCTCGGCCAGCCGCAACACCATCTCGCGGCTGGGCTGTGCACGGCCTGTTTCCACATAGCTCAGGTGACGCGTCGATATCTCGGCCTCCAGCGCCAGCCCCTGCTGGCTCAGCCGGCGGTGCTGGCGCCAGTGGCGCAGGTGCTCGCCGAATGGCGCGCGTGCGCCGGGCGGCATATGAGCGGCATGAAAAGAAGAGGGGGCGGTGCTGGAGTTCATGCCCGCATCGTAGTGGCAGGCCGGACAGCAGGCCATGACCTGCGAGGTTATCGACGCTGTGCGAGCGGATGGCAATCATGGGCCCCAGCAGCCGGCACAGGGCCGGCCGCAAGAACTTGCTCTCAGAACAGGAGTCTTCCATGTCCCTCTTTGCTTCTCCCCGGTTTCTGCGTCTTGTGATGTGGGCCGATGCGGCCTCCTGCGCCGCCACGGGCGCGCTGCAACTGGCCTTGCAGCGGCCGCTGGCCGATCTGACGGGGCTGCCGCCTTTCCTGCTGACGGCAACAGGTCTTTTCTTGCTGGCCTATGCATCGGCCGCAGCCTGGATGGCGCGTCGCGAGCCCCTGCCGCGCACGCTGATCGGTCTGGTGGCTCTTGGCAATCTGGGCTGGGCGCTGGGCTGCGCGGTCCTGGTGTTTGGCTCCGGCCTGGCGCTCAGTGCCTGGGGTCTGGCCTGGGTTGCGGCGCAGGCCGTCGTGGTGCTGGTCCTGGCCGATCTGCAGTGGGCAGGGCTGCGTGCCACGCGCCATGAGTCCCGTCAGGAGGCGCATCTCGCGCTTTGAATGAAGCAAAAAAGATAGCGGCTAGCGTCTGTCACTCATTGAAAGCAGGCTGATTCACTACTGAAAACATGGATTGGCAGGCGCTACAAGCTATGCTTTTTCTTATATCCGCCATGTGTCCTGGCGGATAAGCGGGCCGGGGGAGGCAGAGATAATTCCGTACCGCGTAAAATTCACGGTTGCGCCGCGCTGGCGCACTCTTCGCAACCATGGGTTCCCTCGCCCCCATCGACCAAAAAGGACTGTCATGACATCCGCTCATGCCGTGCAGACGCAAGCGTCGCGCGTGCCGTTTTACCTCTCCGTTCTCGTCGCGCTCCATATCGCGCTGGTCATCGCCAGCAACTACTTGGTGCAACTGCCCATCACGCTGCTGGGCTTTCACAGCACCTGGGGCGCCTTCAGCTTTCCGTTCATCTTTCTGGCCACCGATCTGACCGTACGCCTGATCGGCAAGACTGCGGCGCGACGCGTCATCATGCGTGCCATGCTCCCCGCGCTGGTGGTGTCCTATGTGGTGGGCGTGCTGTTCCACGAGGGCCGCTTCAATGGCTGGGAAGCGCTGCAAAGCTTCAACGGCTTTGTGTTCCGCATTGCACTGGCCAGTTTTGCCGCCTATGTGCTGGGCCAGTTGCTGGATATTCAGGTCTTCGACCGCATCCGCCAGAAAAGCCATTCCTGGTGGCTGGCTCCGGCGGCCGCGTCGGTGTTCGGCCAGGTGCTGGACACGGCAGCCTTTTTCTCGATCGCCTTCTGGCATAGCTCCGATGCCTTCATGGCGGCCAACTGGGTGGAAATCGCCATGGTCGACTATGTCATCAAGCTGGGTGTGAGTCTGCTGCTGTTTGTTCCCGCCTATGGCGTGGTGCTGGCGGCCATTGTGCGCAGCATGAAGGTACAGGTCACGCCCGCAACGGCAATCCGCTGAGGATGCGGCGTGCAGGGCAGGCCCGGGTGCAGGGGCCTGTCCGACATGTGCATCTGCTTCGCCAGGTCCTGCTGGCAGCCGCAGCTTGTGCCTGGTTGGAGACGAAGAGCGGCAGTCCCGTATGACATCCGGTGATGGCCGAGTCGCCCGGGGGCTCTGACTTGTCGTTTGTCAACGAGTCAATGGGATGCCACAAGGGCGTGAATTTCGGTGGAGCCTCGTTTCAGAAGATGGGATCGGGCGAGCCTTGCAAGATCGACAATCCGGCAGAAGGCCGCTTTGCCGCCACTGGTGATGACTATGGTTTCTGAGCCCGCCTCGAGTCCATGAAAAAGGCCGTCTATCAAGGACGGCCTCGGTATTTTTCCGCGCTGCGTTGCAGGGCTCAGGTCTGGCTTTGCAGATAGTTCTGCAGTCCGATCTTGTCGATCAGTCCCAGCTGCTTTTCCAGCCAGTAGGCGTGGTCTTCCTCGGTATCGTGCAACTGGGCCAGCAGGATGTCGCGGCTCACATAGTCGCGGTGCTGCTCGCACAGCGCCACGCCTTGCTGCAGGCCGGCACGGACTTCGTATTCGGTGTCCAGGTCCTTGCGCAACATCTCGGGAACGGTCTCACCGGGCGTGAATTCCTTGGGGCGCATGTCGGGGCGGCCGCCCAGCATCAGAATGCGGCGCAGCAGTGCGTCGGCGTGCTGGGTTTCTTCCTGCATCTCGTGGTCCAGGCGCGTGAAGAGCTTGGCGAACCCCTGGTCTTCATAGATGCGCGAGTGGGCGAAATACTGGTCGCGCGCCGCGAGCTCGCCGCGAAGCAGGTCCTTGAGGTAGTCGACGACTTCGGGATGGCCTTGCATAGTTGTTGTTCTCGGTGAGTTTTCGAAGCCTGAAGTATCCCGCGACTGGCTTCGGGAATCAAAGGCAGCTATCAATTCCCGAGCGCACGCGCTCTGGATGCGGGCTGTAAGCAGATGCATTCGCATTGCTTGGTGTGCATCGAGGCTGACCGGGTTCGTTCGATTCCTCGCAAGGGATGGTGACAACACCCAGCACTTTTGGTCAGCATGGACCGATCAGCGGTAAAGCAGGGACAGCACTTGGCGCACTTGGCAAGCCTCCGCAGAGGCTACCCCTGCCCACAGGGCAGGGATGCAGGGCCGCACTAGTTGCAACTGGCTGCGATGATGCCTCGAAAAATCGAGTGCCCAGCTCGCCTTCCTCAATCGCCTGGGGTTCTCGGATCGTACGGTCAGGCCGAGACTGCTTCAGTGCAGGGGAAACGCTCGGCCCAGTGACGAGCCAAATCAATACGGCGGCACACCCACACGTTGTCGTGCTTCTGGATGTGGTC